>WGEZ01000089.1 GCA_015492515.1 Nitrospirota bacterium
CCCTCCGCATCTCGGGGGTCACTGCATCCTCCGAGACCCCGAAGAGCTCCGCCGCCGTCCTCGTATGTATGTCGAGGTCCCTCGTGAAGGCGTCGATGAGACCTTCGTCCTTGCTGAGGTGGGCGAGTATCCTGAGCTCGATCTGTGAATAGTCGGCGGAGAGGAAGTGGAAGCCCTCCTCGGCCACGAAGGCCCGCCTTATCCGCTCCCCCCACTCCCCCCTGACGGGTATGTTCTGGAGGTTGGGGTCACTGCTGCTCAGCCTGCCCGTGGCTGTTACGGTCTGATTGAAGGTCGTGTGGAGCCGCCCCGTTTCAGGATCGATCAGCCTCGGCAGCACATCCACATAGGTGCTCTTCAACTTGCTCAGCATCCGCCAGTTCAGTATCTCCCTCGGCAGTTCGTGCTCCCTGGCAAGTTCTTCCAGGACCCCAACCTCGGTGGAATAACCCGTCTTGGTCCTCTTCGAGGGCTTGAGGCCGAGGGTCTGGAAGAGCACGGTGCTCAACTGCTTCGGTGAGTTTATGTTGAACTCCCTGCCTGCAAGGCGGTATATCCGCTCCTTGAGGGAGGAGAGCTCCCTTTCCAGCTCCTTTGAAAGTTCATCGAGCAGCGAGACGTCCACCTTGATGCCGATCTCTTCCATTTCCGCCAGCACCCGTATCAGGGGCATCTCTATCTCGAAATAGACGGGCTCGAGGCCATCCTCCCCGAGCTTCCTGAAGAGTATCTCCTTGAGCTTCAGCACCACCGCGGTGTTCGTCCCTGCATACTCGGCCGCCTCTTCTACGTCCACCTCCGCGAAGGAGGCGCGGTTAGCCATCACCTCCTTGAAGGCCTTCTTCCTCAGTGAGAGATGCTCAAGACAGGTCTCCTCGAGGCTGTGGTTCGATCTGTTCGGATTCAGCAGATAGGAGGCGACCATGGTGTCGTAGAGTCTGCCCTCGAGATCTACAGCCGCCTTTCTCAGCCTCAGGATATGGGCCTTCATGTCATGCCCGGCCTTGTCTATCGATCCATCCTCGAGGTGGGGCTTAAGGACCTGGAGGACGGCTTCGGCATCAAGCTGCTTCGGTGCCCCGAGGTAATGATGCCCCAGGGGGATGTAGTAGCCCGTTTCTTTCTCAAAAGAGAAGGCGATGCCCGTGGGTCCGGCACCGCGGTGCACCCCCGAAGGTATGATATCGATGGCGAGAGACCCCTTCACCTGAAGGAGGAGCTCCCTGAGCCTCTCCAGGTCGAGCACCGTTTCGTACCTCCCGGTGACCCTTGCAGCGGGGATCATCTTCACCAATGTGGTGAACTCGAACTCCCGGAAGATGTCGAGGAGCTCCTCCCAGTCCGGCTCCCTCAGCCTGCACTCCTCGATGTCGAGCTCGAGGGGTACACCTGTATCCACCCTGGAGAGATCGAGGCTCATCAGGATCGAGCCCCTGTTCTCCTCTATCAACCTCCGGATCCTCTCCTTCTCTATGAGTGCAGGCTTCCGGAGGATCTCTTCCAGTGTGTTGGCCTTCAGCAGCTCGGAGGCGGTCTTCTCCCCTATGCCCTTCACCCCGGGGATGTTGTCTATGCTGTCACCGGTGAGGGCCATGATCTCCGGTATCCTCTCGGGAGGAACCCCGAACCTCTCGACGACGTACTCCCTGCCGACGATCCGGTTGTTGACGGGATCGTAGATCCGGACACGGCCGTCCAGCACCTGGAGCATGTCCTTGTCACCGGTGACGATATAGACGTCGAGGCCCTGAGAGGCCGCTTTGACCGCAAGGGTCGCGATGACGTCGTCCGCCTCATAGCCGGGTATCTCGTAGGTCTTTATCCTGAGGGCGTCGATCACCCTCCTTATGTGGGGCATCTGGAGTGTGAGGTCGTCAGGTGTTTCCGGCCTCTGGGCCTTGTACTCTTCATAGACCCTGTGTCTTTTTGTCGGAAGAGGCGAGTCAAAGGAGACGGCGATCGCGTCCGGACGCCTCTCCCTCAGGATCTTCAGGAGCGTGTTGGTGAAGCCGTATATGGCGTTGGTGGGGAAACCCTTCGAGCTGCGGAGCCCTTTTATCGCGTGATAGGCACGGTAGATGTAGGAGTTTCCGTCGACGAGATAGAGCTTTTCAGGTCTTTTCATCTCCCTCTATGCACCTCGCCGCATGCCTCCTCTTGAGCCTTCCAGCTCTGAAAGTGAAGGGTGATTCAACCGCCCTTGCGGGTCATCTTCTTCGGGGTCTGCCGTTCCTCTCCGTCTCCCCCTGCACCGCCTCCGTCTTTATCCCTTCTGAATCCGCAGCTCCTCTCGGGACAACCGACCACGACCTTTCCGGTCCTGTCCTTCCTTTCCAGGAGGTAGGGGGATCCGCATTCAGGGCATTTCTCGGGCACCGGTTTGTACCAGGAGGCGAACCTGCAATCCGGCCAGTTGCTGCAGCTCCAGAAGACCCTTCCCTTCCTGCTCATCTTCTCCACTATCTCACCGCCGTCGAGGGGACAGCTTACCCCTGTGCCGAGGGGCCTTGTGCCCTTGCATTCGGGATAGTTGGAGCAGGCGAGGAATCTGCCGTAACGGCCGCGTTTTATCACCATCGGGGCGCCGCAGTCCGGGCACTTCTCGGAGGTCTCCTCGGGGAGGGTGCTGTCACCGTTTTCGTCCAGGGGCTTCGTGTTCTTGCAGCGTGGATACCCGGTGCAGGCAAGGAAACGGCCGTGCCTGCCCCACCTCTTGACCATCGGCTGTCCGCAGAGCTCACAGAGGAGATCGGTCGGTTCGTCCTTGGGTCTTATCCTTCCGAGGGTCTCCATCGCCTCGGTGAGTTCCTTGTTGAAGGGATCATAGAACTCCTTCACCACCGTGACCCACTTGAGCCTGCCGTCCTCGACCCTGTCGAGTTCGTCCTCCATCCTGGCGGTGAAGCGAATGTCTATAAGCTCGGGGAACCTCTCCACCAGGAGGTCGTTGACCAGGACGCCGAGTTCGGTGGGTCTGAGTCTGCCGTCCTCCTTCTTTATGTACTTCCTCTCCTGGATGGTGGAGAGGATGGGTGCGTAAGTGCTCGGCCTTCCGATCCCTTTGTCCTCAAGGGCCTTTATGAGGGAGGCCTCCGTATACCTCGGCGGAGGTTGGGTGAAGTGTTGTGTGGCGCTGACGTCCTTCAGCGCGAGGGCCTCGCCTTCCTTCAGCGGAGGGAGGAGCCCTCTGGAGGCCGCTTCATCCGTGCCGTTCGAGCCGGCCTCGTCGGGCTGTGGCTCTTCCTTATACACAGCCATGAACCCTCTGAACCTCACCACGTCACCGGAGGCCCTGAACTCCGCCAGCGCATCGCCGCCGGCCTTCCCCTTGTCGGTGATGATGAACGTGGTCTGTTCGATCTCTGCCGGTGACATCTGGCTTGCCATGAACCTCTGCCATATGAGCCTGTAGAGTGCATACTGATCCCTGGTGAGGAACCCCTTTATCTCCTCCGGAGGTCTGTTCATGTAAGTCGGTCTGATCGCCTCGTGGGCGTCCTGCACCTGTCCCTTCCCCCTGTATGAGACGGCCTTCCTGGGTACATACTCCTTTCCGTACCTCTCTTTGATGAACTCCCTTGCAGCCTCCTGCGCCTCTCTGGCCACCCTGACCGAATCGGTCCTCATATAGGTGATGAGGCCGACCGAGCCCTCGTCACCGAGCTCGATCCCCTCATACAGCTGCTGTGCGACGGTCATCGTCTTCTTGGGCGTGAACCTGAGCTTCCTTGAGGCCTCCTGCTGGAGGGTGCTGGTGATGAAGGGTGGAGAGGGCTTCCGCTTTCTGAGCTTCTTCTCCACCTCCCTCAGCACGAAGTCCTTTCCCTTCAGCTCTTCGAGCAGGGCCTTTGCCGAGGCCTCGTCTCCGAGGAGGAACTCGTTCTTCTCCCTGTTTATGACCGGTTTACCGCTGTATTTATGCAGCCTCGCCTCGAACTCCGGAGGTGCGGACCCCTCGAAGAGGGCCTTGATGCTCCAGTACTCCCTGGGCTTGAAGGCCTCTATCTCCCTCTCTCTGTCCACCACCAGCCTGACGGCGACGGACTGCACCCGGCCGGCGCTCAGGCCCCTCCGGACCTTCTTCCAGAGCAGGGGGCTCAGGCCGTAGCCGACGAGCCTGTCAAGGACCCTCCTCGCCTGCTGTGCGTCGACCTTGTTCATGTCGATCTTGCCGGGGTTGCGGATCGCCTCACGCACGGCCCTCTCCGTGATCTCGTTGAAGGTGATCCTGAATACCTCCTTGCCGTTCAACCTCGAAGCGTCGCCCTTTCCCTTTTTCAGCGCTTCGACGATGTGCCAGGCTATCGCCTCTCCTTCCCTGTCAGGGTCGGGGGCAAGGTACACGACGTCCGCATCCCTGACGGCCTTCTTCAGCTCCTTTACGATCTTCTCCTTGCCCGGGATGATGACGTACCTGGGAGCGAAGTCCTTCTTCACGTCAACGCCGAGCTCCTTCTCGGGGAGGTCCCTGATATGGCCGATCGATGCCTTCACGGAGAAGCCCTTCCCCAGGATCTTGTTGATGGTCCTGGCCTTTGCCGGTGACTCAACGATCACGAGTGATTTCATCTCCACCACCTTATGTCACGAAATATGGATTGAAGGACCCTGCGCGGTCTTCCCTGCGTACGGATATAGTCTCATTGTAATCCCCTTGACGGATCCGAGGCAAGCCCGCCTTCCCGGCGGTACACTTTGCCCCTTGTGGCTTTCAGCAGATCCCGGCATCACCGTTCTTACACGAGATAGAACCTCTTTCCTCCCACCTGTCTGACGACTCCCTTGAGTTCGAGCGTGGTGAGGACGGCGAGCACCTTAGGGGCCGGGAGGGCGCAAAGCCTCGCCAGTTCATCTATATGAAGGGGTTCAGGGGAGAGTCTCTCCGTCACGGCCTTCTCCTCGTCCGTCAGAGGGACCTCCCGCCTCCGTCTCTCCTTCAGGAAACCCTTCAACTGCGGGGCGAGCTCCTCGATGATGTCCGATGCCTTCCCCACCAGGCGGGCCCCGTCACGTATCAGGGTGTTGGTGCCCGCAGACCTCGGCGAGGTCACCATCCCGGGGACTGCGAAGACCTCGCGTCCCTGCTCGAGGGCGTAGCGGGCGGTTATCAATGCTCCGCTGTCGTCTGTTGCCTCGACAACGAGAACGCCGAGGGAAAGGCCGCTGATGAGGCGGTTTCTCTTGGGAAAGTTCTCCCTCTCCGGTTTCGTGCCCAGCGGATACTCGCTTACGACGGCACCCCTCTCTTCTATCATCTTCATGAGCCCTGCATTCTCCGGTGGATAGGGTACGTCCGGTCCGGAGCCGAGGACGGCGATCGTCCTGCCTTCCTTCAAGGCGGCCCTGTGCGCCACGGTGTCTATCCCCCTTGCCATGCCGCTCACCACGGTCAGTCCCGTCCTTGCGAGCTCACCGGCGATCATCTCCGTTACCCTTATGCCGTACTCCGTAGGTCTCCTCGGCCCCACCACGGCAACGGCGAACCTGTCCTCCTCCCTTAACTCGCCCCTCACATAGAAGACCAGGGGATGATCGTTGATCTCCCTGAGGAGGCGGGGGTAGAAAGGGTCATCGTAGCAGATGATCCTTATCCCCAGGGCCCGGTATCTGCTGATGTCGTCCTCTATCCTCTTCCAGTCGTTGAAGGATCTGACGGCCTCCGCCGTGCGGCTGCCCACGCCCTCCACGGCGGTCAGTTCTTTCATCGACGCACCGAAGACCGCCTCTGCGGTGCCGAAGGCGTCCAGCAGACGTCTCATCCTTGCAGGCCCGACGTCCTTGATCGAGGAGAGGGCAATGAGGTGTTTCAGGTCCGCTCTCGTCATCCCTTCGGTCCCGGTCTGTACGGCGGACACGGCTCAGCCCTCACCGCCCATCTGTCTCAACCTGAGCCTCAGTGCATTCAACCTGATGAACCCCTCGGCATCCTTCTGGTTGTAGACCTCTTCGGCCTCGAAGGTAGCGAGTTCAGGGCTGTACATGCTGACGGGAGACCTCCTGCCCACCACATAGCAGTTACCCTTGTACAGCTTGAGCCTCGCCGTCCCGGTCACGTTCCTCTGGGCTTTGTCGATCATCTCCTGGAGGATCTCCCTTTCCGGAGAGAACCAGTAGCCGTAGTAGATGCATTCGGCATACCGCGGGATAAGGGAGTCACGGAGGTGGAGGACCTCCCTGTCAAGGGTGATCGACTCCACGGCCCTGTGCGCTGTGTGGAGGAGGGTGCCTCCCGGTGTCTCGTACACGCCCCTTGATTTGATGCCCACATACCTGTTCTCGACAATATCCACCCTTCCTATACCGTGTTCACCGGCGATCCTGTTCAGCCTCGAGAGGAGTTCGAAGGGGTCGAGCCTCTCGCCGTCCAGGGTTACAGGGTCCCCCTTCTCGTAGCCTATCTCGATGTAGACCGGCCTGTCAGGTGCCTCCTCAGGGGGAACCGTCATCGTGTACATCCCTTCGGGAGGCTCCGCCCAGGGGTCTTCGAGCAACCCGCCCTCATAGCTTGTATGGAAGACGTTCCTGTCCACACTGAAGGGCTTCTCCCTGGTGACGGGTACGTCTATGCCCTTTGAGCGGGCGTACTCCATAAGGGACTGCCTCGATCTGAAGGGCCACTCCCGCCAGGGTGCTATCACCTTTATGCCCGGCTTCAGCGCATAATAGGTGAGTTCAAACCTCACCTGGTCGTTGCCCTTGCCCGTTGCTCCATGGGCGACGGCGTCGGCGCCCTCCTTCTCAGCGATCTCCACCTGCCTCTTGGCGATCAACGGTCTTGCAATGGAGGTGCCCAACAGGTAGGCGCCTTCGTAAACAGCGTTGGCCCTCAGCATGGGAAAGACGAAGTCCCGGACGAACTCCTCCTTCAGGTCCTCGACATATACGCTCACAGCACCCGTCCTCAGTGCCTTCTCCCTGACGGCCTCCAGGTCCTCTCCCTGGCCGAGATCCGCGCAGTAGGCGACTATATCGGCCTTGTATCTGTCCTTGAGCCAGCTGATCGCCACCGAGGTGTCGAGGCCTCCTGAGTATGCAAGCACTATCTTCATCCATGCCTCCCGTTGAGAGGGATCATACATCACGATCCGGCGAGGCGGGAGCGGCAGGTGATCCCGGAGACAGGGTACACGGGCAAAGGGCCTCCGCGTCGATATCTCCAGGGACTGGCTGGACGCCTCTCCCTAAAACAGGGCCTGAAAAAACAAGGGCTTTCCACTATGCAGAGCAAAGACCGCCGCGCTGCTCCATGACACCGGTAGTCGCCGGATCTGGAATACACTAAAAGATAGGGGCAGGCTCTGTCAAGAGACGCTCCGGTCCCCACCGCGTGAGGGGTCAGGCATCCTTGAGCTCGGTGTACAGCTGCAACATCCTCTCAGTGTGGGCCTCCATGGAGAAGGCCTCGGCGAGCCTCCTTGCCTCCTCGGCCATCCTCCCCCTCCTCTCGCCATCCATCAGCTTCCTGATACAATGGGCGATCCTCTCCGTCTCCTCCGGCATCCCGACGACGAAGCCCTGCATCCCGTCCTGGATTATCTCGGAAGCACCGCTCTGCCTTGTGGTGATGACGGGAAGACCGCTTGCCAGTGCCTCGAGGTGGACGTTGCCGAAGGGTTCGTATATAGAGGGGAAGACGAAGAGATCGGCGGCGGCGTAGTATTTATGGATCTCCTTCTGGGGCCCGCAGAACACGACCTTCTGTCTCTTCGTCAGGCTCGTGAACCTCCCGGTCGGACCCTTGCCGACGATGAAGACCGTCAGCGGCTCCGGGACCTGCTCAACGGCCCTCAGGAGGAACCGGACACCCTTCCTCTCAAAACCTGAACCGACGAAGAGCACCAGAAAGTCATCCGCCCCTGCAGAGTGCCTCCTCCGGATCTCGTCTCTGTAGAGCTCCCTGTTGCGGGGTGTGAACCTCTCGAGGTTGACCCCGTTGTAAATGACCTCGATGTCCCTTCCGTCGACCCGATAGTTGTCCATGATGTTTCTCTTGACCAGTTCTGATATGGCTATGATCTTTTTAAACCTCCGTCCTTTGAATATCATCCTCTCCAGGGCGAGGATCAGCCAGTGGTAGGGGTTCGTGACGATGGAGAGCTTCCCCGACAGTCCGGTCCTCCTCCACCTCTGTCTGAGCCACTCGATGTGGCAGCCGTCCCCTGCACGGTATATATCCTGGTAGAGGGTCCTGTCATGGCTCTGTATGATGTCGAACTCTTCCCGTCTCAACGCCTTACGGACAGAGAGGGCGAAGCCGAGATCCCTCAGTGCGGAGTTGAAGGTGGGGACTGGCACCCTGTGAAGATGGATCCCGCCCGTGGCGGGGAGTCCCTCCCACTGCAGGGCGAAGAGATGGACCTGGTGGCCGGCATCGGCAAGGGCTGTTATGAGGCTCCTGGAGAACTCCTCTGCTCCTCCATGGAACGTGTATCTCTTTCTAACTATGGCTATCTTCATCACCCATGTTGACGGCCGCGAGGCCGATCCCCAGGACGAGCACCAGATCGCTCAGTTTGAAGTTGGCCACCAGCCCGTGGACCAGAAAGGTCCCGATAAGGATGCCGGTACAGGCCACAAGGACGTAACCCCTGAGTTCGTCAGAGGTGTGGGACCTCTTCAGAAACGTCCTGATCGCGGCGAAGAGCAGTAACACATAGAGGCTCAGTCCGGCCGCTCCTTGATGAAAGAGGACCCTGAGGAACGTGTTGTGGGGATTCCTGAAGCGCGGATCCTCCCTCACGGGAGCCGCTCCGGAGGGTGTGTTCTCAAAGGGCCGGTCCGTCTTGAAGATCCTGCTTCCGTAACCCCAGCCGAAGACCGGTCTCTCCGAGACCGCTTGGAGAAGGGGTATCCATATCCTGGTCCTTTCACGCAGAGAGACCACCTGAGCAACCCTCTCCCTCACCTTCGGGGAGAGATGATACGAGACCGTCCCTATGAGGGTGAAGACGAGGATCAGGCTCGGTAAGACGACCCTCAGGTCCGCTCCCTTCTTTCTCGAAACATAGATCGACCAGACTACAACCATGGATATGAAGGCCGCGGCTCCACCGCGAGAGGTGCTGAGAACGAGTGCAACCACTCCTGCCAGGATCGTGACAAGGATCATGACCCTGAACCTCGGCTCCTTTGTAAGCAGCAGGAGGACGATGGAGAAGGGGAGAAGGGTGTTCAGGTCAGCGGCGAACCTGTTGTGCCAGGCATGTCGCAGCGGTATGTCCGGCTTCATGACCGGAAGGTCATGCGCCAGATAGCTGTAGTATCCAACAAAGAGGGTGAAGAGCAAGATCAGGTAGGAGAGGCGGATGAATCTCCGCAGCCTTGCCTCATCGGAGAGCACCGTTGTCAGAAGACAGAAGAAGACGACGGACTTGAAGGGCTCTCTGAGGCTGTAGAGGGAGTAGATCGGATCTATGGAGGAGACGACGGAGATGAGTACGGTCGCCATAAATCCCCAGAGCAGCATGGATACGGGGTTTTTCAAAACCCCGATGTTTCCCCTCTGTCTAACGGTCAGGAGCCAGAGGAGGAAGCTCGAAAAGAGGAGGACGTTCCGGACGCCCTCGCCCTTTGTGAGGAAGATGAAGATCACATAGAGGTAAACCTCCGCCTCTATTATCCTGTCTATTGTCCTGAACCGGTTGTGCATTCAGATCTCGATGAATCTCCTGACGGCGTCTTTGACCCTGTCGACGGTCAGGGTCCTTATGCACTTGAAGTCATACCGGCAGTCCTTCCCCTTGCACTCCGGACAGGGCTCTTCACCACGCAGCACCACGGCCTTCGAGGAGACCGGCCCCCAACGTTTCTCATCGGCAGGGCCGAAGAGGGCGACGACGGGTGTGCCAGAAGCATCGGCAAGATGCATCGGGCCGCTGTCGTTTCCGATGTACAGGGAGGCGGTTCCGAAGAGCGCCATCAGCTCGCCGAGTGAGAGGTCTCCTCCGAGACTGCACGAGACCTCCTTCGTGATCGCTCTGACGTCCTCTATCATCTGCAGGTCTGATCCGCCGCCGATGAATACAACCTGATACCCGGAAGAGGAGAGCCAGTCCGAGACGCGGGAGAAGCCCTCGGCGGTCCATCGTTTGTATACCTTGCCGGCTCCCGGGTGGATGCAGACGATCGGTCCTGCCGGGTCCACGCCGTTTTTCAGGAGCTTCTCCTCCATGGATGCAACCGCCCTTTCATCGGGGGTCAGCACCGGATATGCGCCGTTTACCGCCGCCCCCGTCGTCTCTGCCACCTCCCTGTAGCTGTACAGCTTGTGTCTTCCTCCGGGCAGTTTGACCCTTACGTTGTAGACATAGGGTCTCTCCGCCGTCTCCCTTCCCACCCTCAAGGGAGCGCCTGAGAGCAGGGTGAGTATGGATGACGCATGCCCGCCCTGGAGGTCGATCGCCAGATCCGGGCTGAACAACCGCAGTTCCCTGAGGAACCTGTAGAAGATGGAGAACCTCTCCGGGAACCCGGCCCTGTTCAGTCTCTCCCTGGGGAACAGCAGGAGGTCATCAAGGCCGTCAACCGCCCGGACTATATCCTCGAAAGAGGAGTCGACGACGAGACGGAACCCCCTTCCGTAGAAGAAGTCCCTCAGCGCCTTCATGGCGGGAATGGATACCACGAGGTTGCCCATGTGCTTGTCGGGCATCAGGACCAGGACGTTCCTTACCCCCTTGAGATCGATCATCCCTCTCTTCCGGCCCCTTTCAAGTCGTATCCAAGCCTGCTCATCATGCCGCCTGCGATCTCGTCGAACCTCTTCCTCTCCCAGTCGGACCAGTCGGCGTATTCAGGGACGTTGAAGCTCTGAGTCTTGTTCGGTCTGCCCGCCGCGACGGAGAGCATCTCTTTCAGGATCCCCTGTTCGACATCAGCGCCTATGAATCTGTGGATCTCAGCAAGCCTGTCACCGTCGAGGGACTCCAGGGAGAGGGAGAGCTTGTGGTCGTCAGGGAGCCGGGAGAAGCTCCTCAGTATCGACCGGTTCGTCTCCACCCACAACCAGGCGATCTTCTCGAACCTCGTCTTCAACGAACGAGGCGGAGAGAGGAGATTGTCAAGGGCTGATCTGCCTACATCGACGAGATACCTCCTTCTGATCCATGACTTTATGCGGGACTTGAGGGGTTCATCCCTGTACCAGTCCCTCTGCAGGCCGCTTCGGACAAAGTCCCGGCCATCGCGGTACAGGTGTATAAACCTCGCGTCGAATAAGCTGTATAGCTCGTCTATGAGGTGAGAGGCATAGTTGGAGCTCTCGACATAGATGAGGTGATTGATCAGTGTCTGTTCTATCAGGTCTTTCCTCTTTTTCCGTATCTTCCGTACGATCTGGCCTGCACGCCCGGGGGTTGACCACCTGACGAAGGCCTCCGTCCGGAGGTGGGGATGGGGCTCGTGAAGGGCGAGGACTTCGTGATGTATCGCCAGCACTCGAGCCAGCATCGTTGAACCGGCCCGTCCCGTGGAGACGATGAAGACGGGTTTCTTTGACCGCTCCGGGCTTTTCATATTCGAAACGATTCTCTGCGGCTGTTACGGCGATCCCCTGGTTCTGTCAACTCCTTGACGCACCCAGGCCTCTCAACCCTATATAATACATTAACATGCACAGCGAGCGGAAGCGAGGGGGATGTAATTAATCATACAGTGATCCCGGCGACGAGCAGCACCGGCCGTCGCTTGAGACGATATCCTTCGACGGCTCCAAGCTCATTCCGCTGCGGCCGTGAAACCCGGCCGGTCAGACGGTCACGGCTGTGAGCAGTTGAACCGGGTGAACGAGATGGACGAGACAGACGAGATTACAGCAGCTCCTCGATCATCCCGATCAATTGTCTCATCCTTATTTCGTAGGTGTGTTCCCTCAGGACCCTCTCCCTCCCTGCAGCAGCTATCCTCCGCCTGATGCTCTCTTCACCGAGATAGTATCTGATCAGCTCCGTCATCTCCTCCTCGGAGCGGAAAGTAACGATCTCTTTCCCCGGCTCGAGTACTTCCTCGATCCCGTCGACGTGCCTGCACATGTAGAAGGCTCCGCAACCGACCGCTGTATACATCCTTGCACTCATCGACTTCCTTATATCGGGTCTGACGTCGAAGGCGAGGAAGACCTTCGACAGCCTCGCCACTTTTGCATATTCCTTCCCCCAAACGAACCTCCCTCCATAGGCCCTCCCCACCTTCCCTGTGATCAACGGCAGTGTGGATAGCTTCAGCGGGATCCTCGGGCCCCACCACTTCAGTTTGAACCCCTCATCGATCACCCTCCTGATATACCTTCTTCTTACAATGTAGTCGGGCTTGGAACCGAGGTTTCCAACGAAGGCGACGTCAGCGGAAAAGACGCGGATGTCTTCGGTGGTTACCCCCTCTATGTCGAAGAAGGAGGGCTCGAAGGCCTGGGTGAGCCAGAAGGTGCAGGGGTTCTGGCTCTTGAACTCTTCGACGAGCCCCTCTGACATGGTGAAGAAGACGTCAGAGGCCCTGACGTAAGGCGGCAGCCAGTCCGGAACCACGGAGTCAGGATACCATTGGACCACCACGGTGAGTCGTCTCAACTCCTGAAATACCTCTGCGGGGAGCTCCCTCTTTGTGTGGAGCAGGAAGTCGGGCTTGAACCCCTTCGTAAGCTCAACGGCCCTTTCCGCGGGGTTTGTCACCGAGGCGGGGTCAAAGAGCAGCACTTCATGCCCGTTCTTTTCGAGGCCGGCCTTGTAGTACCAGCCGTTGTTCCAAGGTTTGTCGAGGCCTGTAACCAGAAGGACCCTGAGTCGTCTCACAGACATCCCTTCCTGCTCAGGATCTCTTCGAAGAGCTCCTCGTAGGCCTTCGTCGTCTTCTCTATCGAGAAGAGCCTTGCCCTCTCCACCGCCCTGCGGCTGAGTGACTCCCTCAAAGGGGGTGTGTCGATCAATCCCTTCAGTGTCTTTGAGAGTTCATTCCCGTCACGGGGCGGCAGGAGTATCCCGGCCTCACCGATGACCTCCCTGTGAGGGGGGATGTCTGATGCAACTACCGGAAGGCCTGCCGCCATCGCCTCGATGATGGTGGTGGCGAACCCCTCCCACAGGGAGGGGAAACAGAAGATGTCGAGGGACCTCATGAAGAGGGGCATGGTCCCGGGGCTCAGCCGTCCCGTAAATATGCAGTTGACCCCCGACCGTCTTGCGAGCTCCTGCAACCCTTCCCTCAGCGGACCGTCCCCGGCAATTGCGAGGCAGCACCCCCGGAAGCCGGAGACGGCCTCGATCAGGTAGCGATGACCCTTCTGCTCGGTGAGCCTGCCAGCGGAGCCGATTATGGTGGTATCAAGGGGCAGGTCGAGTGCCCTCCTCGCCTCCTGCAGGGAGGGGGCGCCGTTGAACTCACTCAATGCGACACCGTTGTGGATCACCCTTATCTTTCCGGGCCTGGTCCGGTCATACCTGATCATGTCTGAGGCAACAGAGGTGGATACGGCGACCAGTGCGTCACTCGTAAGGCCGAGAAGATAGTTGATGATCCTTCTGTGAATCTTCGGGCTCTTCGGGGAAATGTACAGGTTATGGAAGGAAGGGATCATGACCGGAACCCTGGCGAGCGTTCCGGCGATGCGGCCGTAGAGGTTCGCATGATACTGGTGGGTCCTGAGGATGTGGATGTCCTCCCTCTTGATCAGTCTGTAAAGGGCGGAGACAGCACCCCAGTCGAAACCGTGACCCTTCATCCTGTGGAGGATCTCCACCGTGTATCCCGCAGCCTCCAGCTCATCGGCGATCTCCCCTCCCTCTTTCAAACAGCATACCCTGACGTTGAACCTCCTGCCGTCGTAACCCTTCACCACCTTCAACAGCATGTTCTCGACGCCGCCGACAGGCAGCCTGGTAACGACGTGAAGGATATTGAACACCCTCTTTTCCGACATGGCCAGCTATACCTGTTTTGTTCTTCCGAAGATATACGACAGCCTTTCCCTCCAGGTGCTTACATCCACGGGAAGAAGGCCCTCCCACAACTCAAGGAATCTCCTTTTTGCCTCCTCCCTTTCCCTCTCCTCTGTGCGTATCTCCTTCCTTGTACTACCGCAGAGGTGTTCAAAGGGGATTGGAAGCACGTAGTTGTCGTAGCCCCTCTGCAGCACCCTGAGGGATATGTCCTTGTCGTAGAAGTGGACGGTGAAGGCCTCGTTGAAGCCCCCGATCTCGTTGAAGAGGACACCGTTCATCGCTGTAAGGAGTCCGTCGACGACGGCGACCCGCTCGTGCTTCTCCCTGTGCATGGAGTCGCCCCTTTTGGAATGGACGATCGTCCTGCCTCTGAAACTGCCGTCTCTCCTTATCCTCTTTGCACCATAGAGACCGATCACCCCCGCCCCGGGGGTTCTGCAGAGGAAGTCCGTGATCTTTGAAACCCAGTCCCTCTCGAAGAGGAAGACGTCGTTGTGCATGAAGCAGAGATGGTCGTATACAGCCCGCTTCGAGGCACTGTTACACGCCGCTGATATCCCGATGTTGTCTTCGTGCCTCATATAGCGTATCCTTCCGTCCCTGGAGAGGACAGCCCTGGTTTCGTCCGTCGAGCCGTTGTCGAAGATGATGATCTCGTAGCAGCCTCCCCTGTTCTGCTCGGTGATCCGATCGATGCACCGCAGCGTCCTTTCTACACCGTTGAAGACCGGTATTATTATGCTCAGGCCTTCCATCGCTGTCCCGAATACACCGTCACGAGTCTGATCAGCTTCTCTCTTCCCCTTATCCCCATCCTTTCAACATAGTGTTCGAGCAGGGCCGACTTCTCCTTCTCGTCAAGGGGGAGGGCGGGATGATTCAGCCAGACGAGGTCCTTTGCCAGCCGCTTCAGCCTGAGGGGCGTATTCCTCCTTATCCCGTCGATGTCGATGAACCCGGACAACCCTGATTCATCCATGAAGATATGGGAAGGATGGGCGTCCCTGAGCCAGTACCCCGCCGTGTGCAGCCCCGCGATCCCTTCAATAACCTCGAACATCCCCTCTTCGGAGACCTCCCCCCCCTGCTTGATCAGTATATCGTAGAGGGATTCACCCTCGAGCCTCTGCATGACGAAGATCGACTTTCTCCCCCGCTTCAACCGACCATACCCGAGGACCACCGGCACCTTTATGCCCTTCGAGATAAGCTCTGCAGAGAGGTGGTATACCACCTTCGCCCTGTCCGAGAAGAGGGATCGCAGTCTGTTCTTCACCCCGTCATGATGCAGTATCTTGAAGAAGGTGTCGGTCCTGACGTCATACAGGAGGGTTGTCTTTCTCACGGTGGGATAAAGCAGAAAGCCGTCCCCCGAGAGGACCCTTGCCGCCCTTTCGTCCATACCCCTGACGGGTTCGAGTATGAAGGGGTTTTCCCTTACAATCATGCATAACCTCGTGATCGAGTCGACCAGTGAAGGGGCACAGCGAAAGGATGCCACATCATTGTCGAGCCGTATCATCTCAGCGGCCGGATCAGGGGGCATTCAGGATCTCCTTGTAGACGGACTCGGTATGGTCTATCATCCTGTCGACGGTGAATCTTTCGAGCACCGTGGTCCGCGCATTCGCTCCAAGGCTGTTCATGAGCGTCCTGTCTTTCAGAAGGGAAAGGACCTGCCGGGCGATCCCTCCGGGGTCCTTCACCCTGAAGAACACCCCGTTCACCCCTTCGGTGATGAACTCCCTGAAGGTCGGGATATCGGAGACCGCGACGGGTCTCTCCATCGCCATCGCCTCGAGGAGGGCTGTGCCTATGCCTTCGGCTAACGATGGGAAGACGAAGACGTCGATTGTCTTCAGGACGTTGGGGACGTCTTCCCTCAGTCCGGGGAATATGACCTTGTCCCTAAGGTCTTCCCTCACATAGGAGAGGCATCTGTTCTTGACCCTTTCGTTCACCCTTCCCGCGAGCAGCAGAACGGAGGGGACCTCTCTGTGTATGGCATCGAATGCCTGCAGGAGGTATTTCTGTCCCTTCACACCTGTAAACCCCGATGTGTTCCCTATCACCACCGTCCCCGGCGGGATCCTCAACTCCTTCCGCAGGTCTTCCGCTTCGGGAGTGAAGATGCCCGGATCGACCGCTGAAGGCATGACGGTGATCTCCTCCTCTTTCACCCCGCGCCTCAGGAGTATGGCCTTTACGGTGTTGCTTGTCACGATGAACCTGTCCGGTATCGCATAGATGAACCTTGTGAGGGGGTCCCCGCCGATGGGATAGAGGTTGTGGCGGAACCTCACGAGGTGCCTGCCCGTGAGCTTCGCCGCTATCCCGCCGGCCCAGCTGTCCACGGAGCTGTGGGTCGATACTATCTCCACCCCTTCCCTCCTGATTATCCTCACCAGCCTTGGTATGGTGGAGAGGTGAGCCTGTTTCACCATGTTGACCTCGTAGACCTTCACACCAGCCCTCCTGGCCCTCTCTGCAAGCATGCTTCCCCGGTGGCATGCGATCATCACCCTGTGGCCCCTCTTGTTGAGTCCGACGGTCTCGGTAAGGACCCTGTTCTGTTGTCCTCCCCATTTCTTGAGGGTCTCCGTGTGAAGGATCACCATCTCTTCCTCAATATAAAGAACCTCTGGTTACAGCCCAATTCGTTGAGAAAGGTCTTCTCTATCACGAAGAACTCCTTCAATGTATCCCTTATCTCCCCGAGGGATACCCCCCTGTTTATCTCCCAGAAGTGCTGCCTGCTGTTTATCCTTCTCTTCGTCATCGGGTTCTTCAGGATGAGCACCTTCCGTCCAATAAGAGGTGCGTCGATCTCGATCTTCAAGTGCTTCCTCTTCTGAGGTATCGAGACGATCACCGCATCCCTCACCACCCTGTCGAACTCCTCCATGAGTCCTCTCAACTCACGGAAGGGGAGGTGTTCGAGGACCTGGCAGCATAGAATGCAGTCGAAGCTCGAGTCCCTGAAGGGCAGGTGTCTCACGTCCGCTACAACCTCTGGAGAGAGCCCGGGGTTTATATCGACTGTGACCACGTCTATATCAGGAGCTATGGTGGCGATCGTCCGCTCGACGATGCCGCTTCCCTTCCCGATGACAAGGAGGTTCGCAGGGTGTCTCGATACCGTCTCGTTTAACTGATACCAGTAGCTGAGCCACCTCTCCCTGGAGTTGTATCTCAGGGTGTCATACACCTTCTCTTGCCTCGGCGTAGAGGGTTGACACTCTCTGAAGCATCTGCGGATATGAATAGGATGAAGCCACCAGCTTCCGGCCCCTTTCCCCGAGCTGTGCAGCCAGCTCCCTGTCGCCGAGCAGCCTGATCACGGCCCTTGCGATCCCTCCGGGGTCTCTCGATGGTACCAGGATCCCCGTCTCTCCGTCGATCACGACCTCCTTCAGGGGCGCGAGGTCCGTCGCAACGACGGGCTTCTTCATCGCCATCGCCTGAAGGAGGGTCTGCGGCACACCCTCGTTGGCATAGGAGGGGTGGACGACGACATCGAAGGAGTGGAACAGGGCCGCCGTATCCTCCCTGTGTCCGAGCAGATAGACCATGTCCGCTGCAGCGGACGCCTCTATCGTCCTCTCAAGGGCCTTCCTGTAGGGGCCCTCTCCTGCTATGACGCATCTCGCCCCGGGCACCTCTCTCAGTATCAGGGGCATCGCCCTTACCAGGTAATCGAGCCCCTTCCAGCTCCTGATGACAGAGACCGCTCCCACGAGGGGGGTATGAGGCGGAAGGCCCAGCTCTTCCCTCAGGTCGTCGTGCCCGGCTCCGGGGTCGAAGGTCTCGGTATCCACACCGGTGGGTATGGAGACGATCTTCTCCGGATCAAAACGGTTCACCCTTATCATCTGCTCTCTTATCGCCTCGCCGGTGGTGATGACGAAGTGGGGGAGCGAGTTGTACAGGAACCTGCTCAGGAGGTTGGTGCCGACGGGGGTGGAGAGGTGTCTTGTCCTGACGGCAAGGGGCCTGTTGCCTGCAATCCTCGCCGCAGGGAGCACAAGCCAGCTGTCCTTCGAGCTGTGGGTGTTGACGACGTCGATCCCCTCCCTCTCGATCAGGCCCTTGAAGAAGAGCACGATACTCAGAAACCTCCGTCTTGTGAATCTGACGGGTATCGTCCTGAGACCCTCCTTCTCCGAACGGAGCAGCAGGCTCCCCTCCGGGTCTGCAGCGATCATGACGCTGTGGCCCAGCTCCCTCATCCCGACAGCCTCGCGGAGGATCCTCATCTCCTGACCGCCCCAACCGGTGGATGCCTCTGTATGCAGAATCCTCATCCCCATGGGTCTCATATATTATAAAACAACGTGGGAGATTCATATAAAAGCATGACTTCGCCGAAGCGGGGCGTGGCGGAAGACGCATTGGATTTGTTATATTATAATTCAGCCCTCGACGAGGGCCACTCTGTAAACGATAGATTTCAAGGAGGCAGTGGTGAGAGAGGGTATTCATCCGGAGTACAGGGAGGCTCAGGTTGTCTGTGCCTGCGGAGAGACCTTTGTGGTAATGTCGACAAAGCCGAAGATCCATGTGGATATCTGTTCCAAGTGTCATCCCTTCTTTACAGGCAAGCAGAAGATAGTGGATGCCGAAGGAAGGGTAGAGAAGTTCAGGAGGAAGTACGCCAGGAAGTAGTCTGTAGCCGGCCGTTGTGGAGACGGCCTTCAGCACCGACCCTCGCAGAGGAGACCTTCCGGCAGGATCTGGTCCGGGGTCGGGGAGCGGAGTTGCCCGGTGGTTCGTGCAGTGATGATCAGGCGGCTGCGGCAGGACCCTCCATCACCACGATCTTTGTGACAAGTCCGAGGTCCTGGCTAAAGGAGACGCACCGGCGGTACACATACAGGCTGATCGGACCGCTTGCACAGGAGGGGTGGCCGAGTGGTTGAAGGCGGCGGTCTTGAAAACCGCTTCTCGAGCAATCGGGACGGGGGTTCGAATCCCTCCCCCTCCGCCACGGAAGCGAGGGGTATCAGTTCGAGGCGGGTTCCTCCGCTCCGGTGCCGCCGCTTTCTCCGGAATCAGGAGGTGATGGTTGAGTTTCCCCGGGCTCAGGGCCTCCTTCCTCTTCCTCAACCGCTGATCGGGGCTCGGTCTCAGCCGACGGGGGTGACGGCTCCTCCTTCTCCACGCGCCTGATCACGGGATCTTCGACGAAGGGTCTGTACTGACGGAGGCCGAACGTGAGGGTGTCGCCCTCTTCGACAAGGAGGTCGATCTCGGACACCTTCTTCTTGAAGGTCACCAGGACCGCACCCTCCGGGGTGAGTACGGTGAGCAGGAGGCGGTCGGGCCCCCTCTGTTTCGCAACCACCTTTCCTCTGACGGCCTCACCCTTCCCGGGCAGTGCACCGGGAAGGTAGCGGCCCACGAGGTCGGGGGCGAGCACCATGACGCCCGCACCGGCTCCGAACCCGATCAGGAGTGCAAGCAGAAAGAGCCATACCCTGGACATCCAGATAGGATACACCGGGGGATCACTTATTTGCAAGTTTCTATCTCGACCCTCAGGAAGTGCGTTGCACAGGATATGCAGGGGTCGTAGTTGCGTATCGACTGCTCGCAGAGCCACTTGAGCCTGTCGGCGGAGAGCTCCATGAAGGCCGGCACGAGGCGGCGGAGGTCGTCTTCCATGGTCTTCTGGTTCTGGGAGGTGGGTGGCACGATCCTGGCGTCCAGGATGATCCCTCTGTCGTCGATCCTGTAGCGGTGGTAGAGGATGCCGCGGGGGGCCTCTGTGCAGCCGTATCCTGTGGCCGAGCGTGGACGGACCTCGACAGCGGGGGCGTCGGGTGCTTCGTATCCTTCGATGATCCTGAGCGCCTCGTCGCAGGCATGGAGGACCTCCACGCTCCTGACGAGGATGCTCCGGAAGGGGTTGCGGCACGGTGGGACGAGCCCCGCCGCCTCTGCGGCCTCCCTGGCCGAGGGCGCGAGTCTCTCGAAGTTGAGGTTGAATCGGGCGAGGGGACCGGCGAGGTAGGCACCACGGCCCCTTATCACCGAGTGGAGCGCATTCGAGTACGGCACCTGCTCCTCGACGAAGTACTCATCGAATTCATTGACGGCTATGTCCAGTCCCCTGTTGGAGACGATCCTCCCTTCATTGAAGGGGTATTCACGGGGATGGGAGAGGGAGACGAACTCGTAGTCCTGCTCGAAGTCCGGGAAGGGGAAGGTGCTCACCCACCGCACCGTCTCAAGGGCGTCATCCCTCGCCCTTTTGAGGTCTTCATAGAGGGGTGCGAGGTCACGCCTCGTGGGCACCCTGTAGAATCCGCCGACACGGACATTTATCGGATGTACCTCCCGTCCGCCGAGGAGGGAGATGATCCTGTTGCCCGTCTTCTTCAGCCTGAGCCCGCGGCGGAAGGCTTCGGCATGGTCCCTGGCCATATGGATTCCGCTCTCGTAGCCGAGGAAGTCAGGTGCATGGAGCATGTACACATGGAGCGTATGGCTCGATATCCATTCACCACAGTAGATGAGCCTCCGGAGCGCCCTCAGCTGCCCCTCCACCCTCACGCCGAAGGCGTCCTCCATGGCGTGCACTGAACTCATCTGGTAGGCGACGGGGCAGATGCCGCAGATCCTCGCCGTGATGTCCGGTGCCTCGCTGAAGGCACGCCCCCTCAGGAAGGCCTCGAAGAACCGGGGTGGTTCGAATATCTCCAGCCGCACGTCCAGGACCCTGCCGTCCTTGATCTTCAGATGCAGTGCACCTTCCCCCTCTACCCTGGCGAGGTAGTTCACCCTTATCGTCTTGTCCGTTCCTCTCTTTCTCATGAGGAGGAGGTCGAATCCCTGAGGGCTTTCTCGGTCAGTAGTCGTTCGTAGGCCTCGCTCTCCCGTCTGAACGGCTCGGCATAGGCGTTGAAGCTCCGGAAGGCCCGGACGATCTCCTCTTCTCCTTTTCCGATCTGCTGCCACCTCTCGCTCAGGGAGATCGTGTTCGGGCTCCCGCTGGGCCCGAAACAGCCGTAACAGCCGCGCTGATAGGCCGGACAGACGGCGCCGCAGCCCGCCCTGGTCACGGGACCGAGACAGGGCGTGCCGGAGGCGACCATGACACAGACGTTTCCGGCCTTCTTGCACTCCATGCAGACGCTGTAGGCGGGCACGTTGGGTCTCCGGTTGTGGAGAAAGGCGCTGATTACCTCCAGGAGCTGATCCTTGCCGACGGGGCAGCCCTGGAGCTCGAGATCGACGCGTACGTGGTAGCTGATCGGGGTCGATTTCTCAAGGGCTTCTATGTATTCGGCTGTGGCATAAACCACCGAGACGAACTCCCTGACGTCCTTGAAGTTCCTGAGTGACTGGATGCCTCCCGAGGTGGCGCAGGCACCGATGGAGACGAGAAACCTCGATGCCCGACGCACCTGGTGGACCCTTTCAGCATCGCGGGGTGTGGTGATGGAGCCCTCGACGAGTGAGAGCTGATAGGGGCCCTTCACGACAGCCCGTGAGGCCTCGAGAAAGTAGGCGATCTCCATCTCTCCGGCGACGGCCATGAGCTCCTCCTCGCAGTTCAGGAGGCTCAACTGGCAGCCGTCGCAGGAGGCGAACTTGTATACCGCGAGCTTCGGCTTCCGTCCCATATCAGATCTCCCTCACCCTGAAGAGCTCCTTGATCCTGCTGTATTGAAAGACCGGGCCGTCCCTGCATACGAAGAGGGGGCCGAACTGGCAGTGTCCGCAGAGGCCCAGGCCGCATTTCATGTTCCGCTCCATGGAGAGGAATATCCTCTCCTCGGCCAGACCATGCCTCAGGAGCTCCTTCACCGTGAAACGCATCATCACCTCAGGGCCGCATACCATCGCCACCGAGCTGAGGGGGTCGAAGGGCACCCCCGGGATCAGCTTCGTGACCACGCCCACATTGCCGAGCCAGTCCCCTGTAGCGATGTCGACGGTGATCTCCACATCGAGGTCGAACCGTCCCCGCCATCTCTCGAGCTCACGCTTGAAGAGGAGGTCCTCCGGCTTACGTGCGCCGTACAGGAGGGCGATCCTTCCGTAGCTCCTCCGTCTGGCCAGGAGTGTGTAAAGCACCGGCCGGAGCGGCGCCAGTCCGAGCCCTCCGGCAACGAGCACGACATCGCCCCCCTCCGCCTCGTCGACAGGCCAGGGGTTGCCGAAGGGGCCGCGCACTCCCACCAGGTCGTCGGTCTTGAGCCTCTGGAGGGCCCTCGTCACCGCCCCAAGGGTGCGGATCGTGTGCAGAAGCACCTCGGGCCTCGCAGGGTCCCCGCTTATCGAGATAGGGACCTCGCCTGTGCCGAAGAGGTAGAGCATGTTGAACTGTCCCGCTGAGAAAGGATGGGTGCCCTCGTCAGGGCTGAGTTCGATCGTGAAGATGTCCCGGGCCTCCCGCCACTTCCGCCTCACCTTGAAGAGGCGTGGAACCATGGGGTCCCTGTCGTCAGCCTCTCTCATCATGAACGCCGTAGACATCAAGGAGTTGAAGCCTCGTCGCCTGCAGCCGTTGATCCATTATGTAGGCGAAGCGCTTCATCAGTTCATAGCCGAGGTCGTGGTCCTGTTCACATTTGTTGCGGAGGCACTTTCCGTCAAGGGCGATGGCACGGGTAAGCTCGACGGCACGGGCGTCAAAGGGCCAGTGGTACGGAGGAAACAGCCATGACCAGCCGAGGATCTCGCCCTCACCGATGGTCTGGATGGTTATGGCGCCCCGTTCAGGGCTGAAGGCCTCGAGGGCCACCTTGCCGTGGCGGATGATATAGAAGTGGTTTGCCTCTTCCCCCTCGCGGAAGATGAACTCCCCTGCCCTGAAGCGGACGTTCGATGCACATCCGACGATGAGCTTGAGGTACTTCTGGTCAAGCCCTTTCAGAAACGGATGCCTAAGGAGGATATCCTCGAGTGTACGCATCATCCCTCTCCTTCCCTGTCCGATCCCCGGACGCCGTTTTTGCGTATGGCACCGACCTCTTCGGTTATGTCTATCCCGACGGGACACCAGGTGATGCACCTGCCGCAGCCGACACAGCCTGACCTGCCGAACTGATCCACCCAGGCGGCGAGCTTGTGCATGATCCAGTGCCTGTAGCGGGCCTTCGGCGAGGACCTGATGCTTCCGCCATGGATGTAGGAGAACTCAGCGGAGAAACAGGAGTCCGCCCTCTGCCACCGCTCCGCCGTGCCGCCGGTGATCTCTGTCCTGTCCTCCACGGTCGTGCAGAAGCAGGTGGGGCAGACCATCGTGCAGTTGCCACAGGTGAGGCATCGTCTCGCGACGTCGTCCCAGCGGGGGTGTTCATAGCTTCGGTAGAGCAGATCCTTCAGGTCCGATCCCGTCATCGAGCGGCCCATCCGGGCCGCCGCTTCCTCCACCGTTTTTCTGGCAGCGGTTATCTCCGCCTCACCCGGTCTCACCCCCCCTGTCTCACCGAGGACCTCCGCACCCTTTCCCGTGCCCGCCTCTGCCAGGAGGTAGTGGTCTTCAGCGGTGACCACCTCGGTGAGTGCGATGTCGAAACCCGAGGCGGCTGCTGGTCCTGTATCCATGGAGGAACAGAAACATGTCCCACCGGCCTCACCGCAGTTTGCCACGACCACGAAGAGGCCCTCACGGCGGGCCCTGTATGAAGGGTCAACGAACTCCCCTCCGGCCAGGACCCTGTCCAAGATCGAGATGGCATGGAGCTCACACGGCCGCACCCCGATAAAGGCGAAGAGGGGTGGCCTCTCCTCTTCCTCGATGATCCGGAAGCCCCTCCCGTTCCGCTCCGCCTTCCACAGCCGTCTTTCAGGAGGATGAAGAAAGACCTTCCACGTCCGTGGGCCGAGGGAATAACCGAAGAGGGCCTCGTCGTCCCTTCTCCTGAGGCGGTATCTGCCGCCGCCCTGCTCATCCGTCCAGCCGATGGGGAGGTCCTCCAGGGAGGAGAGGTCGTCGTAAACCACCGCTTCGTTTCTGACAACAGGGCCCTTCACCCTGTAGCCCCGTCTGATCAGGGAGTCGATCAGCTGCTGGATATGCGCGGGTCTTATTACGAGCCTCTCTTCCGCCTTCATCTCCTCCGCCCTCGTATACCATTATAGTTTGCATCTCCTGCCCATGGCAAGTCCGGGCGGGCCGGTTCGTCCCCGGAGCGCGGGGTCTGACCGCTCAGGGATTCAACGGCAGCTTCACGGAGAAGGTGGTCCCCCCTCCGGAAGATTCGAGGTGTATGGAGCCGCCAAGGAGGGTTATGTTCTTCTGTACGACCGAGAGGCCGAGGCCGGTCCCCTTCTCCCTCGTGGTATAGAAGGGGAGGAAGACCTTGTCCCTGATCTCCTCCGCTATCCCTCCACCGGTGTCGGTGATGTTGACGATGAAGTGATCCCCCTCGGGTCCACCTGTCACCTTCAGCGTACCGCCTCCCGGCATGGCCTCGATCCCGTTCCGGAGAAGGTTGGAGAAGGCCTGCCTGAGCAGGACCTCGTCGCTCCTGATCACGTGATCCTCAAGCTGGATCTGGAGCTCGATGTCCTCCCTCTCCTTCAACAGGGACTGAGCGGTCTTTTCGATCAGCTCCTTTATCCTTATCTCCTGGATGCCGGGTGTTATGGGGCGTGCAAAGGAGAGGAAGTCGGTTATTATCCTGTCCATGACCCTGATCTCCTTCAGTATGGCCTCGACCTCGGGACCGGACCCGCCCTTCTTCGACAGCAGCCTTGCATATCCGCTGATCACGGCCATCGGGTTTCTGAGCTCATGGGCGATGCCGAGAGAGATCTCGCCGATGGAGGAGAGCCACTGGCGCAGCCTGATCTGGTTTTCGAGGGATTTCAGCTCCGTGAGGTCGGTGAAGACGAGGATCCGGCCGATGACGTCACCCTGGCGGTTCTTGAGGGGCGAGGTGGTGAGCCCTATCCATCTCCTCTCGCCGGAGACGCCCTCGTAGAGGTACTCCGCCCTCTCGATCCTCTCCCGCTTCTCGACGGCCTCCTTTAGAGGTGAACGGAATACCTCACTGTAGGGCTTCCCTATCACATCCTCGGGCCTGCACCGGAGGAAGAGGGCTGCAGCGGTGTTCATCTTCGTTATCCGGAGGTCGTTGTCCAGGCTCACCACTCCGCTGGGTACACTCTGAATGATGTTGTCACTGTAGCTTTCCACATCTTCCGCACGCTCCTCGGCCTTCCTCCGCAGGACCTCCAGCTCCCTCTCCTTCTCCTTCAGCTTCGCCACCAGTTCGTGGAAGGTGTCGACCACGAAGGACATCTCCGAGCGTTCCCTTCGGGGCCTCCTCCTGCCCTTGATGGCCCTGATAAAGAGGATGAAGACGGCGATCACCGCCAGCGAAAGCAGCAGATAGAGGATGATGATCTGTCCGGTGAAGGTGGGCATGGGGATTAAGGGACCTCAGCCTCCTTGTACACTCGATCGCCTCAGGGATGTCCCCTCAGGTAGAGCCCGAGGAGCTCTTCCCCGTAGAGGATGGAGACCACGGAACCGAGGGCGAGGAAGGGGCCGAAGGGGATCCTGGTCTTCCTGCCCTTCCCCTTGAAGAGCATCAGGGAGATCCCGATGATCGAGCCTGCAAGGCTGCCGATGAAGGTGGTCATCAGCACACCCTTCCAGCCCGTCAGGGCCCCGACCATGGCCATCATCTTTATGTCACCGCCACCCATCCCCCCTCTGCTCACCAGGGCCACCGTGTAGAAGAGCCCTCCACCGATAAGCAGCCCGAGGATCGACTGCTTTGCGCCGAGGACGGACCCGCGGTCGAAGGGATCGGGTATGAGGAATATGCCCAGCAGGAGGGCTGCGGCGGTGCCCGGCAAGGTGATCGCATCAGGGATTATCTGGAAGTCGATATCGATGAAGGTTATGACGATCAGTGTGGAGAAGTACACCATATAAAACAGGCTGTTCAGGCTCAGTCCGAACCTCCAGAGGACGACCAGGTAGAAGAGGCCGTTGAGCAGCTCCACCAGCGGGTATCTGGGGGAGATACGCCCCCCGCAGTGCCGGCACCTCCCCCTGAGGATGACGTAGCTCACCAGGGGGATGTTGTCCCACGGCCTTATGGCGCTGCCGCAGGAGGGGCAGCTTGAGGCCGGGGTGACGACGGATTCACCCCTCGGCAACCGGTAGATGCAGACATTGAGGAAGGAGCCGATGAGGAGACCGGATACAAAAACGAAAAGGTAACCCATCAGTCCTCCAGCCTGCTCAGTTCTCTGGCCCTCTCTTTCTCCCTCTCGATCTCCCCCTCGATGGCGTCGATCTCCTTAAGGAGCGATTTTATCTCCCCGTCGGACAACAGGTCATGTGCGGGTGAGTCCTTCATCTCCAGCACCCTCTGGCCGACCTTCAGGACGATCTCGGCGCGTTTCCTCTTCAGATCCTCGATGTTGTTCAGGAGCTTGACCATGGCGAGTTCGACACGTATCCTTTCGATCAACAGGGAGAGGAACCACCTGAGTCTCTCCATCCCCTTCCTGAACCACTCTCTGATCCGCAACCAGGCCATTCAACCTCCGGGCATCCGCTTCTGAAGCACCCTCCTTCAGCTTGTCCTGAAGATGTCCATTTTACCATACCAGAAGCGCCTGAGCCTATCCTTGAGTTCCGGATGGGACGAGAGGTCGGGGTCCTGCCCGAGTATCCTGAAGGATTCCCTCCTGGCGATCTCAAGGAGGTCTGCATCCCTCAGGAGGTTGGCCACCTTCAGGTCGGGCATGCCGGACTGCCTGATGCCGAAGAGCTCTCCCGGTCCCCTGAGCGTGAAATCCACCTCCGCGATCCTGAACCCGTCCGAGTGCTCGGTCATCGCATCGAGCCTTCTCCGGGCCTCCTCTGAAAGCTTACCATAAGTGAGCAGGAAACAGTAAGACTGATGTCCCCCCCTCCCGACGCGCCCCCTCAAC
>WGEZ01000090.1 GCA_015492515.1 Nitrospirota bacterium
GATGCGACGAGCGCCTTGGTCGGTATGCATCCACGGTTCAGACACGTACCGCCGACCTCGGTGTCCTCCACAACGGTCACCTCTGCACCGAGCTGCGCCCCCTTGAGCGCCGCCACGTAACCCCCGGGGCCTGCACCGATGACGGTTATCCTCACTTCGCCTCCTCTTCGACATACCTCTCGTAATCAGATGCATCGAGAAGGTCGTCAAGCTCCGATATGTCCGACATCTCCACCACAACGATCCATCCCTTTCCGTAGGGGTCCTCGTTGATGATCTCCGGCGCCTCGTCGAGTTCTTCGTTCACCTCGATTATCGTCCCCGACACCGGGGCTATCACCGAGGAGGTCGCCTTGGTGGACTCGATCTCCGAGAACTCGGCATCCTTCTCTATCTCTGTCTCCACGTCGGGGAGGTCGACGTAGACGATGTCGCCAAGGGAGTCCTGGGCGTAGTCCGTGATCCCGATCGTCGCCTTTTTACCAGAAACCTTCACCCACGTATGTTCCTTGTGGTACTTGAGATTCTCCGGAAAGTTCATCACGTCCTCCTATGGTTTATTCTGAACCTGTAACACAGGCCACGCGATCAGTTTTTCTTAGCATAGGCTTCTGTCCTTTGTCAACCCGACGGAGGCCGCAGTTACAGACCGGCCCGTCTCCCTGTCTGCCACGTGGACCCTGTCAGGATTCCCGGAGTTTGGAAAGGTCAAGAAGTCGTGAAGCCACACGGCTCACCGTTGCAAGGAGGCGGAGGCGGTTGGTCCGGAGCGCTTCGTCCTTGTCCATGACAAGGACCCTGTCGAAGAAGTCGTTTATCAATGGACCGAGACCGCTTATCGCCCTCAGGGCCTCGAGGTAGGCGCCCCTCTCGACGCCCTCCTTCACGTCCTCGTCGACCTCTACTGCCTTCAGGTAGAGGCTCCGTTCCTCATCGTGGCTCAGGAGGCCCTGGTTCACGTCACCTTCAGGGATGCTGTCCAGCCCCCTCAATATGTTGAAGACCCGCTTGAAGGCCAGAAGGGTCTCGTTGTAGCCGGGCTCCCTCTTGAAGCCCTCCACGGCATCCATGATCTCCTTCACCATTGCAAGGGGGAGCCTTCCCGCCCTCTCCATGACGGCCTGCACCGTGTCATGGCTGTAGCCCTCCGAGGCGAAGAGGGGCTCGAGCCTCTGGAGGAAGAAGCCGACGATCTCCTCTTTGAGCCCGGCGGGGTCCTCCACCTCGAGCTGTCTCACCGCTATGTCGACGAGGTCCTCTATACCCAGGGCGTATCCCCTCTCTCTCAGTACAGCCACCACACCGAGGGCCTGTCGTCTCAATGCGAAGGGGTCCTCGGAACCGGTTGGCTTCAGCCCTATGGAGAAGAAACCGGCGATGTTGTCCAACCGGTCGGAGATGCTGAGGACGGCGCCTGTCACGGTACCCGGCAGGGCCCCTCCCGCATGGGCAGGGAGGTACTGTTCATACAGCGCCTCAGCAACCTCTTCGTCCTCCCCCTGCCGCAGGGCGTAGTGCTTCCCCATCAGGCCCTGGAGCTCCGGGAACTCCCTCACCACGCCCGTTATCAGGTCAGCCTTTGAAAGGAGGGCCGCCCTCTGCACCCTCTCCAGGGAGGTCCTGCCGCGTGCTTCCGGGTCCAGGCGTTCCCAGAGCTCGGTCGCCACCCTCAGGAGTCTCTGGACCTTGTCATACAGGGTGCCCAGGGCCTCGTGGAAGACGACCCTCCTGAGCTCTTCGACCCTGTCAGCGAGCGGTCGTTTCAGGTCATCCTCGTAGTAGAACCTTGCATCCTCGAACCTCGCCCTTATGACCTTCTCGGCTCCCCGCCTCACGTTATCCTCGTTCTCCGGCCTTGTGTCACCGATGACCAGGAAGCGGTTCAGCAGTGCACCGTCGCTACGCTGGACGGCGAAGTACTTCTGGTGATCCCTCATCACCGTGATCAGGAGCTCCTTCGGAAGATCCAGATACTCCTCGGGGAAGCTGCAGAGGAAGGCCGTGGGATACTCGACCAGAAAGGTGACGGTCTCCAACAGCTCCTCGTCCTCCACCACCACACCGCCTGCGGACCTCGAGAGCCTCTCCAGGGAGTCCTTTATCATCCCCCTCCTCTTCGTCTGGTCGACGATCACGAAACCCCTCTCAAGGGCATCCACGTACTCCTCGGCGGACCCGATCTCTATATCACCGGGGCTGAGGAATCTGTGGCCCCGCGTCCTCCTGCCGCTCCTCAGCCCGTCGATCTCGACGTCGATCACCTCACCGTCCAGAACGGCCACGATCCAGTGCACCGGCCTTACGAACCTCAGCTCGCCGTCGCCCCACCTCATGGTCTTCGGCGTATGGATGGAGAGGAGGGTCCTCCTGAGCATACCGGGAAGGAGCTCCCTGACAGGGACCCCTTCCTCTTCTATCACGGCGACGACGTACTCGCCCTTCCCCTTCCTCTCCACCCTCAGGCTCCCCACGTCAACGCCCTGTGAGTTCGCAAATCCGATCGCCGCCTTCGTGGGCTCCCCCTTATCGTCGAAGGCGACATGCCTGGGTGGGCCGAAGACGGTCCTCCTGCGGGCGGACTGCCTCTCCGGAAGTCCCTGAACCGTCAGGCCGATCCTCCGGGGGGTGGCGTAGCAGTCGATGTCGGTGAACTCGATGGCGAACTCCCCGAGCATCTCCCTGGTGAGGGCCCTGACCTGAGCCACGATGCCCGGGAGGAACCTCGCCGGTATCTCCTCCGTTCCGACCTCGAAGAGTAGGGATTGACGATTCACGGTTGACGACAGAGAATCAACGGGTCCCATCCGATCCCTCCTTCAACCCCCGGCCTTCTCCAACAGGGGGAACCCCATCTCCTCACGCTGCCTCAGGAAGGCCCCGGCAACCATCTTCGCGATCCCCCTCACCCGTGCTATATACCCCGTCCTCTCCGTCACGGAGAAGGCCCCCCTTGCATCGAGTATGTTGAAGATATGGGAGCACTTCAGACAGAAATCATAGGCAGGCAGGACGAGGCCGTGCCCGATGAGTCTGCCGGCCTCCGCCTCGAAGGCCTCGAAGCTCTTCCTCAGGAGATCCACGTCAGCGTAATCGAAATTGAACCTTGAGAACTCCACCTCATCCTGATGATGGAGCTCACCGTAGCTGATCCCCTCCGCCCATTGGATGTCGAAGACGTTGTCGACACCCTGCAGATACATGGCTATCCTCTCAAGCCCGTAGGTCAGCTCCACCGAGACGGGCTTCAGATCGATCCCGCCGACCTGCTGGAAATAGGTGAACTGCGTCACCTCCATCCCGTCGAGCCAGACCTCCCAGCCGAGCCCCCAGGCTCCGAGGGTGGGTGATTCCCAGTCATCCTCGACGAACCTGACATCGTGCCTTGAGAGGTCGAGCCCGAGCGCCCTGAGGCTGTCGAGGTAGATCTCCTGGCTCTCGAGGGGTGAAGGCTTGAGTATGACCTGGTACTGGTAGTAGTGCTGCAGCCTGTTCGGGTTCTCCCCGTAACGGCCGTCCGTGGGCCTCCGCGAAGGCTCGACGTAGGCCGCCCTCCAGGGCTCCGGACCGAGGACGCGGAGGAAGGTCGCCGGATGGAACGTCCCCGCCCCAACCTCCATATCATAGGGCTGAAGGAGCAGGCAGCCCCTCTCGGCCCAGTACTCGTTCAGTTTCATTATTATCTGTTGAAAGTACATGGCCCCACCGGACAATGCGCTGTATCATCGACCGTCTTTGTCAACCAGAGTCAAGCAGAGGGGACTGATTACTGTTCGGCCGCTGAGGGGAGCGGGCTACTCTTCCTCACAGGTCTTGGGAATCCTGTAGATGCATGCCGAGGCGCCGTCTGAAAGACAGGCGGTCCTGGAGACCCCGTCGCCGAGGAGCTCCCTGTACATCTCGAGCTCGTACCGGCAGGCCTCCTTGTATATCCTGGAGACCACGGATATGGGACAGTTGTACTGTTTCAGATAATAACTCTCCCCGTCCTCTTCCACCTCGGCGAGGTAACCCTCTCTCTGGAGCATCTCGGAGATCCGCTCTATCCTTTCCGAGAGGCCCCTGCCTCCGTTTATCCCGTTCTTTATCCTCTCAAGGAGGCTCTCCATCCTGAAGCGGAAGAGGTCGTCGACCTTCCCCCTGCCCTCACGCCTCTCGATCTCCTTCAGTATGTCTATGAGGAATATATGGTATCTCTTGGGAAAGAGATCATCGGCCTCATCGGTGAGCATGTAGAGGAAGCCCGGCCTGCCTATCCCGTGCCGTTTGGCCTTGTAAGTCACGATCCCCTTCTTCTCCAGAGCGAGTAGATGCTGCCTTATACCCATGGGGGTGATCTTGAGCTCCTTGCTCAGGTCATCGGTGGTCATCCAGCCGCGCTTCTTCAGCAGAAGGAGTATGCGCTGCCTCGTTGGATTCTCTTCTATCACGTTGTTCTGCATGCTAAAAGATAACATAATCCGTAGAATTAGTCAATTACAACGGTATGGATCAACCCAAATCCAGCGATAAGAGAGTTAAACGAAGGCAGCAGGGGCGGCACGATCGGGTCTGAGGGGTTTTGAATTTTGCGTAAGATTCACCCGAGGGGTGAATAGCAA
>WGEZ01000091.1 GCA_015492515.1 Nitrospirota bacterium
GGTGTGATCGGCTCCGTCATGGCGTCGGTGCTTGAGGAGATGACCCTGCCGCTGCCGTCGACCCCTGCGGGGGGCATATCGAGAGAGGCGTTGAGGAAGGTGGGGGGCTTTCTCGGTGATTGGGCTGACGTGCTCGCCGTCGGTCCGGGGCTCGGCAGGGAGGAGGAGACGGTGGAGTTCCTCCTCGGCCTCCTTACGGTCTCGCCCGTTCCTGTGGTGATCGATGCCGACGGCCTCTTCGCCCTCTCGACCCTGGGCTGCAGGAGGCTCGTGAGGTTCCTGAGGGGGCTCGACACCCCCGCTGTGCTCACACCCCACACGGGGGAGATGGCGAGGCTCGTGGGGCTGGAGGTCCCGGACATAAGGAAGAGGATGATAGAGGTGGCGACTGAGTTCGCGGTGGAGACGGGGTGCTGCCTCGTCCTCAAGGGCGTCCCCGTGGTCGTGGCCTCCCCTGACGGGAGGTCCTTCGTCAACCCGACGGGCAACCCGGGCATGGCCACCGCCGGAACGGGTGATGTGCTCACCGGCATGATCGCCTCCTTTGTCGGCCAGGGGCTGTCGGTGCTTGAGGCCTCCCTGCTCGGTGTCTACCTCCACGGGCTGGCCGGGGACCTGGCGGCCGGCTCCCTCACCGAGCACTCCCTGACGGCCGCCGCTGTAATCGATGCGCTCCCTGAGGCGTTCCGTTCCCTCAAGGGCCTTTTGTAAAACCCCTGTTCTGATATAAAATATAGAAAAGTCCGCAGGTTGCGAGAGGGCAGGCTGCAACTGTACACGGAGATGCAGATCCCAAGGCTCATAAGGTCGAGTCTCAACCTCAAGGTGCTCCTGGTGACCGGCGTCATCCTCGTCTCCACGATAGGGATGACCTTCTACGTGCTCGGTAAGAGGCACGAGAGGTTGCTCCTGGAGCAGATGAAGACACCGGCGAGGATACTCTTCAGACAGGTCGTCCTCACGAGGCGCTGGATAGCTGACCACGGCGGTATATTCGTCGAGAAACTGCCCTGGGTCAAGAGGAACCCCTATCTCAAGGATGGTGAGATCGTCGATATCGAGGGGCGGCGGTATGTGAAGGAGAACCCGGCGTATGTCACGAGGGAGCTCTCGGAGTACTCCAAGCGGGAGGGGATCTACTGGTTCCACATCACCAGCCTCAACCTCGTCAACCCGGCGAACGCCCCTGACGACTTTGAACGGGAGGCGCTGAGACGTTTCGAAGCAGAGGGGCTCGAGGAGCTCACCACGATCGAAAGGGTGGAGGGTGTGCAGTACTTCAGATACATCGCACCCCTGTACGTGGAGCCTCCCTGCCTCGAATGCCACCGGGGCTACCGGATCGGAGACATCAGGGGTGCGATAAGCGTCACCATACCGGTGAACAACCTCTTCACCCATATAGACGAGAACAGGAGGGATATGCTGGTGGCCACCTTCGTGATATCCGCCGTCTTGCTCCTCGCCCTCTTCCTCTCACTCAGGAGGATGGTGATAACACCGGTCAGCAGGCTGAGGGAGGCGATCGAGGACTTCTCGAGGGGGAGGGCCGTTCCGGACAGCCGCCTCCAGACGGTCGAGGACGAGATCGGTGCCCTCTACAGGGCGTTCACGGAGATGCGCGAGACCATCGACCGGTACCAGGAGGGCCTGCGGGAGCGGATAAAGGAGGCGACGGAGGAGCTCCAGCAGTCGAACAGGCGGCTCGTCGAGGCGAGCAGGCAGTACAAGGAGCTGAGCAACAGGAAGTCCGAGTTCATCACCAACATATCGCACGAGTTGAGGACCCCGCTGACGGCCATCAAGGGTGCGATAGACTACATAAGCACGAAGCTCTCGAGGTTGAAGGACGAGGCGGTGGACTCCGGCGTCGCCGACGTCTTCACCTTCCTCGGTATAATCCGATCCAATGCGGAGAGGCTCGTAAGGATGGTGAACGACACCCTCGATATCGAGAAGATCGAGTCAGGGAGGGTGAAGTTCCATTTCGCTGAGCTGGAGCTGGGCCACGTCATCGATGACGTGATCGCAGAGACCGTACCGCTGCTCGACGACAAGGGCATCGTCGTGAGCAAGGACGTCGAAGAGGGGCTGTACATCCTCGCCGACGAGGACCGTATAAGGCAGGTCCTCCTCAACCTCATCACAAACGCCGTACAGCACTCACCGGAGGGTTCCGAGATAGGGGTGGAGGGCTACCTTACGGGCGACTGGGTGGTGGTGAGGATCACCGACAGAGGACCGGGGATAAAGCCGGAGGAGCAGAAGAGGGTCTTCGAGAAGTTCTACAAGGGGAGCCCCGGCGGTACAGGGCTCGGCCTGGCGATCAGCAAGAGCATAGTCGAGGGGCACAGGGGCGAGATAGGTGTGGTGAGCGACGGGGTCAACGGAAGCATATTCTACTTCAAGCTGCCGGCCCTGAGGGTGAGGGATGGGGAAGCTGATACTTGTCGTAGATGACGATCCGGACATCATCAATGTCCTGAAGGCGAACCTCGAGCTCCATGACTACGAGGTGGATACCGCCATGAACTGCAGGGAGACCGAGGAGAGGCTCTCCGAGAGGCTCCCGGACCTCGTCATCCTCGATTTGATGCTGCCCGACGGTGACGGCATCGAGGTCTGCAGGAGGATAAAGGGCGAGTTCAGGGACCTCCCCATAATCATGCTCACCGCGAGGGACAGGATATCCGACAAGGTGATGGGTCTCGAGAGCGGCGCCGACGACTACGTGGTGAAGCCCTTTGAGACACTGGAGCTCATTGCGAGGATAAAGGCCTGCCTCAGGAGGTACAGGGTGCAGGAGCCGGACGTCCTCCAGGCGGGTGACGTGAAGATCGATTACCAGAGGAGGCTCGTGGAGGTGAGGGGACGGCGGATCGAGCTGACCCCGAAGGAGTTCGAGCTCCTCTGCCTCCTGATGGAGAACAGGGGGAAGGTCCTGAGCAGGGACTTCATAAGGAGGTCCCTCTGGAGGGGATCACAGCTCTACTCCTGGTCGAGGGTGATCGACGTCCATATACAGCACCTGCGGCAGAAGATAGAGGAGGACCCTTCGGCACCGGAGTACATACTCACCATCGCGGGCGTCGGGTACAGGTTCGCCGAGAGATGATCATCACGCCGGAGCCCCCCTGGACCGGAGGCCTAATGGTCTTCTTCACGGACCGTGAAATAGGTGTGCGGAGGACCGCGGTGGCCAGGGTCTCCTCAGTGCCGGAAGAGAGGATATTCATGCCCCTTCAGCGGCACACCGACCGGGTCTTCGTGCTCGATGGACCCTGCAGGCCGCCTGAGGCGGACGCCGTGGTGACCGGAAGGCGGGGGCTGCTCCTCGGTGTCCAGGTGGCTGACTGCGTTCCCATCCTCCTTGCCGACCCGGTCAGAGGCGTGGTGGGTGCGGTGCACGCAGGCTGGAGGGGGACGGCGGGAGGTATCCTGAGAAAGACGCTCCAGGTGATGGCGGATGGATTTTCAGCCGGGTTTGATGATATACTGATCGCCCTGGGGCCCTCCATCAGGGGATGCTGCTACAGTGTGGGAGAGGATACCCTCAGGGCTGTTGCGGCGGCGACGGGAGAGGGTGACTACGTCAGCTTCCGGGACGGAAGGGCCTGGATTGACCTCGCAGAGGCGAACAGGGCCCAGGCGGTCTCGATGGGGGTGCCCGAGGAGAACCTCTGGATCTCCGGGATCTGCACCTGCTGCAACCCCGGGAGGTTCCACTCCTACAGGTGCTCGCAGACGAAGGAGCGGCAGGGCGGGTTCATCGGGTTGAAGTGATGCCTCGGTCTACAGGCATGGATGCCTGACACGCAGGGCGGGGAGGGGTAACGTCGGGAGAAGACGAACGGCACAGCCGTCCAAACGGGCCTCGTCACCCCATGACGCCGGCCTCGGCGGGGTCCGTCAGGCGGTAAGGCCTGATCTTTATCAGGCTGATCACCGGAGTTGTAAAGGGGGATACGATGGAAGGAGGAGAGCTGAAGGCAAGGGACATCATGAACAGGGACGTCGTGACCGTAAGGCCCGACACCTCGGTGGAGGAGCTGGGAAGGCTCTTCATCGAGAAGGACATCCCCGGTGCTCCGGTAGTGGATGAAGACGGTACCCTCTACGGCATCGTGACCGAGAACGACCTGATCAGCAAGGAGAAGCGCCTCCATATACCCACGATAATCAGGGTCGCCGACGCCTTCATACCGATCGAGAGCGACGCCAGGGTCGAGCAGGAGATCAGGCGGATGGCGGCGACATCGGTCGGTGAGATCTGCACCAGGGATGTGATCACCGTGGATGAGGATACACCCGTTGCGGATATAGCCACCATAATGACCGAGAAGAAGATCCACCTCCTTCCGGTGCTGAGCGACGGCAGACTCGTGGGGATCATCGGAAAGAAGGACGTCATAAGGGCCATATCCGGCGGCTCGACGGGATCCTGACCGGCCGTCTGAAGGACGCTGATCCGCCCATGACTCTAACTCATGTGGTAGAGACCTCGGACGAGAGGGAGACCATCGAGGTCGGAGAGAGCCTCGGCAGGGTCCTCCGGGAGGGCGACGTGGTCTGTCTGTACGGAGACCTCGGTACGGGAAAGACCACCCTGGTGAAGGGGATCGCCAGGGCCCTGGGCATCGAGGAGAGGGAGATAACGAGTGCAAGCTTCCTGATAATCTCTGAACATCACGGAGAGAGGAGCCTCTACCACATAGACCTCTACAGGGTCGGGGAGGAGGAGTTGATGGACCTCGGGCTCGAGGACTACCTTGACGGCGGCGGCATCGCTGTGGTTGAATGGGCGGAGAGGCTCCGGGGATGGGACTGCACCTTCACCGTCCGCCTCAGGTTCCTGGATGGTACAAAGAGGGAGATAACGATCCTCGGCGGCGAGAGGGTGGGGCTGATCAAGGAGGCAGGCAGATGAAGAGGATAGGGATAATATCGAAGCCGGGCAAGCCCGAACCGCCGGAGGTCCTGAGGAAGCTCATCCCCTGGATCACGGAGAGGGGGTACGCCGTCTTCGTCGATCAGGAGACGGCCTCTGTGCTGGGGATCGAGGGTCACCCCAGAGCCGAGCTCCCCGGGTTGGTGGATGCCGTGATCGTCCTCGGAGGCGACGGAACGATGCTTGGTGCTGCCAGGCTTGTGGCCGAGGAGGGGCTGCCCATACTCGGGGTGAACCTGGGAGGCCTCGGATTCATCACAGAGGTGAACCTCTCGGAGCTCTATCCGGCGGTGGAGAAGATGCTGAAGGGTGAGTGTTCGATCGAGGAGAGGGTGATGCTCCAGGCCGAGATCATCCGCAGCGGAGAGACGGTAACGACCTACACGGTGCTGAACGATGCGGTCATAACCAAGGGAGCCCTGGCGAGGATAATAGACCTGGAGACCTATGTCGACCACTCCTACGTCACCACCTTCAAGTCCGACGGACTGATCATATCCACACCGACAGGGTCGACGGCGTACAACCTCTCCGCCGGTGGACCGATCGTCCATCCCGCCCTTGACTGCATGCTCCTGACGCCGATCTGTCCCCATACGCTGACGAACAGGCCGATCGTCCTCTCCGGAGAGTCGTTGATCGAGGTGACGCTCAAGTCGGAGAGCGAGGACGTCTTCCTCACCCTGGACGGACAGCTCGGTTTCTCGCTCGTGAAGGGCGACGTGGTCGCTGTCAGGAAGTCCGCCCACAAGACCCGCCTCCTCATGCCCTGCGAGAGGGACTATTTCCAGGTATTGAGGGAGAAGCTGAAATGGGGGGAGAGGTGATGGAGCCCTCCCGGCTGGAGACGCTCTTCAGGTACTACGCTGCCCTCGGTTTCGAGAGGCTGGCGGTGAGGCTGCCGGAGAGAAAAGGCAGGGGCCGGCGCAGAGGGAAGGAGCTCTCCCTCGATGAGCTGAGGCGCCGGATCGGAGACTGCAGGCGGTGCAGGCTCTCGGAGAAGAGGAAGAGGCTCGTCTTCGGCGAGGGTGATCCCGATGCAAGGCTCCTCTTCGTCGGCGAGGCACCGGGTGAGGAGGAGGACAGGCAGGGGAGGCCCTTCGTGGGGAAGGCCGGGGAGCTGCTGAACCGGCTCATTGAGAAGATGGGCTTCAAGAGGGAGGAGGTCTACATCGCCAATACTGTTAAGTGCAGACCCCCTGGCAACCGCAAGCCCCTGGAGGACGAGATCAGGACCTGCATGCCCTTCCTGGAGAGGCAGATCGAGATCATCGCTCCCGCGGTCATCATGACCCTCGGTGATGTGGCGACGAGGGCCCTCCTTGGCGATGTGGGCAGCATCTCAAGGGTGAGGGGGAAGACCTTCAGCTACCGGGGGATCCCCCTGGTGCCCACCTTCCATCCCTCCTATCTGCTGAGAAACCCGAAGAGCAAGTGGCTCACCTGGAGCGATGCCCAGGTCGTGCTGGGCCTGCTCAGCGGGAAGAGAGGTGGTTGAGGTACCTCTCGAACTCCTCCTCGAAGTTGTCGCTGAAAACGCCCGAGCCGATCCTCTCCCTTATCTCCTCCAGAGGCCAGAACCTGACCGCCTCAATCTCCTCCCTGTTGAAATCGAAGGGTCCCTCATGGAGGCACTCGTGGGTGTAGACGAGTTCGGACTCGTAGGGGTTTGAATGGATGTAGGTGTAGAGGAACCTCACGTCTCCGCCGGTGATACCCAGTTCTTCGGCCATCTCCCTCAGCACCGCATCCTCGATGCGCTCTCCGGCATCCACATGACCACCCACGGAGGTGTCCCACCTGCCGGGAGCGACGTCCTTATCCATGGACCTCTTCTGGAGCAGGATCTCCCCTGAGGAGTTTACCACGATCACATGTACCACGCGGTGCAGGAGGCTCGAGTTGCCGTGTATAACAGCCCTCGGAGCGGTCCCGATCACCTCGCCCTCTTCGTTCACTATCTCCAGTATCTCCTCAGCCATGCCCTAAGATAACAGACCCCATCCCGGTCTTTCAACCCGTCGCCGAAGGGCGGCCCACCCCGGGGTGATGAGGGCACAGGCTGTCGCTTGAGAGGGTGTCCGTCGCCGGTCCCGAACCCGTTCCGCTTCAGCCGGCGGCCCTTCGTGGTCGGGACCGGGCCGTTTCCTGCCTCTTTGACGCCCCGGTGCTGATTCTGTTATCGTTAACCCAGGGTGTCCGGGAACGGTTCAGTGTGGAAGGGGGTCTCGGAGTTCCTCGGCCTCCGGAGGAGCACGGTCGCGGTCCTTGCGATGGTGATACTCGTGGGCATGGGGGAGCGGATGGCCGAGCGTTTCCTGCCCATCTACCTGATCGCCCTCGGCGGCGGTGCCGTCTCGATAGGCCTCCTCAACGGCCTCGACAACCTCCTCTCGGCGCTCTATTCCTTTCCCGGCGGCTACCTCTCCGACCGATTGGGGTACAAACGGGCGCTGCTGCTGTTCAACCTCATCGCCATGTCCGGCTTCCTCCTCGTGGTCCTCATACCGAGGTGGCAGGCCGTCCTTCTGGGGGCGGTCTTCTTCCTCTCCTGGACGGCGATCTCCCTGCCTGCAACGATGAGCCTCATCTCCAGGGTGCTGCCTCCCCACAAGAGGACCATGGGGGTGAGCATGCACTCCCTCGTCCGCAGGATCCCCATGGCCCTCGGACCTGTCCTCGGCGGACTCTGCATCAGCCTCTGGGGGGAGCGTGACGGCGTCCGTATCGCCTTCGCCTTCGCCTTCCTGCTGGCCATCGTGGCCGCCCTCCTTCAGCAGAGGCTGATCGAAGAGAGGCCGCCGGAGGGAGAGGTCCTGCCGGAGAAGAACCCGCTGAGGCTCCTCCGGTACCTGAACCCCTCCCTCCGGAGGCTGCTGTTGTCCGATATCATGGTCCGGTTCTGTGAACAGATCCCCTATGCCTTTGTCGTTGTCTGGAGCATGAAGAGGATCGCCGAGCCTGTGAGTGCCGTGCAGTTCGGCGTGCTGACGAGCATCGAGATGGTCACGGCGGTGCTGATCTATATCCCCGTGGCCTACCTGGCCGACAGGAGCGCGAAGAAGCCCTTTGTGGTCATGACCTTCCTCTTCTTCACCCTCTTCCCCCTGGTGCTCATCTTCTGCCAGTCCTTCAAGGCCCTGGTGTTCGCCTTCATCCTGAGGGGGCTGAAGGAGTTCGGCGAGCCGACGAGGAAGGCGCTGATCATGGACCTTGCGCCGGAGCACCGGAAGGCGGGTATCTTCGGCCTCTACTACCTACTGCGTGACACCGTCGTCTCCGTGGCGGCCTTCGGAGGGGCCTTCCTCTGGATGATCAGCCCTGTGGTCAACTTCCTGGTCGCCTTCTCCTTCGGGCTGGCCGGCACGGCGGTCTTCGCCCTCTGGGGGAGGGATCATACAGAGACCCGTTGATGCCCCGCCTCACTGAAGATACACCCTCTCCGCCTCCACCCACCGGTCCAGGAGATCGGTGAGGGTGCTGTAGAACCCGCCGTCCAGAGATTCGGCGACCCTGCGTCTGAACCTCCCGGTCCACCTTCCCAGGTGATCGTTCAGGAACCTGCGTTCCGCGTACCTGAGTATCCTGATGTGTTCCCTGTTGTTCTCCTTGAAGGCGATTGATTCCTTGTAGGTGAGGAAGTACATGAACTCGAGCTCGGCGGCGATATGGTCCACCCGTTCAGGCGTGCTCTCAGAGACCACGAGGCCGAAGGCCCTGTAGAAGCCGGCGATATCAGCCATCTGTGCAGGCTCGGTGAGCGAGTGGTGGGGGGTCTCCTTTGTGTACTCCGTCTCGTAGGGCGGCGAGAGGAGCCTCCCCTGGGGTTCGAAGAGCTCCGTATACTCATCGAGCAGCCCTTCATGCCCCATCGAGGAGAGGGCCCCCTCGAGCCTGCCCAGGAGGAGCTGAAACCCTCCGCCCTCTTCCATGAGGCCGGTGATATTCCTCCAGGCGTGCATATACCCCGAGGTGAAGTAGGCGAAGAGGCCCTCGTCGGGCCGCCTGAAGCCGTCGGCAAGGAGGCTGTAGATCCTGCTCCTCACCTCGGCCTCTATCGCCTCGTAACCCGTCGAGTCCGGGTTTCCGTCCCTGCAGTGGGCGTCCATCTCCGAAGCTCCTTTCAGATCTTCCGTTCACTCCCCCCTGCGGGGGATCGGATCGATCGTCACGGGGATCCAGGTGAGGGAGATCGATTTCCTGCCGTCGACGTTCCCCCTGCCGCCGTCCCAGACGGCTATATTGAGATAGGTCTTTCCGCCCGGCCTGAACCTGGCGTCGGAGGGGTCGTCACTCGCCATCTCTCTCAGGAACACCACGCTCCACCGGCCGTCTCCGTACCTGCCCCATGCCCGGACGTCTTGACCGGTCTGCCTGGTGAGGGTGCCGAAGCCCTCTGCTACGTACTCCACGGCCGTTGCATCGGAAGAGGGTCTGCCCGGGTATCGGGCCTTCAGAACCATGTCCACCGGTGAGAGCCCCACACCTTCGGTCAAGGGCTGCCGCACATCAAGGCCCCTCAGTCCCTGGACCTCGGCCTGCCAGTCGGCCCTCCACTGCCAGATGTTCACCGGCTCACCCTTCGCACCCATGAGGGGCGAGGAGGCGTGGGGCGAGAGGCTCAGGGGAAAGAGGAGGGCCAGGGAGTCCCTGAAGCTGTCCGGTGAGTTCTCCGTATCCACCGTCCCGTCCTCATAGGTGACCATGATGGCCATCATCCTGCCGTTGTGGAGGGCCTTCACCCTCGGCTCAGGGGTCCCCTCAAAGAGGTTGAAGATGAACTCCGTCTCCTCGGGCAGGTGTATCATCGACTCCCGGGGAACGGACGTCCCCCGTACGGGCCCGGCGGCCTCAAGGACGGTCAGTCTCACTGGATAGGCCCTCACCCCGTCCCATACAGGATCATCGGGGTCCAGTGTCAGGGCACCTGAGGTATACCTGACCCTGATCCCCTCCTCACCGTGGGAGGGGGCTGTTCCTGCAAAGATGGCCAGGGTGAGGATCACCGTCACGAGCCCCGGCCAGAGGCGGCGGCCGGAGGAGGGGGTGAGGACCCGGTTCACCCTCTCCTTCATCCCCGGACCGTCGGCAAGGTGTGTCGTATCCCTGTTCATGGCTCCCTCCTCCACTGCTTATGTTATGTCTATCCTGTAGACATCGAGCCTGCTGTCGTAGTGCTTTCTGACCACGGCGGGTTCCGTGGTCGGGACCCTCGCCACGAGTTTGCCCTTCCCGTTGTAGCCGTATGCGACATCGGCCTTGACGCGGAACCTGCTTATGATCTCCGGTGAGCTCCCGAACATGACGAGGAGCCCTTTCAGGACAGGATCGTCCGGGACCGACTCCCTGTAGGTCCTGACCGCCTCCTCCACCCCGGGGCCGAACATCTGTCTCAGGAACGGTGCAGGGACATGGATCGGGGGGATGTAGTAGACGTTCGGCTCCGTGCCGAACTGCGGGTAGAGGGGCAGGGCGAGCTTCCTTATGTGGACCAGGTAGTCTATGGGGTTGTCCTCCTCTGCCTTCTCAGGCGGGCTGATCCATCCCTGGATCCGGATCTTCCCGATACACTGCTCGATGCACTGCGTCTGTATCCCCTGTTCCATCTTCGGGTAGCAGGCCACGCACTTCTCCGACCTTCCCGTCGTGGCATTGAACATCGGTTTCTTGTATGGACAACCGGCGATACACTCCTTGTACCCGTTGCACCTCGCCTGGTCTATCAGGACGACGCCGTCTTCAGGCCGTTTGTAGATGGCCTGCCTGGGACAGCTTGCCAGACACCCGGGATAGGTGCAGTGGTTGCAGATCCTCGCCAGGTAGAAGAACCAGACGGGATGGGGAAGGCCCTCTATATGCATCCCCTGCTCCACGGTACCGTAGATCTCGTCTTCGCCGATGTTCGGGTAGGACCATTCCTCGAGGGCCGGCAGATAGCCCTCGGCCTTCTTCTTCTGCTCCTCTGCCTTCTCGAAGATGGTCTTGCCCGTATAGACGCCGTCCTTCCAGCCTCCTGCAGGCAGCATCTCGAGGACCCTGAAGTCCCATGCCTGGGGGTACCCTCCATAGGGTTTGGTCTCCACGTTGTTCCAGTACATATACTCCTGGCCGCGGCCGGAGGTCCAGGTCGTCTTGCACGCCACGGAACAGGTCTGGCAGGCGATGCACTTGTTGGTGTCGAAGACGGCTGCAAACTGCCTCTTCGGCCTCTTTCCCTCGTAGGGGTATTTCATCCTCCGGCCTATCTGCCAGTTATACACCTCTTTCATCATGGCTCCTCCTTGTCCGGATGGCTCGGTTGTTCATCGGGTATATCTTCCCTTCAGATAATCCCTGAACGGTCCGGTCTCGTAGCCGACCCTTATCCCTCTCTTCGCAGGGCCCCACAACCCCCTGCCGCTCTCGCCTCCGTCTTCGGCCTTCAGGAACCTGACCAGCGACTCACGGGGTGCTCCGTTGGCGCAGTGCACATCCGGTGCAAACCCCTTCCCTATGGCCTGACCCATCAGGTTCTTCCTGACGAGAGAGTCCGTGAGGAGCGTCGGCCTCAGCCATGAGCGGGTGCCGCTCTGGTGGCTGCCGTAACGGTACATCGCCTGGTACTTCGTCTCGGAGTTCTTGGCGAGCCCGTCAGTGCGGGTCTCGTGTCCCTTCACGGAACCGAAGGTGGCCACGGAGAAGTGGAACCACGTCCGCGCCACGCCCCGGGGGGTGCCGGGATAGTACCTGGCCCTGAGCATGCACCTTGCGACCTTGTACTCCCTGGGCCGGTACTGCCAGCCTGTGAAGGGCTGATCCTCAGGGTCTGCGTCCACCCAGATGTAGTCGCCGTCCTCGATCCCGAGCTCCCTGGCGTCCTCGGGGTTTATATCCACGTAGCCCTCGCCCACCCAGGGCTTCCGTCTGTCATGCCTGTACATGTCACCGAAGTTGCCCCACCAGACGGACAGCACATCGAGGTCCACAAAGGCGGTATGAACGCTGTGACGGTACTTGGGCGTGATCCAGATGTATCGGTAGTTCTCCCTCGTGAGGGGATGGGATGTCTTCAGGAGTTGATCCGGTGAGAGGACCACGTTCCTCACCTGCCGCGTCTCCCTGGTGAGGTCCTTCGATGAGAAACCGTAGTCCTCGGGCCTCTTCGGCCTTATCAGGGGGTGTGGTGAGGCGACGATCACGTTCGGCTCATAGAAGGTGGAGTCAACCGGCTCGCGGTGGAGGGGGATACACTCCCCGTAGTCCTTGAACTCCTGCTCATCCCTGTAGAACTCGAGCCTTCCCGTCCTGTTGTACCACGGTGAGGACTCGTTGCTCTGCTCATAGCCGATGAACTTCGGATAGGTCCTGCCCATCATCATCGCCGGGATCCCCTTCCTCGCCAGCCTGATCAGCTCCTCCACGTCGTATCCCTTCATCATGTTGGAGTGGTCGAGGATCCGCTGTATGTAGGGCTTGGCCCTGTGGTCGTCGTCTATGAAACGCCAGTAGTCGATGAAGCGGTTCTCACCGGTCAGTCTGGCCAGCTCCGCTGCGACCCCCTTGTAGACCTCCGTATCGCTTCTGGTGTTGTGTATCCTCTTTATCTCGCTCAGGGGCATCACCTGCATGAAGGGGTTGGTGCAGGACTGTGTCACGTCGTGTATATTGTACTCCGCCCAGCTGTCCACGCCGAAGACTATGTCTGCATACTCGCAGGAGGCCGTCCACCACCAGTCGTTCACTATCACCACGTCGATCATGCGCTTGTGCATCCCCGGCGCCCGATATGCCGGGTGCCTCACGAGGTTCATCACCACCTCGTAGTGGCCCTTGGCGTTCCCGAGGATGGAGTTCGAACCGGCGAACCAGAAGGACTTCGTCGGTGTGGGCATGTGGGTCTGGCCGTTGAAGTAACGACCCGCCACCTTGAGGGGCTGGTCGGTGTGGGAGTAGAAGTGGGCGGACTGGAAGCCGAGATACTTCTTCACCCTGGCAGGCCTCCTCGGATCGAGGGTGATGTTGAAGGGATCCTCGGCCATGTACTGGGGCATCCCGTTGAAGTAAGCGGCCCTGTAGTTGCCCGCATAGCTGCCGACGTTGCCGCCGAAGAAGCCGACGTTCCTCGTCAGGGCAGCGACGAGGAAGACCGCCCTGTCCTTCTGGTCGGCGTTGAAGAACTGGTTCGGTCCCATCCCTGTGGTTAGGAGGACCCCTTCGGGGTTCTTCGCGAACTGCCGCGCAAGGCTGTAGATCGCGGAGACCGGCGCCCATGTCACCCGTGAGGTCTTCTCAGGTGTCCAGGTGTCGTTCAGGTGCTGCCTTATCACGTCGAAGACAGGCCTCACCTTCACCGTCCCGCCCCCTATCTTCACCGTGAACTCGCCCTCGAGGACCGGATCCAGGTTCAGCCTCTTGAAGTGCTCTCCTATGTCGTCGCGGCTGACCACCGCCGGGCCCCCTCTCTTGCGGTCCCAGATGACGAAGTCGCCCCACTCGTTACGCATCTGTTCCGTAACCCCCTGTCTCGCCACGTTCACATCGAAGGGCCTGGGGAGGTCCTTCCGGTCCTTCACCACCCTGGTCAGCCTGAGGGGCTTCGGCTTGTAGTCCCTCCCGTAGAGGTCCGAGGCCCTGAGGAGGTCGCCCGTGTCCATCCTCACCAGGAGGGGCAGATCGGTGTATCCCTTCACGAACTCCCCGTCGTAGAGGTTCTCGTTGATGATCACCTGGGCTATTCCCAGGGCGAGGGCAGGGTCGGTACCGGGTCTGATGATCACGATCTCGTCGGCCTTCGAGGCCGTTGAGTTGTACTCCGTGGCGATCACCACCACCTTTGCACCCTTCAGCCTCGCCTCGGTCAGCCAGTGCGCGTCGGGCATCTTCGTGGATATCCAGTTCATCCCCCAGCAGACGATGATCTTTGCGTACTCGGCGTTGCAGAGGTCGAAGTCCACCGTCTGCTGCCCTGTCACCATCGGATGACCCGGCGGGAGGTCGGTGTGCCAGGAGTAGTTGTCGAAACCTATCCCTCCCTTCGCCTCCGACGGCTCGACCCCCCTTATGTATGAGTCAAGGAGGGCCATGGAGTTGCCGAACCTGTAGAGCCCGAAGAGCTTTATCGAGCCGAGCACGGGCATACCGCCCCTGAACTTCATGGCCCGTGTACCCGCCCCCTCCATCTTCCTTATCATCGCCTCGTCGTAGCCCTGGCGTTGCAGGAGCGCCGCGCCTCTCTCTCCGGAGTAAACCCTTGCGGTTTCATACAGGGCCTTCGCCGCGACCTCGAAGGCCCTCTCCCAGGAGAGGGGGATGTAGGTGTCCTCCCCCCTTCGGAAGAGCTCCGCCGGCGGGAGCCCGTCCTCATCCCTCGGGAATCCGGACTCCACCCACTCCAGAAAGCCCCTCCTCACCATGGGGCCCTTCACCCTGCGGTCGCCGTAGAACTTCCTCACAAGGGCTATGCCCTTGTTGCAGTGACGGGGGTCCCACCTCTGGCTCGCCCTGTTGCCGTAGACGTCGGTGGCCTTGTGGTAGTTCTGCGTGGGTCCGAGCCTCACCACCACGTCGTTCTTCACATAGGCGGTGAGGTAGCAGTTGTGGGTGCAGTTCGGGGTGCACATGAAGGTGTAGCTCCGGTCGGGCCTGAAGATGTCCCTGTAGACCTTCTCCCAGTCCCGTTCAGGATAGTACTTCAGGGGGTTTCCGACTCCGACCGCTGGTTGCAGCAGCCTCATCGCCAGTGCATTCGACCCGCCGAGCAGTGACAACGCCGCACCGCTCAGCGTGGTCTTCAAGAACCTCCTTCGGGTCATCCCGGCCATCTTCCGTCCCTCCTCTTGATCTTCTTGTTTATTTGACCTTTCCCATAAGCTTCAGGGTGTATGAGACGAGGTGCCACCTCTCTTCCTCGTTCAACGAATCCTCGTAGGAGGGCATCCCTGTTCCGTCGAGCCCTGTGGTGAAGGTGAGATAGACGTTCTCGGGAGAGGTACCCCTCTTCAGCCTCGCGGTGGTGAAGTCGAAGGGCCATATCGGTTTGCCCCAGTCGTCCTTCAGCCTGTCGGACTTGGGGCCGTCTCCTCTACCCTCGTAGCCGTGGCACTCCCAGCACTTCATCTCCTTGTATATCTCCTTGCCCCGTGTTATCGATTCAGGGCTGCCCACCCAGTCGGGCCTCTTCGCCCTTATCACAGCTCCGCAGGGCTCCTCCTCCTGCCACCTCGGCGATAGCCCCTTTATGTACTCCACCAGATCGGTGACCTCTCCCTCCGAGAGGTCCCTGTGGGAGGGCATGCCCGACCTGAGCACACCGTCCCTGATTATCCTCTTGAGATCACCGTCCGTGGGCAGACACCCGGTGGGCGTAGTCCTGAACTTGAAGACCCCCACCGTGAAGTCCCTCGGAAAGATCATCCATATCCGACCGCTGCCGCTGTCCCTGTCAACGATGCCTATCTTGCCCTTGCCGTCCCCTCTGGGCCCGTGGCAGAGTACACAGCGGCTCTCATAGAGCCTCTTCGCCGACCCGGCGGCCTCTCCAGATCCGCCGTATGCAGTGGCGACGGTAAGGGTGAGGACCGTCAGAGAGGAGACGAGCAGGAGAGGGATCCCGTGTTTGCCGTACCGGTATCTCATAGCCGTGACCTCCCGTTCTATGTTTTGCAGCCATGCAGAGAAGCTCCTTCCCGATCGATACAACTCTATCAGAAAAGGCGTGGTTTGTCCATCCTGCAAGGGTATGAATTTACGGAATATTTTGAACTATGAAGGGATATGCAATAGGGCTACGGGAAGGGCTCCCGGTAATACGGAAGGGGTAGTCCGAAGGGTTAGGGGGGCGGCCGTTCACCGGAAGAGCCCGTGCCTCGTGGCATAGACGGCTGCCTCGACCCTGCTTGCGAGGTTGAGCTTCCTCAGGAGGTTCTGGACATGGATCTTCACGGTGCTCTCGGCGATGTCGAGACAGCTTGCGATTTCCTTGTTGCTCTTCCCCAGGGTTATGTGGTAGAGGATCTCCTTCTCGCGGTTGCTCAGCGGTTCCCTGCCCGAGTCGAGCTCTCTCCTGGAGGAGATCTCCCTGAACTCCCTGAATATCTTGCCCGCAAGGTTTCCCGACAGGGCTGCCCCGCCCCTCACCACCTCGTAGATGGATGAGACGAGCCTTCCCGTCTCGACGTTCTTGAGGAGGTAGCCGGAAGCACCGGTCCTCACGGCGGTGAAGAGGTCCTCGTCGTCGTCCGATACGGTGAGGACGATGACCTTCATCTCAGGGTCGAGCTCCATTATCCTGGACAGGGCCTCGATCCCGGTCATATCGGGCATCTTGATGTCCATCAGCACCACGTCCGGTCTCAGCTCGGCGGCCCTCTTCACGCCATCGGCCCCTCCTCCCGCCTCGCCCACGACCTCGATGAAGTCCTGCCGGTTGAGGAGTGCCTTCAGGCCCTCCCTGAAGAGGGTGTGGTCATCGATTATCAGGACCCTTATCTTCTCCATTGGATACCCTCAATTCCACCCTCGTCCCCCTGCCGGGTGCACTCTCGATGGAGAGCTCCCCCCTGAGCCGATTCGCGCGCTCATGCATTATCTCGATCCCTATGTGGGAGGAGCCGTTGTTCTCGATGCGGGAAGGGTCGAACCCCCGTCCGTTGTCCTCGACGACGGCCTTGAAACAGCCGTTGCCCTCGATGCTCACCCTGACCATCGATGCACCGGCGTATTTCCTCACGTTGGAGAGGGCCTCCTGAATGATGTGCAGCACGTGGACCTCGGACTCCGAAGAGAGGGGAGGGTGGGTCGGCCCGACCTCGAAGACCGTCTCGATGCCTGTTTCCTCCCTGAACCGTTCGAGGTACTTCTCGAGGGTCCTGACGAGGCCTTCAGGCTCTATCCTCGTCCTGAAGTGAACGAGGAGGTCCCGGACGTTCCTGTTCGACTCCTCGATCCCGCGCTGCATCTGCATCAGGTCCGCCTCCGCCTGACGGAGCTTCCCCGTCCGGAGGGACTCCTCAAGGAGCCTCCCCTGTATCTTGAGGAAGGCCAGCGACTGGGCGATGCTGTCGTGGAGTTCGTTGGCGATCAGCACCCGCTCCTCTATGGCCGCCAGCTTCAGGGCCTGATTCTGGAGCTTCATATTCTCGATCACCATGCCGAGGTGGTTGCCGATGGATTCAAGGAGGTAGAACTCCTCACCGTTGAACGTCCGGTGGGAGTCAAAATAGAGGTTGAAGGCACCAAGGATCTGGTTCTGGTACTTGAGGGGCACCACGGTCATCGAGGCGAACCCCTCCAGGCCGCACCTCTTGACGCAGTCCCCGGTTGACGGTTCGTGGTTGAGGGTTATGGTGCGCCGCTCCTCCACCGATACGCCGCAGGTGCAGTCCCTGAGGGAGATCGCACCCTCTCTGCGGATGAACTCGCCGGAGAGCCCCTTCCGGGCGATGAGCCTCAACTCCCCCCTCTGCCTGTCGAGTATCCTTACAGCGCCTGCCCTTGCGTCGAAGAAGCCCGTGAGTTTCGACAGGAGCCTGTCGAGCTGCTCTGTCAGGGGCAGTGAGGTGCTCGTGGATGAGGCGATCTCGTACAGCATCGAGAGGGCCCTGTTCTTCTCCCTCAGGGCCCTGGTCTTCAGGGCCACCCTCTCCTCAAGGTTCTTGTAGAGGTCCTCCAGCCTCTCAACCATGTAGTTGAATCCGTAGGCTATATCGCCTATCTCGTCGTTTGAACGGATATCGATCCTCACCTTGAAGTCTCCCGAGGTCACCTTCGATATGGCGTCGTGGACCACCCTGAGGGGCCTTCTGATGAAGCGGACGAGGAGACACGTCGCCAGGAGGGTGAAGAGGATCGTGAGGGAGAGGAAGAGATACTGAAAGAGGTCGAAGAGCCTCACCTTCCAGTTGGAGTACTCCTCGTACAGTGAGACGGCGGCGTCTATCTCATGGACGAACCCGTACACCCTCCGTTTGTACTGTTTCAACAGCGCTTCGGCCTCCTCACGGGACGGGGCGTTCATTATCCTCATGAGGAGGGGCTTCATCTCTCTGTTCCAGGTCTCTATGGCGGTGTCGAGCCGCTCCAGGACCCCCTCGTCCCTCACCCCCCTCAGCCCGTATGCCGGGGCTCCGTCCCTCAGCCCGTAGAGCACCTCCTCGAACCTCTCCACCTCCTCTCTCGCCGTCTCGAGGGTGGCGTCAGCCTCTGCCGCCGGGCGGGGGTTCAGGTCGTCGAGCCAGTTCTCCAGGAGGAGACCGATCTTGAAGGCCCTCATCCTCTCGCTGCCGGCGAAGTTTATGGCCCGGGCGTCACCCATGAGGTGCCGTGCGGCGTAGAAGCCCGTGCCGATCATGAAGAGCTTGAGCAGAAGAAGTATGAGGAGGATGCTCGAGAGCTTGATGATTATAAGGCCTGTATAGCGGTTTATCTCCCCCCTGTACCTCCCGAAGAAGGACTTGATACTTCGCGACAGCATTCCCTTCTTTGAAGAGGCCTTCTCCCCCACCATTACCCTCTATGCGTTAACACAGCGGTGTACGTCCTTGAAAGGGTATGGTCCTGCCCTCTCTGGATGCGCGGATCCAGCGACGGCTCCCTGCTGTTAGTATAGAGGGTCGGGCCCTGTATTTCAGTAACTTAAGTCACCGAAGCGCCTCCATGTCGGGACGGAGCGGAGAGGCGGGAAAGACGACGGCGAGGCTCAGGGCATGGAACGGGAAGGCCTCGGCTCGGTGGCCAGCACCACGCCCCCGGCGGTCTCTCTCCCGGGGCGGCGCCCTCGCTTCACCCGCCGCGGCGGCCGGTCACCGGTGTCCTTCCTCACGGGTCCTCTCTTCACCGACGCCTCCCTCCAGGCCCTCCCCCCGGATCTCATGGCGGGAGAGCGCCCCCTTCCTTTACGGAGCGTCCTGTAACCTCCGTCGCGCCTTTCCGTCTTCTTTCCCCTGTAGCCATCCGCGGTGCTTGGAGGCTGCGTCAGGGCTCTCCCCTCCATCCTCTTCGTTCTCTTCCACCGACGGCCGGGTCTCCGGTCGTCTCCAGGGGCTGACACCCCTTTTGCACGCTCCGAGCGTTTCGGGGGCTTACCGATCACCCTCCTGACCCCCTGCTGATGAGGCGGCCTCACCGCTGTCGGGAGGTCCTCACCGCGGGGTCTGTACCGGACGCTTCGCTTCACTGCAGCCCTCTCCCTGACGTGGCGGAGCGGCCGGTTCAGGTAGCGCTTGACAGCGGGCACTTCGTCCCCTCCCCTGATGAGCCTCTGGCGGCGTTCGGGCCTCTTTTCCCTCGCCACGGTGACCGCCTTCTCCACCCCGGCGTTCATGTATATGTGCGTTACATTGACGGTGGTTATGTTCGTGATCCGGCTGTATCCGTAGTAGCTCTCACCGGGGGCGAGGGGGACCCAGGCGATGGAGTCCGCCGTGAAGAACCAGGCCACAAGCCCGGGCGACCATGCGGTCACACCGGAGGGAGGCACCCAGCACCAGCCGATCCCGGCCAGATATACCCATCTTCCGTAGTGGTAAGGGAGCCATCCCCAGGGCTCATCCGACACCCATACATAGTCATCACCGTACCAGAGCCACCTGCCGAACCTGTAAGGTGCCCAGCCGGCGGCGACCGTCCGGGGCCGCCAGACATAACCGTACTCCACCGTATACTCCCAGTAGCCGTACCTGTCGAGGTCGTAACCGAACCCCCACAGCTCTGCTGGCAGATACCTCCTGCTCGGCCCTCCCCCTGCGAGGACGGCATCCCTTGAGAGGTTCCACCTGTACCAGCCGTCCTGAAGGAGGACGACCATCACGGGTGTGACCCTCCAGTCCCGGGAGGAGAACCTTCTTCCCGCCGCGAGCCTCAGAGGGTCGAGGGGGCCGTCGATGCCGACGGCGCCCTCGATCACCGTGACCACCGTGTATCCTCCGTCAAGGACGTCTACCATAAACCGTACCCTCCGGACCGCGGTGACCGTGACGTCCGGGGTGTGTACCCGTATCGTCGATCCGCCGGGCGAGGGGATGGTGTTTATGTACAGCCTTCCGCGGTGCTGGACGATCGTGAAGAGGTCCCCTTCCGGACCTGCAGAGACCTCCTCCATCTCCAGCACCGTATCTTCATCGATGCGGAGATACACGCCGCGGGGGAGCTGGATCTCCGCCCTTGCAGCCCCGGGCGTCCATAACCTGCCGCCCGGCATCAGCGGTGTGTTGGCGGCTGCCTCCAGCCACTCCGTGTCGATCCTCCTGTCCAGTATGAGCACCGTGCCGTCGGTGTAATTCAGTCTTGCAACACCTGGATACCCGGCATCGGCGCGCACCGAGAAGGCAAACAGGGCACCGATCATGACACCTATCACTGTTGCTCTCTTCATCTGACACCTCACAGAAGGTTTCTTTTACGTCTCTCTGCAGCCGGGGTTGCATCTTTTGTGCCCGCCGGCGGGGCAGGATACACGCGGGTTAACCGGGCACTCCACCGGAGGTGATCCCTGTTTAGGGATCACCGTTCCCTTTTCGAGAAATATCTCGTGCGGTCCGTCGCCGTCCGGAGTTCAGGGAAGTTTCCGGGGACAGGAGACGCTTTCCCTCAGGGATGGACTCCCGTCATCGTCCCGAGGGGCCTGCCCCTTGACAACCCGAGGGGTAATGTTCCAGAGTGAGAGGAGGAGACGACGGGGCTGATCCCGGCAGGACGCGGGAAGGCCCCCTCGCTTGGGGGATAAAGGGATGCACAGAAGGATCAGGGTGACCGCCTACTCGGGCGGCAGGGCCGAGGAGCGGCCCGGCAGGCTCCATCTCGATGAGGTGGTCGTCGACGTGGAGGTGGTGGAGAGGTGGGTCGAGGAGGACTTCGGAACGGGCAGGAGGCGGCGGCACTTCAGGCTGAGGGACCGGGAGGGTTACGAGTACAGGGTCTATCAGGAGGAGGACTCTTCGGAGTGGTTCCTGAGGGTCTGAATGAACCTCTCGAGGGACTCCCTCCAGTCAGGGGGGTGGAACCCCGTCGATACCTCGGTGTAGAAGGTGTCGAGCACCGAGTAGGAGGGCCTCCTTGCAGGTGTGGGATACTCCTCCGAGGATACGGGGATGACCCTGCCGGGGTTGCCGGAGAGCCTCACTATCTCTGCGGCGAAGTCATACCAGCTTATGCCGCCGGAGGTCCTGTCGGTCACGTGGTGTATCCCGTACACGCCTGATTCGATTATCCTCACGATGCCCTCCGAGAGGGTCGCGGTCCAGGTGGGGGAGCCCATCTGATCCGAGACGACCTTTATCTCCTCCTCCTTCTCGGAGCGGTTCAGGATGGTCTTGACGAAGCTGTTGCCGTGCCGGCCGTAGAGCCAGCTCGTCCTGATGATGTAGAACCTCTCCATCAGCCACTGGATGTACCTCTCGCCGGCGAGCTTCGTCTCGCCGTAGACGTTTACGGCCGATGTCCTGTCGAAGGGGGTGTAGGGTCTGGAGCCGGTGCCGTCGAATACATAGTCGGTGCTGATGTGGCAGAGGGTGACGCCGAACTCGTTGCAGGCGAGGGCGAGGTTCTGTGCACCCAGGCCGTTGACCCTGAAGGCCGCCTCCCGCTCCTCCTCTGCAGAGTCGACCTTCGAGTAGGCGGCACAGTTTATCACCACCTCTGGCCTGACCGAGGAGAGGGTCTTGGAGACGGCGACCCTGTCCGTTATATCGAGCCAGTTGTGGTCCAGGGGGACCACGTCGTGCGCCTCTTCGAGCAGGGCCGTCAGGTCCCTCCCGAGCATTCCACCTGCACCTGTGACGAGTATCTTCATCTCCTTGCCTCCCAGAACCCCTGACTCTCGTGTCCGAGCCTCGCCTTAAGCGGCCGCCACCACCACTCGTTCTCCCTGTACCAGTGGACGGTCTTCCGGAGGCCTGTATCAAGGTCGACCTTCGGAGCCCAGCCGAGGTCCCTGCGGATCTTCGAGCAGTCGAGGGCGTAGCGGTAGTCGTGGCCCGGCCTGTCGGCGACGAACCTGACGTATTCTTCACCCATACCCATCAGTGAGAGCACCTTCCTTGCCACCTCCGTGTTCCTCCTCTCGTTCCCCCCGCCTACATTGTAGACCTCCCCGGGTCTGCCCCTCTGGATGATGGCATCGATGGCCGCGCAGGTGTCCTCCACGTAGAGCCAGTCCCTGATATTCAGCCCCCTTCCGTAGAGGGGCACGGCTCTGTCGTCTATGAGATTGGTGATCATCAGGGGTATCAGTTTTTCAGGGTACTGATAGGGGCCGTAGTTGTTCGATGGCCTGACGATCACCGCCGGAAACCCGTAGGTTATCACGTATGAACGGATCAGGAGGTCTCCGGCCGCCTTCGAGGCCGCGTAGGGTGAGTTAGGTGCAAGGGGGGTCTGCTCGGTGAACCTGCCCTCGTCGGTCTCGAGGCTCCCGTACACCTCGTCGGTGGAGAGATGGACGAACCTCCGGACCCCCGCCCTCCTTGCGGCGTCTACGAGCACCTGGAGACCGATCACGTTCGTGGTGAGGAAGGGCTGGGCGTCGAGGATGGAGCGGTCGACATGGCTCTCTGCAGCGAAGTTCACCACCACATCGACGCCGTCCAGGATGCGCGGGATGATCTCGGGGTCTTCTATCCTCCCATGGATGAAGTGGTAGCGCTCCCGGTCGATCCCCCTGAGGTTGTCCGGGTTTCCCGCATAGGTGAGGGCGTCGAGGTTCAGGACCCGGCACTCCTGATACTTACCGAGCATGTACCTTATGAAGTTGGAGCCTATGAATCCGCATCCACCCGTCACGAGTATCTTCACGATCCGATCCCTCTTATATCAGGTTCGGTGAGCAGAAAAGGATGCAACATCTGCCCCACCGCCGTTATTCCACCCTGAAGGGGTTCTCCCGGACATCCTCATACCTTATCTCGTCAACCTTTTCCTTCTTTCCCCAGCCCCCGTACAGCCGGTCGGGGAAGTTCAGGACAAGGCCGTCGGCGTCTCCCGTGTTTTTATAGGCATGTACCACACCCGGCGGAACGATGATGACCCTCTTCTCCACCTCTCTGATCACCATCCTCCTCAGGTAGGTGGGCGAGTCCTCCCTGTTGTCCCAGAGGTAGAGGATGAAGCTGCCGATGAAGCAGAAGTAATCGGTCTGTTCGTTGTGCTCGTGGGGACCCCTGACCACCCCCGGCCGCGTGACCGAGAGGTAGGCCATTACAGGCCGGAACCCGGCGGGCAGCTGGTCCTCCCTGAAGAGCTCGGTGAGCCAGCCCCTCTGGTCTGAAAACACCTCCATATCCTGCACGATGATCCCCTCTATCTCTCCGTCCTCGAAGGACACGGTTTACACCTCCACGGTCGAGTCATCCCCCACCATCAGCCTGAGGGCCTTGTGCCTCTGGTCGTTCCTGGAGACCCTGGCACCCCTGCCGATGAGGCTGTCCTCGAGCCTCTCTATCCCCTCGATGCTTGCACCGTTGAGAATCACGGAGTGCTCTATAACAGAGTCGCGTATCGTCACACCGTCGCCTATGCTGGTGTAGGGGCCGATGAAGGAATCCTCGATCAGGCTCTTCCTCCCGATCCGTACAGGCCCCCTGATGATGGACCTCCTCACAACGGCGCCGCTGGTTACGTCGACCCTGCCGACGACCTGGGTCTTTCCGTCGATCCTGCCCGCTACAGACCTCTTTATGTACTCGTCGAGGACTATCGTGTTCGCCTGGAGCAGGTCGTCCTTCTTGCCCGTATCGAGCCACCAGCCCTCCAGGATCTCGCTCTTCACCGTACAGCCCATCTCTATCAGCTCCTGTATGGCGTCCGTGATCTCGAGCTCGCCCCTCCGAGAGGGCTTGATCCTCGATATAGCCTCGTGTATCCTTTCCGAGAGGATATAGACACCGACGAGGGCGAGGTTGGAGGGCGGGGAGGAGGGTTTCTCTATCAGCCTCCTGATGTCTCCGCCGGGTCCGAGCTCGGCCACACCGAAGCGTTGCGGTTCATCCACCTCCTTCAGGAAGATGAGCGCCTCTGCCCGCTCCTTCCTGAACCTCCTCACAGCCTGCTTCACGCCGTAGCTGAGGAGGTTGTCGCCGAGGTACATGACGAAGTCGTCCGCTCCGAGGAAGTCCTGTGCGGTCTTTACGGCGTGGGCGAGACCGAGGGGCTCCTCCTGGAGGATGTAGGTGATCCTCACACCCCAGCGCCTGCCTGTACCGAGGTAGTCCTTTATCTCCTGTCCCGTCTCGGGGGATATGATCACCCCCACGTTTCTTATGCCTGCATCGGCTATATGGTCGAGGACGTAGCCGAGGATCGGCTTTCCGGCGACGGGAACGAGCTGCTTCGCCATCGTATGCGTGAGGGGCCGGAGCCTCGTCCCCCTGCCGCCGCTCAGGATGAGCGCCTTCATCTCTTCTCCGACCAACGGATGAGTGCGGGACCCATTGTATAACCTCTTTTTATTTTTAGTAATTTTGAGATATTATACCAGACGGGTATCGGTTATGAAAACATCTCTGCAGGTGCTGTCGATAATCTGCCTGGACATCATCGGATACCTCTCCTCCCTCTATATAAGCTGGCTGTTGAGGGCGGAGGTCTTGCCCCTCTTTTATTCGGGGCTTCCGGAGCCCGTCTTCCCCTTCTCCCACTTCGGGAGGCTCCTCTGGATACCCGCCATCTTCATCTTCTTCATCGCCTACGAGCACCTCTACACCCTGAAGGTCCCCTTCTGGGACGAGAACAAGAGGCTCTTCAAGGCCATAACCATATCGGTGCTCGTGGTGATGACGATCGTCACCCTGGGGAAGATGTCGGAGAGGGTCTCCAGGGTCGTGCTCCTGTCCCTCTGGGCGACGTCGCTGATCGTCTTCCCCATCGTCAGGTTCTGGGGCAAGAAGCTCCTCTACAGGATCGGTGTCTGCAAGGAGAAGGTCCTGATAGTGGGTGCGGGGAAGGCGGGGAGGCTCGTCCTGAAGTGGCTCGACAGGGAGAGACACATTGGTTATGACGTCGTGGGCTTCCTGGACGACGACCCGGAGAAGATAGGCACCTTCATCGACGGCAGAAAGGTCTTCGGCAGGATCAGACACTTCCCGAAGTTCGTGAGGGAGCTCGGCATCCAGACCATAATCATCTCCATGCCTTCCCTGGGAGCGGCTCGACTTTCCGAGATGGTCGCCGAGGTGCAGAAGCACGTGAGGCATACCCTCCTGGTGCCGGAGCTCCACGGCATAGCCCTGCTGAACACCGAGCTGCTTCACCTCTTTTACGAGGAGATATTCCTGCTGAACATCCAGAACAACCTCAAGTCCTTCACAAACAGGGCCCTGAAGAGGGCCTTCGACTTCTCCGTGAGCCTCCTGCTGCTGCCCTTTCTGCTGGCCCTGACCGCGCTGATAGGGGTGTTGATCAAGCTCGAGACACCGGGGCCCGTCATATACTCCCATTACAGGATCGGAAAGAAGGGCAGGCCCTTCAGGTGTTACAAGTTCAGGACGATGCACAGGGACGCAGAGGAGCGGTTGCATGAACTCCTTGAAACCGACAGCGACGCGCGCGAGGAGTGGACCACCTACTGGAAGCTCACCAACGATCCGAGGGTGACCAGGGTGGGCAGGTTCCTGAGGAGGACCTCCCTCGATGAGCTGCCCCAGGTGTTCAACGTCCTGAAGGGGGAGATGAGCCTGATAGGGCCGAGGCCGTATCTGCTCAGGGAGAGGGAATCGATGGGGGAGAAGGAGGAGTTGATAACCTCGGTGACACCGGGTATTACGGGGTTGTGGCAGGTGAGCGGGCGGAGCAACACCACCTATCATTACAGGATAAGGCTTGATTCCTGGTATATCATGAACTGGTCCCTCTGGCTGGATATATTCATCCTTGTGAAGACCTTCAAAGAGGTCCTGAGGATGAGAGGGGAGTAGGATATGGCCGGGAACCGTTGCTGGATCTGGCCGCTCCTCTTCCTCCTGCTGCTTCAGCAGCACGCCTCTGCCGGAGGGGGGATCGAGAGGCTGAGGTCCCTGCAGGGCGTGCTGAAGACAGCGGAAGGGAGGTTCACGCAGGTCACCTACATCAGGGACCTCGAGCGGAGCGAGAGGTTCGGAGGCCTCTTCTATATGAAGGCCCCGGACATGATGAAGTGGAGGTACACGGCGGGCAGCTCGGACGTGGTATACATCAGGGAAGGGGAGCTGATCATCCACCAGCCCGCCGAAGGCCAGGCCTTCGTCGCACCCGTGGAGCGGTACGGCCTCGGCAGGATGCCCCTCCGCATACTCCTGGACGTCGAGGGGCTGGAGCAGGACTTCGACATCGAGGAGAAGGGTAGGGGACGCCTCATCCTCAGGCCGAAAGGCGGGGTTCCGGCTGTTGAGTCCATCGAACTGGCACTCTCGGAAGAGGGGTTTCCCCTGGAGAGGATACTCGTCGTCGACCGCTACGGCAACAGCACGGAGATCACACTCAGGGACGTGAAGCTCGACGCCGACCTCCCCGACTCGCTCTTCCTCTTCACACCACCTGAGGGTACGGTGCTCATAAGACAGTGAGAACCATTTGTCCGCCATGCTTACATGGGGTGGTCATTGGCAAGGTCGTTGATCCTCGGCATAGACACCTCCTGTGACGACACCTCTGCCTCGGTCGTGGAGGGCGGGGTGCGGATCGTCTCGAACGTCGTCTCCTCCCAGGCAGAGATCCACCGGAGATACGGGGGGATAGTGCCCGAGCTCGCCTCAAGGAGGCATATAGAGATGATCTGGCCCGTGGTGGAGGAGGCCCTCGGTGCGGCGGGGGTCAGGCTCGAAGACCTCGAGGGCATAGCCGTCTGCAGGGGGCCCGGGCTGATAGGTTCACTCCTTGTGGGATGCTCCTTTGCAAAGGCGGCGGCCTATACGAAGGGCCTTCCCCTGGTCGGCGTCAACCACCTCGAGGGGCATATATTCTCTGTATTCCTGCTCGAGGAGAGGCCTTCCTACCCGTTCCTCACACTCATCGTCTCGGGAGGGCACACCTCGCTTGTGAGGGTGGACGGCTTCGGGAGCTACCGTGAGCTCGGCAGGACGAGGGATGACGCAGCCGGCGAGGCCTATGACAAGGTTGCAAAACTGCTCGGCCTCGGCTATCCAGGCGGCCCGGTAATCGACGCCCTTTCCGGCAAGGGTGATCCTGAGTCGATACGATTCCCCAGGGCATTCATACCCGGGACCTATGACTTCAGCTTCAGCGGCCTGAAGACAGCGGTGCGGAACCACATCGCATCGGCCCTTGGTGCGGACAGCGGAGGGCCTGGTGCCCCGTCGGAGAACCCGGCTGTATGGGATATCTGCGCCTCCTTCCAGAGGGCCGTCGTGGATGTGCTGGTGGGCAAGGTGGAAGGGGCGATCAGGAGAGAGGGTGTAAGGGCACTGACGCTTTCAGGCGGCGTGGCCGCGAATCGGGAGCTGAGGGCTGCGATGAAAGAGATGACGGACAGGTTGGGGGTTGCACTCTATATCCCGCCTGCCGAGCTCTGCACCGACAACGCCGCGATGATCGCCGCCGCAGGACACCTCCACCTCCTCAACGGGGATACATCAGGGCTGGACCTCTCCCCTGCGGCCTACCTGCCCCTGTAGTCGGAGCTCGCGGCAGCAGGCCCCGGGATGGCGCAAGGCATCTTCAGATCTCGTGACTGAGGTACCTGTCGCCGCCGTCGGGGAAGACGACCACCACCGTCCCCTCGTCCAGTCTCTCAGCCACGCGGAGTGCCGCGACCATGGCGGCCCCGGAGGAGTGACCCACCGTCAGCCCCTCTATGGTGGTCAACCTCCTGACCATTTCGTAGGCCTCTTCCGTGCTCACGAAGACGGTCTCATCGGGGAACGAAGGGTCGAATATCCCCGGCACGATCGAGCTCTCCATATGCTTCAGGCCTTCGATCCCGTGCATGGCGTCGTCGGGCTGTACCGCTATCACCCTCACCGCCGGGTTGAACTCCTTCAGCGCCCTCCCTGTTCCCATGATCGTTCCTCCCGTGCCCACGGAGGCCACGAAGTGCGTGACCCTTCCCGATGTCTGCCTCAGTATCTCCGGGCCTGTGGTGAGGTAATGGGCCTTCCAGTTCGACGGGTTGTTGTACTGGTCGGGCATGAAGTACTCCCCGGGAGAGAGGCTGTAGAGCTCCTTCGCCAGACGGATGGCGCCGTCGGAGCCCTCGAACCGGCTGGAATAGACGAGCTCCGCACCGAACCCTGCGATGATCTTCTTCCTCTCGATACTGGCGTTTCCAGGGATGACGATCTTCACCCTGTAGCCCTTCACCGCTGCGATCATCGCATAGGCGATGCCCGTGTTCCCTGACGTCGAATCGAGGATCACCTTCCCTTTCGTCAGCAGCCCCGCCTCCTCCGCGTCGTTGATCATCTGGAGGGCTGCACGGTCCTTGACAGAGCCACCGGGATTGTACCGCTCGAGCTTTGCATAGACGGCGACATCCCTCTTCAGGTGGCCGGTGAGGCCCTTTATACGCAGCAGCGGCGTGCCGCCGATCGTCTCAAGGATGTTGTTGTTGACCGTGGTTATGACCCTGTTGTTCATCGAAGAGCCTCGTGCTGAGATACCTCTCCGCGGTGTCCGGGAAGATGACGACGACCCTCTTTCCCGGGCCGAGCTCCTCCGCCACCTTGAGGGCGGCGAAGAGGTTCGCTCCCGAGGATATGCCGCAGAGTATCCCCTCCTCCCTGATCAGCCTCCTTGCCGTCTCGTATGCCTCTTCGTCAGAGACACGCACTATCCCGTCGATCACGTCCATGTCGAGCACCTCGGGGATGAACCCGGCGCCGATCCCCTGTATCTCGTGTATCCCCGGGCTGCCTCCGGAGAGGACGGGGCTCCTGGAGGGCTCGACCGCCACGACCCGTATCTCCCTCCCCTGCAGGCCCTTGAGGACCCTTCCCACACCGGTGATCGTTCCACCCGTGCCCACTCCGGCAACGAAGGCGTCGAGATCGCCGAGCTGACTCAGGATCTCACGGGCAGTGGTGGTGCTGTGGGCCTCCGGGTTCGCCGGGTTACGGAACTGCTGGGGCTGGAAGTATCCCTCCCTGTCGGCTATATCCTGGGCGGCTTCAACAGCACCGATCATGTCCCTGGCACCCTCGGTCAGTATCAGTTCGGCCCCGAAGGACCTCAGGATGTTCCTCCGCTCGACGCTCATCGTCTCCGGCATGGTGAGGACGAGCCTGTAGCCCTTCGCGGCACAGACAAAGGCAAGCCCGATCCCCGTGTTGCCCGATGTGGGCTCTATGACCGTGTCGCCGGGCCGGATCCTCCCTTCTCTCTCCGCAGCCTCTATCATGGAGGAGCAGATCCTGTCCTTCACCGAGCCGCAGGGGTTGAAGGACTCCACCTTGGCGAAGACCTCGGCCGACCCCTCGGTGACGAGCTTGTTGATCCTCACCATCGGGGTGTTGCCGATCAGCTCCAGGACGGAGTCGACCGCTTCGGTGTAAAACAGGCCTGCCGGAGGCGTTCCTTCCCCGCGATCCGGCCCTCCTCCGGTAGGCCTTCTTTCCCCGCTTCTCAGCGGTTCACAGCTCATAGACGGTCTTCCCCTTGTTCTCCAGTATGTACCAGACGGAGAGATAGTCCCTCACCTGTTTCGTGATCAGGAAGTTGGCCCTCACGTGTTCTCTGCCCCGTTCGCCCATCCTCTTCACCATCGCGGCGTTGTTCAGAAACTGCCTAATCCTGAACGCAGCCCCTTCGGGTGTATGGACGAGGAACCCTGTGTAGCCATGGACGATCTGCAGCGGTATCCCGCCCGTCGCTCCTCCGATCACCGGTTTCCCCTTCCACATCGCCTCGGAGACGGTGAGGCCGAAGCCCTCCTTCAGGGACTTCTGCAGCACCACCGTCGCGCTCCGCTGGAGGGCGTTTATCTCCCTGTCGCTGAATGCGGGGAGGAGGAGGATGAAGATGTCCGGGTCGCCGGCTGCATACTCCCTCACCTCGTTCAGTACCACCTCACCCTCAGGGTCGTCCGTCGCCGGGCTGCCTGCGAGGATCAGGATACAGTCGTTGTACTTCTTCACCATCCTGTAGGCCTTGATCACCCCGATGGGGTCCTTGAACCTGTCAAACCTGGAGACCTGCAGCAGTATCGGCCTCTCCCCCGGTATCCCGAACCTCTCCAGCACCTCGTTGATCTCCCCGTCGGAGAGCTCCCTGTTCTTTTCGCTCAGCGGGTCTATGGATGGTGGTATGATGTACTCATCGACGGAGATGGCCCTTGTGAACTTCGCGACGGAGAAGATCGTGGCGTCGTACTTCTCGCAGTACCGCATCAGATGGTCGCAGACCTCCTTCACCGGGTTCGATACGTCTATGTGGCACCTCCAAACCCATGTGCCCCTCCTCTTCCGGAACTCTATCAGGGAGGCCGGCTGGGGGTCGTGTATGAAGACCGCATCCGCCCCGAGGTCGATCCTGCCGGCGTTGCTCCTGTTGACCTCGTAGTAGTAGCGCCACATCTCCTCTGTGATCTTCTCCCCGTAGCCCTGGATGGCGTTGTGGATCTTCTTCGTGATGTCGAAGAACCTGTCGTCCGCCTCTATGACCTCCCACCTGGCGTCGATGCCGAGTTCCTCCAGTATGGGCATCATACGCTGCAGTATCTCGGCCACGCCGCCGCCGGCCCTGGTGGAGTTGACATGGAGGAACGACCTCCCGCGGAATATCTCTCCGAGCCTCTGCAGGAGCATGAGATCGCCCTTCGGCGCTATCCCTGCATACCTGTCGATCACTTCCCGGTCCCTGTGACCGTCATGTCCCTCTTCACCTTCTCCTCCACCACCTCCACGATGTGGGTCCGTATCCCCTCGATACTGTGCATGAAGGGGTCTATGCACCTGATCTTCTCTGCGAGCTCCCTCTCCCGGAGCACGTCCTCGAACCATCTCGAGAAGTCGTCAACCTTCCCTCCGAGCCTCGTCCTCGCCTCGTAGAAGTGGTAGTAGATCGAGGCGCTGTCGACGTACTTGATCGCGACCAGGAACTCTGCAAGGTTCTTCGCCTTGATGCCGGCGGAGAACACGACGGAGATGGTTTCATTGAAACAGAAATCCTCTCCGGGCATCGCCGCCTTCGGTTCGGGGAAGTTCTCAAGATAGTCGTCGATCACGGAAAGGAGGGCCTTCCTCAGTTCCGAGAGGTTTCTGAATACATAGGGGTCTATATTGGAGAGCTGTTCTGCGAGGGCGCTCTCCTCGAGGGTCTCGCCCGTCCACTGGGCGAAGTCGTTCGTGTACTCCCTCACCCTGCCCTTGAGGAAGTACTGGCATGTGTGATGAAAGATCGAGTCCTCGCTTACCGTGGAGATCTGCTCCCTCAGCTCACGTAGGTCCCTCGCCCTCTTGGCCGTGGACTTGAGGATGCTCACGCACTGCTTGAACTCGAAGGAACTGTTCCTGTTCTTTTCGACCTTGCTCTCTGCCTCTGTGCCTTTCATCTTCAACCTGAGGGCCTGTCACGCCGAAGGGGATAGAGTACTATTGTACTACAATGAATCCTTCCAGACCAAGTGGGTTCGGCCAGGGGCTGTGGTGTACGGCGGGCCCGTCAGAACCAGAACTCGGGGTACCTGCGGCTTCTGGGTATGTTGTTGACCAGGAGGGCGACGACGAGCATGATGGTTGCACCGACACCGGCAGGTATGATCGCATAGAGGTAGCCGAGGTCATGGATCTTCTGGCTTCCGATGACGGCGATCAAGGACGTGGCCCCGCCGGGAGGATGGAGGGTCTTGGTGGCGTGCATCACCGCGATGGCGGTGGCCACGGCCACCGCTGCTGCGAGCCACATGTTCGCATGGAGCAGCTGGTAGGAAGCGACGCCTATGACGGCCGAGATGACGTGTCCACCGATCAGGTTCCTTGGCTGCGCAAGGGGGCTCTTTATGGCACCGTAGATGAGGACCGCCGAGGCCCCGAAGGAACCGATGATCATGACGAGGTCCGTCCCCTCCAGGAGGTTGTAGTTGATGTATGCCACCGCGGCTATCCCGAAGAAGGCCCCTATCCAGGACCAGATGATCTCGGACAGGCTGACCCTGGGCGGGCTCTTCGTCGTTCCCTTCATCTTTTCAAAGTAGTCCATCTCTCTGTACAGGGCAAAGGAGGTCTTTCATGAACCGCTGATCAAAGGATCACGGACTTCACGGGGTCCGCGGAGCCTGCACGAAGCAGGTCCGGCTCAGGTCTGCGCTCCGAAGAAGGAGGACCGTACGATATCGGCCCTCGAGACGATGCCTACTATACGACCCTCTGCATCCACCACCGGGACCCTGTTTATCTTCCTCTCCGTAAAGATCCTGGCTATCTCCCTGACCGCCGTATCCTCCCTCACGGTGACGGCGGGAGAGGTCATGATCTCCTCCGCCCGCTGGGCACGGATGGTCAAGGCGATACAGCCGTCACCCTTCATGCATTCCGCAACGACACCCATGAAGGTCTCCGTCTCACCGGCCCCCATGCGGCGGAGGAAGTCCTTCTCTGAGATGACACCCACCACCGTGCCGTCCTCCTCGGTGACAGGGACCCCGGAGACCCTCCTCTCCGCCATTGTCTCGGCGACCTCCTTCAGCGGTGTCTCCCTCCTCACGGTGTACACCTCTCTGGTCATCACATCGGCCGCCTTGACGGTGCGGGCGATCCTTTCCATGGCATGACGGTAGGCGTGACGGTAGATCTCCTTCAGGTCCTCCGGCGTGATGTCCAGATATCCGGAGATATCCTTCATCGCCTCGTAGATATCCTCGTCCGAGATCTCCATCCGGAGCGGGGCGTCGTCTCTCTCTTCAGGGGTTCCGGCCACAGTCCTTCCTCCTCCTCTCGATGGAGAGGCCTGATGATACACAAGGATACCCCGGATCACGAAAAAAGATTATGATTTAGATCATACTCGATGCCGGACCTCCACCGGTGAGGAGCCCCCCTTTGATCTGCTCCTTGACAGGATACCCCCGGAGAGGATAAAATTACAACTTAACAGGATGTATATGGGCCGATTTTTCAGGGTGTATGTGAGGATGCCCCGGTAACAGAACCCCGTGATGCCCCTTCCTGGCTGATAAGACCGAAGAAAGACCGTCAGGGAGCGGAGAACCACGTCTACCAGGGCACACTAAGGCCGGCATGCAGATAACCAGAGAGGCAGACTACGCGATCAGGTGCGTCCTCTATCTGGCCGCCCACAGGCACGAGACGGTGGCCGTCGGAGAGATCGCAGAGGCCCAGTACATCCCGAAGACCTTCACCGCCAAGATACTGCAGAAGCTCGTGAGGGCGGGCATCGTCGCCTCGGCGCGCGGCAAGAAGGGCGGCTTCACCCTCGCCAGGGCCCCATCCATGATAAGCCTCCTTGACGTGATCGAGACCATCCAGGGGCCGATCCCGCTGAACATGTGCGTGATCGACAGGAAGAGCTGCGAACGGACCGATTACTGCACCGTCCATCCCGTCTGGGTCGAGCTCCGGGCCGACTTTGTGAGAAAGCTGAGGTCGATCAGGTTCAGCAGGCTCGTGAAAGAGGGGAAGGGCTCGGGGAGGCGGTGAAGATCTATTCACAACTCCGGCCGGTTATGTGAAGAAGAATTCAATTGCATTTTCGGGACATTTTTGTAAGAATATAGAGGATGAAAATGGTCCTGTTATGTGGGACCATGACTCTGACCGTAATCAGGATGAATTTACTCTTATTCGGAGGAGGGTAGAGATGCCGATACGCGGAAGGAAAGCAACGAAGTACGGGTTCGGACTGCTCATCCTCTCTCTGGCGCTTCTCCTCGGCGCCGTCGCCGGGGTCCGCGCCGCCGATGACGGGATCGCCGCCGGCAGAGAGGCCTTCAGGCGGAACTGTGCGGTCTGTCACGGCACTGAGGGTGATGCAAAGGGTCAGGTCTGCTTCGTCAGGAGCGTGGAGAGGAGCGGACGTGTCATGGATACCTATCCCAGGGACTTGACGGTGGGCGTCTTCAAGTTCAGGACGACGCCCACGGGGTGTCTGCCCACGGACGAGGACATCCTCAAGATAGTGACCGACGGGATTCCCAAGTCCTCCATGCCCACCTTCAGGGACATGCCCCTCGAGCAGAGGAAGGCCATCGTCAGTTACGTAAAGACCCTCTCGGAGAGGTGGGAAGAGGAGGAGCCCTGTGAGGGCATAACGGTGAAGAGGCCCGAGTGGGTGGGCAGCCCGGCCTCCGTGCAGAGGGGCAGGGAGGTCTACAAGGACATGAAGTGCTGGGAGTGTCACGGCTACGAGGGCAAGGGCGACGGTCCCAAGTCGGCCAAGCTGAAGGACGACTGGCAGCGGCCGATTGTGCCCTTCGATTTCACGACGGGCGAGCTGAAACGCGAGACCTCGCCGGAGTCCATATACATCACCTTCACCACCGGTCTCGACGGAACGGGGATGCCTTCCTACGCCGAGTCCCTGAACGAAGAGGACAGATGGCATCTCGTCTCCTACACGCTTGAACTGATGGGCTACAAGGCCGGTAGGTGACGACGGACTCCGCAGGGGCGGAAAGGGTGAGGCCCGAAGGCGGCTCCCTCACCGCCCCTTCGACAATAACAACTTCAGGGAGGTGTGGCCATGGGTAAAAGGCGATGGCAATCCGTGTACTTCAGGTCCCTTGTTCTCTCTCTGCCGGTCCTCCTCGCCCTCCTCGCCCTGCCGGGCCCTTCTCGTTCAGAGGAAGGCGGAGCGAGGGGGAGGGACGTCTATGAGAAATACTGCATAGGCTGCCACGGTGAAAAGGGTGACGGAAGGGGGGAGGCTGCAGCAGACCTGATCATCAAGCCGAGGGACTTCACCCTCGGTCTTTTCAAGTTCAAGTCCACCCCGCCGGGGTCCCTTCCGACGGATGAAGACCTCAAGAGGGTCATCACAAACGGTCTTCCCACGTCGGCCATGCCCAGGTTCAGGCTCGTGTCTGACGACGAGAAGGAGGACCTCATTGCATACATAAAGAGCCTTTCCGGGAGGTGGAAGAAGGGGACGCCTGAGAGGAGGTTCACAGAGGTGGTCGTCCCTGACTTCGTCGGCACCCCTGAGTCTGTCAGGAAGGGGGAGAGGCTTTTCGCCGAGAGGTGCAGGAGGTGCCACGGCACGAAGGACTCCGGTCCTCCAGCGACGTTCTTCCTGAGGTGGGGGGGTGAGGACTGCACCGATCTGGTCAGGCCTGCGAACTTCAACTACGGAGTGATAAAGAGGGGGCCGAGGGTGGAGGACATCTATCTCTCCATAAGCGCCGGGGTGGATGGAACACCGATGCTCTCCTATGCAGACCTGCTGAGCGAGGAGCAGAGGTGGCATCTCACGTCGTATATCCTGGAAATCATGGGTAAGGTGAGGAGGTAAGTCATGACTGAAGAGAGAGGCGGAATAGTCAGTTATCCGTTGGTGAGGTTCCATATAGTCTTTTCCATGCTGTACCTCGGGATAGTGCTGCTCGGAGGGCTCCTCTATTCCCTCCAGTTCATAGGGCTCTATCCCTTCCCGGGCATAGAGATATTCTCTCCGGGGAGGATAAGGATGCTCCACACCAACGGAGCTGTTTACGGTTTCATTATCAACGGCTTCATGGCAGGCCTGTACTGGGCTGTACCCAGGCTGACGGGCCACAGGGTCTGGAACGAGAGGTTCATCGGATGGTTTCTCGCCATCGCCCTCCAGGCAGCGGTCCTGGCCACGGCAGGCGGTCTCCTCCTCGGTCTTGCCCAGGCCATCGAGTGGGGAGAGACGCCTGTATTCATAGACCCTGCTGTAGTTGCCTGGCTCTTTGTTGCATTGGCTCAATTTGCGGTTCCCATTTACAGATACGCCAGGGAGAAGGCGCTCTATGCCTCCAACTGGTACATCCTCGCCGGCCTCATCTGGGTGATCATGGTCTACATCATGGGCAACTACGTCCCCCAGTTCTTCGTGCCCGGTGTCGCCGGAGCCGCGGTCACAGGGACGTGGATCCACGACGCCGTCGGTCTCTACGTGACCCCCATCGGGTGGGGCCTGATGTACTACTTCGTGCCCGTGCTGCTGAGGAAGCCCATATGGAGCCATGCCCTCTCCCTCCTCGGCTTCTGGGGGCTCGCCTTCTTCTATCCCCTCCAGGGAGTTCATCACTACCTCTGGAGCCCGATACCGATGTACGCCCAGTACGCAGCGGTCCTTTCGACGGTCATCCTTGAGCTCGCGGTGGTGACGGTCATCGTCAACTTCCTCATGACCCTGAGAGGCAACGCCGAGGCCTTGAAACACAATATCCCGGTGAGGTGGTTGTTTGTGGGCATCATAAACTATGCCGTGACGTGTCTGCAGTGCGCCCTCCAGGTGCTCCTCACCACGCAGAAGGTGATCCACTTCACCGACTGGGTCGTCGGACATGCACACCTGATCATGTACGGCACCTTCGGGTTCTGGATCATGGGTTTCTTCGCCTATCTCTGGCCCAAGGTGAGAAGGTCTGAGGTCTACTCGAGGACACTCGATGAATGGGCCTTCTGGCTCATCACGATCGGCATGTCGGTGATGTGGGTGGATCTTGTATCCGCCGGTCTTGTACAGGGGTTCACATGGTGGGGCCTCTCGCCGTTCATAGACTCTGTGAACTTCTCCGTACCGTTCTGGGTGACGAGGACGATCTCGGGGCTGATGATCACGGCGGGCTTCGTCGCCTTCGCCTACAACATGTACATGACCGGCAGAAGGGCGCCCGTGCCGGCGGCACAGCCCCAGACATCAGGAGGTGCAGTATGAAGAGGACCCCTGTAGCGGAAAGGTTCTCCACCATAGCGCTCTTTGTGGGCATAGGCCTCTTCGCCTTCGGGACCTTCTGGCAGGCCGTGGCCCCCTGGCTCTCCCTGAAGGAGATACCCGTGGAGACGATGGAGGATATAGCGGAGACCATACCGCCCGAGTTCTACATGCTCGCCAGGGACTATCCCGAGGAGTTCGGAAGGTATTTCGGAAAACCCGACAAGGCCTCCTTCATCGAGGCCCTCAAGACCGCCAAGGAGATCTACATCGCCGAGGCGTGCTGGCACTGCCATTCCCAGTTCGTGAGGCCCGTCTCGAAGGAGGAGATCAGGTACGGTAAGGTCTCCTACCCCTCGGAGTATGCGAACGTGATGCAGCTTCCGCAGCTCCTGGGGACGCGGAGGGTAGGGCCGGACCTTATCAGGGAGTCGGGCCGTCACAGCAACGACTGGCACGTGGCGCACTTCAAGAACCCGCCCGCTGTTGTTCCAGGCTCGGTGATGCCCAAATTCACGTGGTTCTTCGATGAGAAGGGGAGGCCCAACAAGAAGGGCCTCTCCATGGTCACCTACATGCAGTGGCTCGGAAGCTGGGCGAGGGAGCCGATGTACGAGCTGCCCAGCAGGGAGGGAGAACGGTCATGAGCAGGAGAGACAAGGTGATAACCTATATCATGATCTTCCTCGTGATACTGCCCGGCGGGATCAGCTTCTTCATAAAGGTGGGGAGCTATTTCATGGTCGAGGTGGAAGAGGGGATGTCGGGCTTCGCCCTCCCCTTCTTCAACTACCTCTTCGTGGCCCTCGGCTTCGTCTCCCTCTTCGTGTGGGCCTTCCTGAGGGGACACTTCAGGGATATCAACAGGCCCTCTCAGGAGATGCTCGAGATGGAGAGGAGCTTCGAGGACAGTGACCTGAGGGAGGATGAGGGACGCGGTCAGACGGGGCCCGTTACCGAGGGTTGCACCCTGAAACAGACACAACAAAGGGAGGTATGAGTTATGGAGAGAGACGAACTCGGCTATGCCGGAGGTGTGGGCAGATGGTTCATAGTCTTCATCATCATTGGCATGGCGGTGATCCTGATCGGCTACTCATCGAGATACTTTTTCCCTGACCTGGCCAACTGGTTGAGAGAAGGAGCTGATCCTGACAAGGTCATATGGCAGACAGAGAAGGGGAGATAAGGTGTTATCAGTGCGCTCTGCCCATCACCGGTTCACGCAGAGAGAGGATAAGGGACGCCGGTGAGGCGTTCTGCTGCACAGGATGCCTCCTCGTACATAAGATAACCGGTGCCAGAGGAGAGGAGGGGTTGAGCCAGACCCTCCTGGGGAAGTTCGGACTCGGTCTCCTCCTGTCGATGAATGTCATGTTGCTGAGCGCCCCCCTTTACGCCGGCGCTTATGCATCCATAGCGGTCCCTGAGAGGTTCTCCTCGGCCATCAAATACGTCCTCCTCTGCCTCTCCCTCCCTGTCATGGTCCTCCTGGGTTATCCCATACTCAGGTCCTCCTGGGTCTCGATCAGGAAGGGCGACATAGGGACCGAGGCGCTGATCCTGATCGGTGCAGCATCGGCCTTCCTCATCTCCGTCAAATCCACCATGACCGGAGAGGGTGAGGTCTACTACGAGACGGCCACGATGATACTCACCCTCTACACCCTGGGCAGGTATATCGATGCAAAGGCGAGGTGGAGGGCCTCTGAATCGATAAAGGGGCTGTCGTCGATCATGCCCTCAGAGGTCCTGTTGATGAAGGAAGGGGGCACCACGGAACCGATCCCCGTGGACGAGGTCTCCATAGGCGACAGGGTGCTCCTGAGACCCGGCGAGAGGATACCCCTCGACGGTGTAGTGGTGAGGGGTTCGGGTTCTGTGGATGAGTCGTTCCTGACCGGAGAGAGCAGACCGGTCATCAAGAGGGAGGGGACGGAGGTCTTCAGCGGAACCCTCAACATCGACGGAAGCCTCGTGATAGAGGTGAGGAAGCCGGCCCGGGAGTTCGTGGTCAGGAGGATCGAGAGGCTGATGGAGAGGATAAGGGAGAGACCCTCCCGGATAAGAAGGATAAGCGACGCGGTCGCCGCCTGTTTCATACCCCTCGTCGTGGCCCTCTCCCTGGGCAGCCTCATCTACTGGCTGATAAGGGGAGAGCCCTCCACAGCGGTGATGAGGATGCTCTCCGTCCTCCTCATATCCTGCCCCTGTGCATTCGGTATGGCCGCGCCCCTTGCGCTGTGGAGGGGCCTCGGGAGGGCCGCCGAGAGGGGGGCGATCGTCATGGGAGCGGACGTGCTCGAGGGCCTCGCCGGGGCGGGGACGATCTTCTTCGATAAGACGGGCACTGTAACGACCGACACCCCCGCCCTCTTC
>WGEZ01000092.1 GCA_015492515.1 Nitrospirota bacterium
CCCCGAGCCTGTCATCGCCATCGCCATAGAGCCGAAGACCAAGGCCGATCAGGAGAAGCTCTCCGCGGCACTGGCGAAGCTCTCCCAGGAAGACCCCTCCTTCAGGGTCTCATACGATGAAGAGACCGCCCAGACGCTGATCTCCGGCATGGGCGAGCTCCACCTGGAGATCATCGTGGACAGGTTGCTGAGGGAGTTCAAGGTGGGGGCCAACGTGGGAAGACCCCAGGTCGCCTATCGTGAGACCATCAGGACCCCTGCAAAGGCTGAGGGGAAGTTCATAAGACAGACCGGTGGAAGGGGCCAGTACGGCCATGTCTTCCTCGAGGTCGAGCCCCTCGGCAAGGGGAAGGGTTTCGAGTTCACGAGCAGGATCGTCGGCGGTGTGATCCCCAGGGAGTTCATCCCTGCCGTGGAGAAGGGGGTCAGGGAGGCCGTCGAGACCGGTGTGCTTGCCGGCTACCCGATGGTCGACGTGAAGGTCACACTCTACGACGGTTCCTATCATGAGGTGGACTCCTCGGAGATGGCCTTCAAGATAGCAGGCTCGATGGCCTTCAAGGAGGCCGCGGGCAAGGCCCAGCCGGTCCTGCTCGAGCCCATAATGAGTATAGAGGTGCTCACCCCTGAGGAGTACATGGGTGACGTGATAGGCGACCTCAACTCAAGGAGGGGGAAGGTGCAGAGCATGGAGAAACGGGGCAACACACAGGTGATAAGGGCCCTTGTGCCCCTTTCGGAGATGTTCGGCTACGCCACCGACCTCAGGAGCAGGACGCAGGGCAGGGCCACGTATACGATGCAGTTCTCCCATTATGAGGAGGTCCCGAAGAATATAGCCGAGACGATAGTCTCCAGGGTCAGGGGCGAGTGAAGCGGAGCTTTCGGCGGGCGTTATTGTAATTGAGTTTTTTTTCCGGTTTCTGGTATATTAACAATTCGTTACACGCAGGTCGGTCATCGGGTTTTGAGGCCTGACGGCCGATAACTCCGCTGAGAGCAAGATTGGCGAGTTACCAATATCTCCAAGAAGGAGGCAGAGATGGCCAAGGCAAAGTTTGAGAGGACGAAGCCCCACGTAAACGTAGGGACGATAGGGCACGTGGATCACGGCAAGACGACGTTGACGGCGGCGATAACGAAGGTACTGTCGTTGAAGAAGCTGGCTTCGTACACGAGTTTTGATGATATAGACAAGGCGCCTGAGGAGAAGGCGAGGGGGATAACGATACAGACGGCGCACGTGGAGTACGAGACGGACAAGCGTCACTATGCGCATGTGGACTGTCCTGGTCATGCTGACTATGTGAAGAACATGATAACGGGTGCTGCGCAGATGGACGGGGCGATACTGGTGGTGAGCGCGGCGGACGGGCCGATGCCCCAGACGAGGGAGCACATACTGTTGGCGAGGCAGGTGGGGGTGCCGTCGATAGTGGTGTTCATGAACAAGGTGGACCAGGTGGACGATCCTGAGCTGCTGGATCTGGTGGAGCTGGAGATAAGGGAGCTGTTGAGCAAGTATGATTTTCCCGGGGACGAGATACCGATAATAAGGGGGAGTGCGCTGAAGGCGCTGGAGAGCGGCAGTGAGGATCCTGGAGCGGAGGAGTACAGGTGCATACATGAGCTAATGGAGGCGATAGACAACTACATACCCGAGCCTGAGCGTCCGGTGGACAAGCCGTTTTTGATGCCGATAGAGGATGTGTTTTCGATAAGCGGGCGCGGGACGGTGGTGACCGGGCGTGTAGAGCGCGGGGTGATAAGGACCGGGGACGAGGTGGAGATAGTGGGTTTTGGCGAGACGCGGAAGACGGTGGCCACCGGGGTGGAGATGTTCAGGAAGATACTGGACGAGGGTCGAGCCGGCGACAACATAGGGGTACTGTTGAGGGGGATAGGGAAGGACGAGGTGGAGCGCGGGCAGGTGCTGGCGAAGCCCGGCAGCATAACGCCGCACAAGAGGTTCAGTGCGCAGGTGTATGTGTTGACGAAGGAGGAGGGGGGCAGGCACACGCCGTTTTTCAACGGATACAGGCCGCAGTTTTATCTGCGGACGACGGATGTCACGGGTGTGGTGAAGCTGCCGGAGGGAGTGGAGATGGTGATGCCCGGTGACAACGTCAACCTTGAGGTGGAACTGATATCAGAGGTGGCCCTTGAGGAGGGGCTGCGGTTCGCGATAAGGGAAGGTGGCCGGACGGTGGGCGCAGGTGTGGTCACCAAGATCATCGAGTAGCCGGAGGGAAGGATCGACGATCAGGCCTTCCGGAGGACCTGTAAGGGGATGAAAGAGAGATGCGGGAGATAATACTGTTGCAGTGCACGGAGTGCAGGAACAAGAACTACTCGACCACAAAGAACAGGAAGAATACAACGGAGAAGCTTCAACTGAAGAAGTACTGCCGCCACTGCAGGAAGCATACTTCTCACAAGGAGACCAAGGCATAGTCTTCAACCCTTATTATCGGAAGCCGGGTGTTTATCACAGGCCAGTAGCTCTAATTGGTAGAGCGCCGGACTCCAAATCCGGTGGTTGCGGGTTCGAATCCTGCCTGGCCTGCCATAATCCGGTTGCCTCCGCAGCAATGATTCTCGTACGAGGTCAAGGATGATCAAAAGGATAAAGGCCTTTCTGAAGGAAGTGAAGATCGAGTTGAAGAAGGTGGTCTTCCCGACCAAGGACGAACTGATCGGTTCTACATGGGTGGTCATCATATCCACCATCATAGTGGCCGTGTTTCTCGGAATGGTGGATATCACGTTGACGAAGCTCGTGAGGCTCATCCTGAGGTAGGTGAATGGGAAAGAACTGGTACGTGGTACATACCTATTCCGGCTTCGAAGAGAAGGTGAAGGAGGCCATAGAGGACAAGGTCAAGAGGAAAGGGCTCCAGGACAAGATCCATCGGGTCCTCATACCGACGGAGAAGGTGATCGAGATCAAGGGCGGGAAGAAGAGGGAGGCGGACAAGAAGTTCTATCCCGGTTACATCCTGGTGGAGATGGAGCTCGATGACGAGACGTGGCATCTGATAAGGGGGATCCCCAGGGTGACGGGCTTCGTGGGGGGCACCAGGCCTGTATCGCTGCCCGAGGAGGAGATAGAGGTGATACTGCAGCAGATCGAGAGGGCCCCGCAGCAGCCGCCGAAGACACAGTACCAGAAGGGTGAGAACGTGCGGATCATAGACGGGCCGTTCACCAACTTCATCGGCGTCGTCGACGAGATAGACATCGATCACGGAAGGCTCAAGGTGATGGTGAGCATATTCGGCAGGCAGACCCCTGTGGAGCTCAGCTTCTATCAGGTGGAAAAGACGTAGCCGGTTGTCAGGGACGACGTGTAACGTATCTACTGACGACCCATCATATGACGGATTGAACGGAGGACAGTGATGGCCAAGGAAGTGATAGCCGAGGTGAGGCTGCAGATCCCGGCGGGAAAGGCATCGCCTGCCCCTCCCGTGGGACCCGCCCTCGGTCCCCATGGTATCAACATCATGGACTTCTGCAAGCAGTTCAATGCCAAGACCGAGGGCATGGGCGACACCATAATCCCCGTGGTGCTGACGGTGTATGCGGACCGGTCCTTCTCCTTCATAACCAAGACCCCGCCGGCGGCGGAGCTGATCAAGAAGGCGGTGGGCATAATCAAGGGCTCCTCAGAGGCTGGTAAGGATACGGTGGGCAGGATCACCGTGGAACAGCTCCGGGAGATCGCCGAGACGAAGATGCCCGACCTCAACGCCTACACCGTAGAGGAGGCCGTTGAGATCATAAAGGGCACCGCCAGGAGCATGGGGGTCGAGGTTGCCGAGTAGCGAGGCCGGAGATCCTCAATCAGACAGGAGGTCGTGAACTCAGATGGGCAAGAAGCTTTTGGAGGCAAGAGAGAAGGTGGACAGGACCAGGGAATACCCCCTGAGCGAGGCGCTGGATACGGTTAAGGGACTCTCCTACGCAGGGTTCGACGAGAGCGTGGACCTTGCGGTTAACCTCGGTGTGGACCCGAAGAAGTCGGATCAGATGGTGAGGGGCACGGTGGTGCTGCCCCACGGTACGGGGAAGAAGGTGCGGGTCCTCGTCTTCGCGAAGGGTGAGAAGGAGAAGGAGGCCCTCGAGGCCGGCGCAGACTACGTGGGCGGTGAGGACCTGGTGGAGAAGATACAGAAGGGCTGGCTCGATTTCGACAGGGCCGTGGCCACACCGGACATGATGTCCCTCGTGGGGAGGCTCGGCAAGATCCTCGGGCCGAGGGGGCTGATGCCGAACCCGAAGTTAGGCACCGTGACCTTCGACGTGAAGAAGGCGGTCAATGAGATAAAGGCGGGCAAGGTCGATTTCAGGGTCGACAAAGGCGGTATAGTGCATATCTCGGTGGGGAAGGTCTCCTTCGACACGGAGAAGCTCGCCGACAACATCAGAAGCGCCGTCGATGCGATCCTCAAGGCCAAGCCCGCATCAGCCAAGGGCAGGTACATACGGAGGATCACGATCTCATCAACCATGGGCCCCGGGGTCAGGGTTGATCTGGACAGCATCACGAAGAAGGCTGCATAACCGGTTGATCCGGTCGGCGTCCGGGCTTCACCGGACAGAAACAGGGTCAGAGACAGCAGGTCCTGGGTTAAATGGCAGTGGGCCAGCCTGCCGAGACCATCGGATTGTTGATCCTCGATTGACGGGTCGCTCTCTTTGACGGTCGATCGTCGATCTGAAGTTGCTGTCTCTGGGGAAGGAGGTAAGCACTGAAGACGAAGAAAGAGAAGGCCGAGGAGATCGAAGGGCTCCGCGAGAGGTTCGGGAGGGCCAAGGGCGTGGTCTTTACCGACTACAAGGGCCTCACCGTGGCCCAGATCTCGAAGATGAGGCGGATCTTCAGGGAGTCCGACATCGAGTACCGGGTCGTGAAGAACACCCTTGCGAGGATCGCCGCCGAGGATACGCCCGTGGCCGTGGCAAAGGAGCAGTTCTCCGGTCCCGTGGGGGTGGCCATCGGCTACGACGACCCCGTGATCGTGGCAAAGAGGGTCCTGGAGTTCGCAAAGGGCAACGAGACGCTCACCGTCAAGGGCGGTGTGATCGAGGGCAGGTTCCTCGAGGCGGATGAGCTGAAGGCCGTTGCGAGCCTTCCGCCGAGGGAGGTCCTCCTGGCAACCCTTGCAGCCACGCTGGCTGCACCGCTGACCAGGACGGCGGCGCTCTTGCAGGCGACCATCCAGAGACTCGGCTATGCCCTGAACGCGTTGAAAGAGAAAAAGAGTCATTGAGTCATACAGCCGACGGCGTCGCAGGGAGCGCAGCGACTTGACGACATGAATAACTGAATGACCCAATAACCGATAAGTTTAAGAAGGAGGATCAAACAATGGCCAAGATTACAAAAGAGCAGGTACTGGAATTCTTCGACAAGATGACGGTCCTTGAGATGTCGGAGTTCATCAAGGAGTTCGAGGAGCGTTACGGCGTGCAGGCCGCGGCCCCGGTCGCCGTGGCCTCCGTGCCCGCCGCCGCCGCGGCGGAGGCCGCTCCTGCCGCAGAGGAGAAGACGAGCTTCGATGTGGTCCTTACGGCGGCAGGAGACAAGAAGATCCAGGTGATAAAGGTGGTCAGGGAGATCACCGGCCTGGGCCTGAAGGAGGCGAAGGAGCTCGTCGACGGAGCACCCAAGCCGGTCAAGGAAGGGGTCTCAAAGGAGGACGCAGAGGCCATCAAGGCGAAGCTCGAGGAGCAGGGCGCCACTGTAGAGATAAAGTAGAGACGGCGACAGGGCCCTCCTGTCCCGGCCGGGGGCAGGGGCGGAGGGCTCCGTTGTCCACGGGGCCTCGGGTGTTGTAAAATTAAAGCAGCTAATTGACATATAAAATAAGCTAATTGAAAGGAGAGCAATGGAAAGGGCTTCAAGAGAGAGGGTAAATTTCGGAAAGGTCACACCCCTTCTGGATGTTCCCTACCTGATCGAGTTTCAGAAGAGCTCATACGAGAGGCTCCTTCAGCGTGACGTAAGTCCTGACAGGAGGCGGGAGATCGGGCTTCAGGCCGCCCTGAAGAGCGTGTTCCCCATCACCGACTACAACGAGACGGCAACGATCGAGTTTGTGGAGTACTCCGTGGGAGAGTCCAAGTTCACACCCAGGGAGTGTCTCCACAAGGGGATCACCTACGGGGCACCATTGAAGGTGAAGGTGAGGCTCGACCTGTACGAGACGGGTGAGTCGGGCAAGGTGCTGAGGGAGTCGAAGGAGGAAGAGGTCTACATGGGTGAGATCCCCCTGATGACCGAGACGGGCACGTTCATCATCAACGGCACGGAGAGGGTCATCGTGAGCCAGCTCCACCGTTCTCCCGGCGTCTTCTTCAGCCCCGACAAGACGAAGACCCATGTCAGCGGCAGGCCCCTCTACACAGCGAGGGTCATACCCTCGAGAGGGTCCTGGCTGGACTTCGAGTTCGACACGAAGGACCTCCTCTACGTGAGGATAGACAGGAGGAGGAAGATACCGGCAACGATCGTGTTGAAGGCCCTGGGCTATTCGAACGAGGAGCTCCTCAGGATATTCTACCCGTCGGAGACCGTGAGGGTCCTCGGGAAGAACAGGTTCGTCAGGCCCGTCTCCGAGGTGTTGATAGGTGCGAAGTCGAGGGTCTCCATCAAGGATCCGAAGACGGGCGAGCTGATCGTGAAGGAGGGGAGCAAGATAACGAAGGTCACGATCAGGAAGCTCGACGGCGCCGGTATACGGGAGATCCCCGTCACCCGTGAAGAGATAATCGGAAGGATCACCCTGAGGGACATCATAGACCCCGAGACGGGGGAGGTCGTCCTGGAGAGCAACGAGCCGATCACCGAGGAGGTCTTCGACAGGATCGTGGCCATGAAGCTCGATTCGATAGAGCTGCTCTTCATCGACAACGTGAGGTACCTGCCCTCGCTGAGGGACACGATCATGACCGACCGGGTGAGCACCAGGGAGGAGGCCCTGATTGAGATATACAAGAAGCTCCGCCCCGGGGAGCCGTCGACCGTCGAGGCGGCGGAGGACCTCTTCAACAGCCTCTTCTTCGACCAGAGGAGGTATGACCTCTCTCCCGTGGGGAGGCTGAAGATAAACAAGAAGCTCGGGCTTGACATCCCCCTGGAGACGAAGGTCCTGACCGATAGGGACATAATAGAGATAGTGAAGTACCTCCTGGCCCTCAGGACCGGACACGGCGAGGTGGATGACATCGACCATCTCGGCAACAGGAGGGTGAGGGGCGTGGGTGAGCTCCTGGAGAACCAGTTCCGCATAGGGCTGGTGAGGATGGAGCGGGCCATCAAGGAGAAGATGACCCTTACCGAGCTCGAGGACGTGATGCCCCACGACATCATCAACGCAAAGCCCGTGATGGCAGCGGTGAAGGAGTTCTTCGGCTCCAGCCAGTTGAGCCAGTTCATGGACCAGACCAACCCCCTCTCGGAGATAACCCACAAGCGGAGGCTCAGCGCCCTCGGCCCCGGCGGGCTGACCAGGGAGAGGGCGGGCTTCGAGGTGAGGGACGTCCATCCCACCCACTACGGAAGGGTCTGTCCCATAGAGACGCCGGAGGGCCCGAACATAGGTCTGATAGTCTCCCTCGCCACCTATGCGCGTGTGAATGAGTACGGCTTCATCGAGGCGCCCTACAGGAGGGTGAAGGCCGGGAAGGTGACCGACGAGGTGGATTACCTCACTGCGATAGACGGTGAGAAGTACGTCATCGCCGAGGCGACGGCACCGATGGACAAGAAGGGGAGGCTCCGGGGAGAGGCCGTTCCCGCCAGACTCGCCGGAGACTTCAAGATGGTGATGCCCGAGGAGGTCCAGTACATGGATATCTCCCCGAAGCAGGTGGTGGGTGTATCGGCGAGCCTGATCCCCTTCCTCGAGAACGACGACGCCAACAGGGCCCTGATGGGCTCGAACATGCAGCGCCAGGCCGTCCCCCTGCTCGTGAACGAGGCCCCCGTCGTGGGGACAGGGATGGAGAGGATCGCAGCGAGGGATTCAGGGGTCGCGGTCTTCGCGGCGAGGTCAGGGGTCGTCGAGAGCGTGGACTCCACAAGGATCGTCATAAGGGCCACCGAGGAGGGAGACGACTCGGGCACGGTGGACATATACAACCTCGTCAAGTTCAGCAGGACGAACCAGGGCACCTGCTTCAACCAGAAGCCCGTCGTCAAGCAGGGTGACAGGGTCAGAAAGGGTGACATCATCGCCGACGGTCCGTGCACGGACCTGGGCGAGCTCGCCCTCGGAAAGAACGTCCTCGTCGCCTTCATGCCCTGGGGTGGTTACAACTTCGAGGACGCCGTCCTCATCAGCGAGAGGCTCGTAAAGGAAGACGTATACACCTCCCTCCACATCGAGGAGTTCGAGGTGGAGGCCCGTGAGACGAAGCTCGGCCCCGAGGAGATCACCAGGGATATCCCGAACGTGGGCGAAGAGGCCCTGAAGGACCTCGACGAGAGCGGCATCGTGAGGATCGGTGCCGAGGTGAAGTACAACGACATCCTGGTGGGGAAGGTGACGCCGAAGGGCGAGTCCCAGCTCACGCCCGAGGAGAAGCTGCTCAGGGCCATCTTCGGTGAGAAGGCGGAGGATGTGAAGGACACCTCCCTCAAGGTGCCGGCAGGTGTCTCCGGTACGGTGGTGGATGTGAGGATATTCTCCAGGAAAGGCACCAAGAAGGACCAGAGGGAGAAGAGCATAGAGGAAGAGGAGATCAAGGAGCTCCAGAGGGACCTCCAGGAGAGGATCAGGATCGTGACCGAGGATGCCCGGGCGAGGGTGCATGAACTCCTCATCGGGCAGAGGGCTGCCGAGGACGTCAAGGTCCCGAAGGTGAAGGAGGTGGTGTGCTCCAAGGGGTCGAAGATCACGGAGAAGCACCTCCAGAAGATAAAGCCCCAGTACCTCGGCAGGGTGAAGGTGAAGGACCCGGAGGTGCAGGAGAAGGTCGATGCCTGCATCCGGCAGATGAACGACTACATCAAGCACCTCCAGGCCCTGTACGACGAGAAGGTGGAGCAGGTGAAGAAGGGTGACGAGCTTCCACCGGGTGTGAACAAGCTGGTGAAGGTCTACATAGCCATGAAACGGAAGGTCCAGATCGGTGACAAGATGGCCGGCAGACACGGCAACAAAGGGGTGATAGCGATGGTCCTCCCCGAACAGGACATGCCCTATCTTCCGGACGGCACCCCTGTGGATATAGTGCTCAACCCCCTCGGTGTCCCTTCGAGGATGAACGTGGGACAGATACTGGAGACGCACCTGGGCTGGGCGGCGAAGGCCCTCGGCATGTATGTCTCCTCACCTGTCTTCGAGGGTGCCAAGGAGGAGGAGATAAAGAGGCTCCTCAAGAAGGCCGGTCTGCCCACGAAGGGTCAGACGGTCCTCTACGACGGAAGGACGGGGGAGCCCTTCCAGGGCCCCGTCACCGTGGGTTACATGTACATGATGAAGCTGCACCACCTGGTGGACGACAAGGTGCATGCGAGGTCCACAGGCCCCTACTCCCTGGTCACCCAGCAGCCCCTCGGCGGGAAGGCCCAGTTCGGCGGTCAGAGGCTGGGTGAGATGGAGGTCTGGGCCCTTGAGGCCTACGGAGCGGCCTATACGCTTCAGGAATTCCTGACCGTCAAGAGCGACGACGTTCAGGGCAGGGGAAAGATGTACGAGGCGATAGTGAAGGGAGACGCATCCCTGGAGTCGGGCGTGCCGGAGTCCTTCAATGTATTGATAAAGGAGCTCCAGAGTCTGTGTCTGGATGTGGAGCTGCTGGAAAAAAAGAAGAAGGGGGAATAGCATAACATGTGTGCTTTACAGGGTAAAGCGGAAGAGTCCCGGGCGGGATCGATCTCCACTCTGGAGGAGGTCTACTCCCTCTATCAGAGGCCGAGGAATCCGAAGGAGTTCGACGCCATAAGGATAAAGCTCGCCTCTCCGGAGAAGATAAGGGAATGGTCCTACGGAGAGGTGAAGAAGCCCGAGACGATCAACTACAGGACCTTCAAGCCCGAGAGGGACGGCCTCTTCTGTGCGAAGATATTCGGCCCGGTGAAGGACTGGGAGTGCCTCTGCGGCAAGTACAAGAGGATGAAACACAGGGGGGTGGTCTGCGACAAGTGCGGTGTGGAGGTGATCCAGGCAAGGGTGAGGAGGGAGAGGCTCGGCCATATCGAGCTGGCCACGCCCGTGGCCCACATATGGTTCCTTAAGGGTGTGCCGAGCAGGATAGGCACGCTCCTGGACATGACGATGCGCAACCTCGAGAGGGTCCTCTACTTCGAGAGCTACGTGGTGATAGATCCCGGCGAGACCCCACTGAAGGAGAAACAGCTCCTCTCCGAGGAGGAATACAAGAGGTTGGCCACCGAGTACGGCAGCGCCTTCAAGGCGGGGATGGGTGCCGAGGCCGTCAGGGAGCTGTTGAGGAAGGTGGACCTCGATGCACTCAGCGCCGAGCTGAAGCTGAAGATCCAGGAGTCCTCCTCCATCGGACAGAAGAGGAAGCTGACGAAGCGCCTCAAGGTGATCGAGGCCTTCAGGAGGTCTGGAAACAGGCCGGAGTGGATGATCCTCGACGTGATCCCCGTGCTCCCACCCGACCTCAGGCCCCTTGTCCACCTCGACGGCGGCAGGTTCGCCACATCCGATCTGAACGACCTGTACCGGAGGGTGATAAACAGGAACAACAGGTTGAAGAGGCTGATGGAGCTGAGGGCGCCGGGTGTGATAATCAAGAACGAGAAACGTATGCTCCAGGAGGCGGTGGACGCCCTCTTCGACAACACCAAACGGACCAGGGCCATGAAGACATCCACCAAGAGGCCCCTGAAGTCCCTCAGCGACATGCTCAAGGGCAAGCAGGGACGGTTCCGTCAGAACCTCCTCGGCAAGAGGGTCGACTACTCAGGCCGTTCGGTGATTGTGGTGGGCCCTGAGCTGAAGCTCCATCAGTGCGGCCTGCCGAAGGTGATGGCCCTGGAGCTGTTCAAGCCCTTTGTCTTCAACAAACTGGAGGAGAAGGGCTATGCAACGACGATAAAGCAGTCCAAGAGGCTCGTCGAGCTCGAGACCCCGGAGGTATGGGACGCCCTCGAGGAGGTGATCCAGGAGCACCCCGTGCTGCTGAACAGGGCGCCGACGCTGCACAGGCTCGGCATCCAGGCCTTCGATCCCGTGCTCGTGGAAGGCAAGGCGATAAAGCTCCACCCCCTGGTGTGCACCGCCTACAACGCAGACTTCGACGGCGACCAGATGGCCGTGCACGTGCCCCTGTCGATAGAGGCCCAGATCGAGGCGAGGGTGCTGATGATGTCGGTGAACAACCTCCTGTCGCCGGCGAACGGAAAGCCCATAGTCTACCCCACCCAGGACATGGTGCTCGGCATATACTACCTCACGAAGCAGCGGAGGGGGGCGAAGGGTGAAGGGATGATCTTCTCCGATCCCGAAGACGTGAGGTCCGCCTACAACGCAGGTGTGGTCTCCGAGCATGCGAGGATCAAGGTGAGGATGGAGGGCGAGCTCGTTGAGACCACCGCGGGGAGGGTCCTCTTCAGCGAGATACTCCCTGAGGAGATCCCCTTTTCGTTCGTCAACAGGGAGCTGACGAAGAAGGAGATACAGAGCCTCGTGGACTACTGCTACAAGAACCTCGGCAAGAGGAGGGCCGTCGTCTTCCTGGACAACCTGGAGAGGCTCGGCTTCGAGTACGCCACGCTCTCGGGCATCTCCATATGCATCGAGGACATGCATATACCGTCGAAGAAGGCGGAGCTGATAAAGGAGGCCGAACACCAGGTCCTCGAGGTCTACAAGCAGTATGCCGACGGCCTCATCACCCAGGGCGAGCGGTACAACAAGGTGATCGATATCTGGGCGAACCTGACGGAGAAGGTCGCCGAGGAGATGATGAGGGAGCTCGGTGCGGAGGACGGAAAGGAGCTCACCGAGGAGGAGCTCGAGGAGAGGAGGTCCTTCAACAGGATCTTCATGATGGCGGACTCCGGCGCAAGGGGTTCCGCCGCACAGATAAGGCAGCTTGCAGGCATGAGGGGCCTGATGGCGAAGCCCTCGGGCGAGATCATAGAGACGCCCATCACCGCCAACTTCCGTGAGGGTGTCAGCCCGCTGCAGTACTTCATCTCCACCCACGGAGCCAGGAAGGGGCTCGCCGACACCGCCCTGAAGACGGCGAACGCCGGCTATCTGACGAGGAGGCTCGTGGACGTTGCACAGGACGTGATCGTCACCGAGAAGGACTGCGGGACCAACGACGGGATCCTGGTTACGGCGCTCGTCGAGGGCGGCGAGATCATCCAGCCCCTCGAGGAGAGGATCCTCGGCAGGACCGTGGTGGAGGACGTGAAGGACCCCATAACCGGTGAGGTGATCGTCGGAAGGAGCGAGGAGATCGATGAGACGGCGGTGAAGAGGATCATCGATGCGGGTATCGACAGGATAATGATAAGGTCCGTGCTCACCTGCCAGACGAGGTTCGGTGTGTGCGCCACCTGTTACGGCAGGGACCTTGCGCTGGGTGTCCCCGTCGCCGTCGGCGAGGCGGTGGGGATCATGGCCGCCCAGTCGATCGGGGAGCCGGGCACACAGCTCACGATGAGGACCTTCCATATCGGCGGTACGGCGACGAAGGTCATAGAGCAGGCGGTGCTGGAGGCGAAGAACTCGGGCAAGGTGAAGTTCATAAACCTCAACGCCGTGAGGAACCGAGAGGGCGTGCTGGTGGTGCTGAACAGGAACGCCGTCCTGGCCATCGTGGACAGGGAGGGCAGGGAGAAGGAGAAGTACAACCTCGTCTACGGTGCAAAGGTCCTGGTGAACGAGGGGGATTCGGTGAAGATCGGTCAGAGGCTCGTGGAGTGGGACCCCTACTCGGTGCCCATCCTGACGGAGATCGGCGGAAGGATCGCCCTCGGCGACATAGTGGAGGGTGTCACCGTGAAGGAGGAGGTCGACGAGATCACCGGGCTCAGCCACAAGGTGATCATCGATTATCCGCCCAACATGAGGCCGCGGATATCCATAAAGGACGAGCACGGGAAGGCGACGTTGAAGATCCCGGGCACCAACCACCTCGCCAGGTACCCCCTGCCCGCTGGTGCCCACATATTCGTCGACAGGGGCGATATAGTGAAGCCCGGCGACATACTGGCGAAGATCCCCAGGGAGACGACGAAGACGAAGGACATCACCGGAGGGCTTCCGAGGATCGCCGAGCTCTTCGAGGCGAGGAAGCCGAAGGAGCACGCCATCGTCTCCGAGATAGACGGTATCGTGGGGTTCAAGAGCGCTCCCAAGGGACAGAGGGTCGTCACGGTGAGGGCCGGCGACACCGTCAAGGAGTACCTGATCCCGAAGGGGAAGCACGTCACCGTCCACGAGGGAGACTGGGTGAGGGCTGGAGAGGCCCTGATGGACGGAGCGGTGAACCCCCACAGCATCCTCGACATCCTGGGGCCGAAGGAGCTTCAGCGCTACCTGGTGGACGAGGTCCAGAAGGTCTACAGGCTGCAGGGCGTGAGCATCAACGACAAGCATATAGAGATCATCGTCAGGCAGATGATGAGGAAGATAAAGATCGAGAACCCCGGTGATACGGGCTTCCTCGTGGGTGATCAGGTGGACAGGGTGGAGTTCATCGAGGAGAATGAACGCGTGAAGGCCGAGGGCGGCAGGCCCGCGACGGGAAAGCCGATGCTCCTGGGGATAACCAAGGCCTCCCTCTCTACATACAGCTGGGTGGCGGCCGCCTCGTTCCAGGAGACGACGCGCGTCCTCACAGAGGCGGCCCTTGAGGGGAAGGTCGACGAGCTGCGGGGCCTGAAGGAGAACGTGATAATGGGGAGGATCATCCCCGCCGGCACAGGGATGGCGAGGTACAGGAACACCTTCGTCAAGAGGGAAGAACCGGCCCTCTTCGCCGAGATGGCCGGTGAGGAAGAGGAGGAGTGATCGACGGATCCCCGTAAGGTCCCCGGGTAACGAAGCCGCTCAGTGAGGCCCTCTTTCAGACCGTCCTCTGCTGCGCCTCGTCTCCGTGCCGATCGACCAGATGCGCCTTCCCCCAGTGGGGTCCTACTTCAGCCTCACGGTCCCTGTGGCTGGGTCGTAGCTGTAGTCTTCGGGGTCGATCCCGCTGCGCATGAACCCCTCCAGCTCCCTGAGGTCCTCCGGATACCTGCCGTGGACGCTCCGGTACGCCCGGAGCCCGCTCCTCAGGGTCTGCAGGTTTGCGGCATCGGCGGCCCTCCGGCTCCGCTCACGGGACTCGAACAGGGTGTCGGTGTACTCACTCACCGGGTTGTCGGGCTTCTCCTTGCATCCCGTGGCGAACTGCAGCGAAAGCAGGATCGCCAGGGCGATGACTCCCTTCATGGGTTGATTATATCACAGCCTACCCGTGTATGCACCGTCTTTTGTGTTTTAAACCGGGGCCTTGCTAAAATATACGGTCATCGGTGCCGCCGGGGGTGCTGTCGAGCAGACGCTGTAAAGGCGGCGGATCTCCTTCTCAGGGATCAGGGGGCTTAAGCGGTTCACAGTGAAGAGGGTCATCGCGATAGACGGGCCGTCCGGTGCCGGCAAGAGCACGGTTGCGCGGATACTGGCCGAGAGGCTCGGGTTCCGGTACCTCGACACAGGCGCCCTGTACAGGGCCGTCGCCCTCTACCTCAGGAGGAAAGGGGCTGACGAAGGCACCGACGACGAGCGGATCGGCCGCCTCCTTGAGGGGCTCGTCCTGGAGTTCTCCGACGGCCGGGTCCTCGTCAACGGAGAGGACGTCTCAGAGGCCATTAGGTCACCGGAGATAGGACACTACTCATCGGTCTTCTCTGCGAGGAGGCCGGTCAGGGCCTTCCTCCTCGAGATCCAGAGGAGGTTCCCCGAAAGACACGACACCGTCGCCGAGGGCAGGGACATGACCACCGTGGTCTTCCCCGGGGCGTGGAGGAAGTTCTATCTCGACGCCTCCCTGCAGGAGCGGGCGAGGCGCCGTTACCGCCAGCTCAGGGACAGGGGGATAACCATGGAGCAGGCCTGGAGGGATGTGCGGGAGCGGGACGAGAGGGATTCGGGCAGGGCCCTGGCACCTCTCAGGCGGGCGCCCGATGCCGTCTACATCGATACCACCTCCCGGGATATTGAAGAGACCGTTGAAAAGATGTTAGAGTTTCTATAGACAGGGAGTGATGGGAACAAGGGACACAGCCATAGCCCTCGACTCTCGATGGTCGGTGAAGCTGAGGAGCCTGTCTGTCTACTGGGTGTTCAGGGTCATCCTCATGGTCTTCTATAAGCTCCTCTTCCGCTTCGAGGTGCGGGGAGCGGAGAACATACCGAGGGAAGGAGGGGTCATAATCGCGGCCAACCACCTCAGCCATCTCGACCCTCCCCTTATCGGCCTCAGCATAAGGAGGAGGGCCACCTTCATGGCGAAGCGCTCGCTCTTCCATAACCCCCTGATCGGATGGTTCGTGAAGACCTTCTCCATCCCCATCGACAGAGGCACTCCGAGGCCATCGACGATCAAGGAGGCCGTCAGCCGTCTGAAGGCGGGTGAGGTGGTGGTGATGTTCCCCGAGGGGATGAGACGGAGAGATGGGGAGATCACCGGAGGGAAGAGGGGTGTGGGGATGATAGCAGTCCTGAGCCGCGCGAAGGTGGTGCCTGCATTGATCGAGGGTACGGAGAAGGCCCTCCCCAGAGGGGCGAGGTTCATAAGGCCTGCGAAGGTGAGGGTGACCTTCGGAAGCCCCATGGAGTGCAGGGCGCCGGAGACGGGCAAGGGGTTCCAGCAGAGGATAGCGGAGGAGATCATGCAGAGGATATGGGAACTGAAGAAGGGGGTTCGTTGATGGAGATCCACGTGGCGAACAGGGCGGGGTTCTGCTTCGGGGTGAAGAGGGCCGTCGATATGGCCTTCAAGACCGCTGAGTGCTCCGCCGGCCCTGTGGCCACCCTGGGGCCGATAATCCACAACCCACAGGTGGTGGAGAGGCTCCGTAGGGCCGGGGTGGAGCCGGTGGAGGAGGTCTCCGACGGCCTGGATACACTCATCATCAGGACCCACGGCGTGCAGGCGGAGGTCTACGATGAGCTGAAGGACAAGCCCCTGAGGCTCATAGACGCCACCTGTCCATTTGTAAAAAAGGCACAGCAATATGCTAAACTTCTGAAGGAAGAAGGGTATCAGGTGGTGATACTGGGTGACAGGGACCATCCGGAGGTGAAGGGGATCCTGAGTTACGCCGGTGAGAAGGCCCTGGTCGTGGGAGGCGATGACGAGCTGCCGCCGCTCGGCACGAGGGTAGGTATCGTTGTACAGACCACCCAGTCCATCGAGACCCTGAAACGGCTGATCGGAAGGGTCCTGGAGAGGGCGAAGGAGGTGAAGGTGTACAACACCATCTGCAGCTCCACAGCCCTGAGGTTGAGGGAGACGGAGGAGATGGCCAGGAACTACGATCTCATGCTCGTCGTCGGTGGAAAGAACAGTGCAAACACGAAACAGCTCGCCACATTATGCAGCCGCAACGGGGTGAAGACGTTCCACATCGAGACGGCAGAGGAGATAAGCCCGGAGTGGTTCGACGGAGCAGGCAAGGTGGGGATAACCGCCGGCGCCTCAACGCCTGACTGGATAATAGACGACGTCGTGAAGAGGGTGGAGGCGATCCACTCGGAACGGAGCCGGAGGGGAAGGGGCTGAGCAGCGCTCTCCGGACAACGGAAGGGTGGATTAAACCCTCCGCGTTGTATTATATTCCTGAAACAGGGTGAGGGTCTGAGGAATCAAGATAGAGGAGGTCGCGTCTCTGATGGAGATTCATAGCAACGAACTCAACGAGCTTTACTCGGAGAAGATCCCGGAGGTCGACGAAGGTGCCATACTGAAGGGGAGGATCATCTCCCTGAAGCCCGACAGCGTGGTCGTCGACATCGGCTACAAGTCCGAGGGCTTCATCTCCATAGAGGAGTTCACCGAGAGCGAGCGGGAAGCCCTGGCCGAGGGTGACGAGATAGAGGTATACGTGTCGAAGATAGACTCAGACGGTCTCGTCGTCCTCTCGTCGGAGAAGGCCCGGAGGATCAGGACCCTCCGGTTCCTGCAGGAGGCCCAGAAGGAGGGCCTCCCCGTGGAGGGGACCGTGCTGGAGAAGGTGAAGGGTGGCTACAGGGTGGAGATAGAAGGGGTGAAGGCCTTCATGCCGGGCTCCCAGGCGGATCTGAAGCCCCTCAAGAACCCTGACAGCCTCCTTGGTCAGAGGGTGAAGGTGAGGGTCCTGAAGCTGAACAACAAGCTGACGAACGTGATCGTCTCCAGGAGGGTCCTCCTGGAGGAGGAGAGGGAGGCGCTCAAGAGGGAGACGATCGCCAGACTGAAGGAGGGGGCCCTCCTGCCGGGCGTGGTAAAGAACATCACCGACTACGGGGTCTTCGTCGACCTCGGCGGCATCGACGGACTGCTGCACATATCCGACATCTCCTGGGGGAGGATAAGGCATCCCTCCGATGTCTTCAAGGTCGGGCAGGACGTGGAGGTGATGGTGCTGAGCTTCGACCCCGCTACGGAGAAGGTCACCCTCGGTTATAAACAGAAGAGGCCCGACCCCTGGAAGAGTATCGAGGAGAAGTACATCGAGGGCAAGGTAGTCAGCGGCAGGGTGGTGAGTCTCACCGATTACGGCGCCTTCGTGGAGCTCGAGGAGGGAGTGGAGGGCCTGGTGCATGTCTCCGAGCTTGACTGGTCCCCGAGACCGAAGCATCCCTCCAACTACGTGGAGGTCGGAGATTACGTGGACGTGCAGGTGCTGAAGGTGGAGCCCGGTGAGAGGAGGATCTCCCTCAGCATCAAGCAGCTGAAGCCGAAGCCCTGGGAGCTGGTCGCCCAGCGGTACAAGAAGGATCAGAGGATAACGGGGAGGGTGAGGAGCCTCACCGAGTTCGGGGCCTTCGTCGCCCTGCCCGAGGGCGTGGATGCACTGCTGCATATCTCGGATATCTCCTGGACCAAGCATATAAGGCACCCCTCGGAGGTGCTGCGGAAGGGCCAGAAGATAGAGGCCGTGGTCCTGAACATCGAGCCGGAGAAGGAGAGGATGGCCCTGGGGCTGAAGCAGCTTGTCCCCGATCCCTGGGAGGAGGAGATACCCTCGAAGTTCCAGCTCGGTGAGGAGGTGAAGTGCAGGGTGTTGAGATGCACCGAGCACGGGATCTTCGTGGAGCTCGAAGGCGAGGTGGAGGGGCTCATCTACTCCTCGGAGATAGAGTCCGACAGCCCCCGGGAGGTCTACAAGGAGGGTGACGAGCTCGTGGCGAGGATCATAAAGATGGATGTGGAGGGTCGTAAGATCGGCCTCAGCCTGAGGAACCTCAGGTATGAGGGCGTTGAAGAGGGTGAGGCTTAGGATGACGGCCGACCCGGGTGGAGGGCCCTGGAGGTGAAGAAGCTCTGCCTCGCCCTGGCGATACTCCTTCTGGTGGCCGTCCTGTTGAGCGTCCTGGTGACCCTTCTGGACAGGAGGGTGCCCCTGGGGGAGAAGGTGGCCCTGGTGAGGGTGGAGGGGCCCATAATCACGGCCAGGGAGGCGATCGAGGAGATAAGGAAGTACAGGAAGGACCATACCGTAAAGGCCGTGGTGCTGAGGGTTGACAGCCCCGGCGGTGCGGTCGCCCCCTCTCAGGAGATCTATACAGAGGTGAAGAGGCTGAAGGAGACCAAGCCCGTCGTCGTATCGATGGGTACCGTGGCGGCCTCCGGCGGCTACTACATATCGGCACCAGCCACCAGGATCTACGCAAACCCCGGCACGGTCACCGGCTCGATAGGGGTGATCATGGAGATACCCAACATCAAGGGGCTGATGGACAAGATGGGGGTGAAGACGGAGGTGATCAAGAGCGGCAAACACAAGGACCTCGCTTCCGTCTTCAGGGGCATCGGTGAGGAGGAGCGCAGGATCCTCCAGGGTGTCCTCGACGACGTCCATCAGCAGTTCATAAACGCCGTGGCCGAAGGGCGGCAGATGCCCTACGAGCGCGTCAGGGAACTCGCCGACGGTCGGGTCTTTACAGGCAGACAGGCGAAGGAGGTGGGGCTCGTCGACGAGCTGGGCAATATACAGGATGCGATCATGGAGGCTGCAAGGCTCGGCGGGATCGAGGGCGAACCGGAGGTGGTGACCAGGGAGGAGAAGCTCGGGGTCCTCGACCTGCTGCTGAACAGCCGTATCCCCGAGGAGCTGAGGGGTATGTTCAGGACCATCAGCCTCAAGTACATCATGTACTTTTGAGATGCATATACTCTAACGAACCCCAGGCAGGAGGATATATATGACCAGGTCTGAACTGATCGAGAAGGTTTCGGAGAGGCTGGAGGGATACACACAGAAGCAGGCCGAGATAATCGTGGAGACCTTCTTCGAGACCCTGAAGGACTCGCTCAGCAGGGGCGAGAAGGTGGAGTTGAGGGGGTTCGGCAACTTCAGGCTCAAGACCCGCAGGCCCCGGAAGGCAAGGAACCCCAAGACCGGTCAGGCCGTCGACGTCCCGGGCAAGAAGGTGGTCTACTTCAGGGCCGGAAAGGAACTGAAAGAACGCCTGAACTCCAGGTGAACAGGAGGTCCTTCCTCGCAAGGTCGATAAAGGTCTTCTTCACCCTCCTCGGCGTCGCCCTCCTGTCCACCGTCCTCGCCTTCCTCTACCCCTCCCGCATCCGGAGGAGGGAGGTCAGGTTCTTCCCCCTCATGGATGAGCACGAGCTGCCCAGGAGGGGCGTCAAGACAGTGGTCTTGAGCTACGAGAGCCGCGGCCGGAGCCTCAGCACGAGGGTCTTCGTGGTGAACAACCGGGGGAGGGTCTTCACCCTCTCACCCGTCTGCAGTCATCTCGGATGTCTCGTCAACTGGCAGAGGACGGAGGGGGCCTTCCTCTGTCCCTGTCACGGCGGCAGATACGACATCGAGGGCAACGTCCTCTCAGGACCGCCGCCCGCACCCCTTACGAGACTGCCGATGAAGACCCTGGAGGGCAGGGTCTATGTGGGGCTGAAGGTTTAGAAGGGGCCTTCCCGCTCGCTCCTACATTTTTGTACGACATTTATGTAAATTCCTACATTTTTGTAGGATCGTGAACGGCCCTAACGCCTTGAGTACAAAGGATTTTCCTCCTGGCACAATTATTGTTACTACCGCAGTACCTTTCAATCTCAGAGAGGGAGACAGGACGGCTCTCTTTGGGGAACGGGCCTGTCTTGTGATCAAAGGCTGGGAGGTGTGTTATATGAAGATGGTTTCCGCAGTGATCAAGCATTTCCGGCTTGATGACGTTCGGAAGGCCCTCACCGACATCGGCGTGCAGGGCATGACCGTGACCGAGGTGAAGGGTTTCGGTCGTCAGAAGGGACATATGGAGGTCTACCGGGGGGTCGAGTATGAGGTGCGCTTCCTGCCGAAGGTGAAGATCGACGTGGCCGTGCCTGAGGAGAAGCTCGACGAGGTGCTCAAGGCCATACAGGAATCGGCGAGGACCGGCGAGATCGGTGACGGGAAGATCTTCGTCTACGGTCTGGAGGATGTGATAAGGATCAGGACGGGTGAGAGGGGGAAGGAGGCGATATGATGACGATCGTTCGGAACTCATGGATCGAGGGGCTCGGGAAGGGCGACAGGGCCGCGATGTTCCTCTTCTTCCCGGTGTTGCTGGTCCTGCTATCCGGCAAGGCCGCCTTTGCTGCAGAGGCGTCGAAGATCGACACCGGTGACACGGCATGGCTGCTCGTCTCCACGGCCCTGGTGATGGTGATGACGCCCGGGCTTGCCTTCTTCTACGGAGGCATGGCGAGGAGCAAGAACGTCCTCAACACGATAATGCTGTCCTTCATCATCCTCTGCATGATGAGCGTGCAGTGGGTGCTGTGGGGATACACCCTCGCCTTCGGCCCCGACGTGGGCGGAATAATCGGGAGCCTCTCATGGCTCGGGCTGAAGGGGGTCGGCCTGGAGCCGACGGAGGGCTCCACCATCCCTCATCAGCTCTTCATGATGTTTCAGGGGATGTTCGCCATCATCACCCCCGCCCTTATCACGGGCGCCTTTGCCGAGCGGATAAAGTTCTCCACCTTCCTCGTCTTCACCCTGATATGGGCGACCCTCGTGTATGACCCCCTCGCCCACTGGGTGTGGGGCGGAGGCTGGCTGGGGGACCTCGGTGCGCTGGACTTCGCCGGAGGCACGGTGGTTCACATAAGCTCCGGTGCCTCGGCGTTGATCGCCGCCCTCGTTGTGGGCAAGCGGAAGGGATACCCCACTGAGCCGATCCATCCGAACAACCTGCCGCTGACGGTGATAGGCGCGGCCCTGCTCTGGTTCGGCTGGTTCGGCTTCAACGCAGGCAGTGCCCTGGCCGCCAACGCCTCTGCCGTGAACGCCTTCGTGACCACCAACACCGCCACCGGCACGGCGGCCTTCACATGGACGATGGTCGAGTGGCTCCACAGGGGCAAGCCGACCATCCTCGGTGCGGCCACTGGCGCCGTGGCCGGTCTTGTGGCCATCACGCCCGCGGCCGGGTTCGTCGGCCCCATATCATCCATATTCATAGGGGCCGGGGCCGGTCTGTTCTGCTACTATGCGGTCGTCATCCTCAAGCCGAAGCTCGGCTACGACGACTCCCTCGACGTCTTCGGCGTCCACGGAGTGGGTGGAACATGGGGGGCCATCGCAACGGGGCTCTTCGCATCCTCCTCCATCCCCGGCAGCACCGACGGCCTCTTCTTCGGCAACCCGGCCCAGCTGGGCAAGCAGCTGATCGCCGTTGCGGCCACATGGGTCCTGGCCTGTGTGGTCACCTTCGTGACCCTCAAGGTCCTGGACGGGATCATGGGGCTCAGGGTGAAGGAAGAGGAGGAGGTCGAAGGGCTTGACCTGAGCCAGCACGGTGAGACAGGATATTACCTGTAGTCCCGGGAGCCCGGACAGACACGTACGACCTTGACACTCGGGAGGAGGACCGTGGCCGTACTGATACTCAAGAACATACCCCTCGAGGGGCCTGGAACGATCGAGGACTTCCTCAGAGAGGAGGGCATACCCTACAGGGTCCTCGAGCTCTCTGAGGGAGAGGAGCCCCCTGATATAGGGGAGTACTCGCACCTCGTGGTCATGGGTGGGCCGATGGCCGTGTACGAGATGGACAGCTACCCTTACCTCCGCACCGAGGCCGGGCTCATCGAGGGGTTCATCGACAGCGGCAGGGCGGTCCTCGGCATCTGCCTCGGAGCGCAGATGATCGCCCATGTCCTGGGTGCAAGGGTCTACCCCGGCGGGGTGAAGGAGATCGGCTGGTACACGGTGGATATTACCCCCGAGGGCATGGAAGACAGGGTCTTCAGCAGGCTCGCCGTGGACGGCTCCCCCAGGGCCGAGGTCTTCCACTGGCATGGTGACACCTTCGACCTGCCCGACGGTGCCGTCAGGACGGCGACCTCGGAGGTCTACCCCAACCAGGCCTTCCGCTACGGCGGCAAGGTCCACGCCCTCCAGTTCCACATCGAGGTCACTCCGGAGATAGTGAGGGAGTGGTTCGAGGACGAAGAAGGCGTCGACCCGGAAGGGATGCTGAGGGAGACGCAACGGCGATATCCCGAGTACCGGAAGAGGGCCGAGGGGTTCTACAGGGAGTTTTTCACTTGACAAAGCCCGAGGGTTTATAGTACTTTTATCGGCAATCCTTTACCGAATATGAATCCAAACTGTAGGAGGTTGGTATGACGCCCAAGGATGTTTTGACGTTTGCACAGGAAAACGACGTGGTGATGGTGGATTTCAAGTTCATCGACTTCCCCGGGGTCTGGCAGCATTTCTCCGTCCCCATCGATGAACTGAAGGAGGAGACCTTCGAGGAAGGCGTCGGGTTCGACGGCTCGTCGATCAGGGGCTGGCAGGCGATACACGCCTCTGACATGCTCATCGTCCCCGATCCGGAGACGGCGATCATCGACCCCTTCAGGAAGTTCCCGACCCTCAGCCTCATATGCAACATCGTCGACCCCGTGACGAAGGAGTCCTACACGAGGGACCCGCGGTACATAGCGCAGAAGGCCGTCCAGTACCTCAAGTCCACCGGCATCGGTGACACCGCCTACTTCGGCCCCGAGGCGGAGTTCTTCATCCTCGACGACGTGAGGTACGACCAGAACGCCCACAGCGGATACTACTTCATCGACTCCGTCGAGGGCATCTGGAACTCGGGCAAGGAGGAGAACCCGAACCTCGGCTACAAACCGAGGCACAAGGAGGGGTACTTCCCCGTCCCTCCCACCGACAGCCTTGAGGATATAAGGACCGAGATGGTCACGATAATGAAGAAGTGCGGCATCTACGTCGAGGCCCAGCACCACGAGGTGGCCACCGCCGGCCAGGGCGAGATAGACATGAGGTACTCCCCCCTCGTGAAGATGGCGGACAACCTGATGCTCTTCAAGTACATCGTCAAGAACGTGGCGAGGCAGCATGGAAAGACCGCCACCTTCATGCCCAAGCCCGTCTTCGAGGACAACGGCTCGGGTATGCACACCCACCAGAGCATCTGGAAGGACGGCAAGCCCCTCTTCGCAGGCAACGGGTATGCAGGCCTCAGTGAACTCGCCCTCCACTACATAGGCGGGATCCTGAAGCACGCCAGGGCGCTCGCCGCACTCACCAACCCGACGACAAACTCCTACAAGAGGCTTGTGCCCGGTTTCGAGGCCCCGGTGAACCTCGCATATTCGGCCAGGAACCGCTCCGCCGCCGTGAGGATACCGATGTACTCGCCGTCTCCGAAGGCGAAGAGGATCGAGGTGAGGTTCCCCGATCCCTCCTGCAACCCCTACCTCGCCTTTGCAGCGATGCTGATGGCGGGTCTCGATGGGATAGAGAACAAGATAGACCCGGGTGAGGCCCTTGACAAGGACCTCTACGAGCTTCCGCCTGAGGAGCTTGCACAGGTCCCCCAGATCGTGGGCAGCCTTGACGAGGCCCTCGACAGCCTGGAGAAGGACCACGAGTTCCTCCTGAAGGGGAACGTCTTTACCGAGGACGCCCTCCAGACATGGATCGAGTACAAGAGGACGAACGAGGTCGACGCCCTCAGGCTGAGGCCACACCCCTACGAGTTCTTCCTCTATTTCGACATATAGAGGCCACTCCACCCCCGGGGAGACCGTCGTCTTCCCGGGGGAACCCTTCCAGCCGCCCCCCCCTCTCGGAGCGATACCGGGCTTCGAGGACTACCCTGAAGTGGACGGGGAGACCAAGGAGATGTTGCTGGAGTTGATGTGACCCCGACATCCCTGGACCTTTTACCCGCCGGTCTTGCCTCATGACAGGCCATTATCCGTATAATATAACGTCGGACGATGAGTCCTTCAGAAAACCAGACCTTCGGAGGAGAGATGAAAGAGACGAAGATCCTGCTGTCCGAGAAGGAGATACCGAAGAAGTGGTACAACATAATGGCCGACATGCCGAACCTTCCTAAGCCGCCGCTTCATCCCGAGACGAAGCAACCCATCGGACCCGATGCCCTCGCTCCGATCTTCCCCATGTCACTCATAGAGCAGGAGGTCTCCACCCGGAGGTGGATAGACATCCCGGAAGAGGTCCTGAAGGCCTACGCCCTCTGGAGGCCCTCTCCCCTCTGCAGGGCCTACAGGCTCGAGGACGCCCTCGGCACACCGGCGAGGATATACTACAAGTACGAGGGGGTGAGCCCCGCGGGGAGCCACAAGCCGAATACATCCATACCCCAGGCATACTACAACAGGGAGGCCGGCATCAGGAGGATCGCCACGGAGACGGGCGCCGGTCAGTGGGGTTCGGCGATGGCGCTGGCCGGGAGCCTCTTCGGGGTGGATGTCACCGTATACATGGTGAGGGTGAGTTACGACCAGAAGCCCTACCGGAGGATCGCGATGCAGACGTGGGGAGCCACGGTGCATGCCAGCCCGACGGATATCACCCAGGCGGGCAGAAGGGTCCTCGAGGCGGACCCCGACAGTCCCGGCAGCCTCGGCATCGCCATATCGGAGGCCGTGGAGGACGCCGCAACATACAATGACACGAATTACGCCCTCGGCTCTGTTCTGAACCACGTGCTCCTGCACCAGACCGTGATAGGGCTCGAGGCGGAGAGGCAGTTCGAGCTTGCAGGAGACTATCCGGACATCATAATCGGCTGCTGCGGCGGTGGAAGCAACCTTGCAGGGGTGAGCTTCCCCTTCATCCGCGAGAAGATAAACGGCAGGGACCTGAGGGTCATCGCCGTAGAGCCCACCTCCTGCCCCACCCTCACAAAGGGCGAGTACAGGTACGACTTCGGCGACACCGCCGGGCTCACGCCCCTGGTGATGATGTACACCCTGGGGCACGACTTCGTTCCTCCCGGCATCCATGCCGGCGGCCTCAGGTATCACGGCGACGCCCCCCTCATATGCCAGCTCTACCATGACGGGCTGATAGAGGCGAAGGCCTACCCCCAGACAGCGGTCTTTGATGCGGCGGTACGGTTCGCCCGTGCAGAAGGCATAATACCAGCTCCGGAGACCGCCCACGCCGTTAAGGCGGCCATCGACGAGGCCCTCGTCTGCAAGGAGGAGGGGAAAGAGCGGACCATACTCTTCAACCTCAGCGGCCACGGCTACCTCGACCTCCAGGCGTACGCCGACTACCTCGAGGGCAGACTGGTCGACTACGAATACCCCGAGGAGAAGATAAAGGAGGCCCTCTCGAGGCTGCCGGTGATCGAATAGATGAGGGCCGCCGTCGGGCGGCGAACGGGCCTCATCGGGATGCCGGGAATGGTAACAGGCTGACAAAATACGTCAGTCAAGGGATTGACACATGCCCGTCACCAGGGTATGGGCGATCCCGATAACCTCTGATATTTAAAGGGAAATCCCCGTCGCCCCATATTTTTCAGCTCCCTGGTATTCTGGCAAGAAACTTGCTCTTTATATTGCCAACGAGAAAGCCCGAAAGGAGGTGAGACGTTTGTTCAGTGAGGAAGGAGCACCTGAAGACTATGGGTTATCACAGGATGAGTCGGTCTTCAGCCTCTCTCCTCCTGAAAGCGAGGGGTCTGGTAGTAAGGACAAGGACGATAGCCCCATGTGGGCCAGGAGGTCGAAACTGGACTGGATGTTCACCGGTGAGTGAGCCCAGCTGGATGAGACCCATAGGACGAGTGGTTCTGTCCGCAGAACGGAAACGATTCGAGATTCTTCGAAGAGTCCTTCTCGAATCAGAAATCTTTATTAAAACAAAGGAGGTTGTGAGATGTTCAAGACTATTCAGGAGATGAAGAAGAGGGATGAAAGAGGTTTCACCCTCATCGAGCTGCTGATCGTCATAGCGATCATCGGAATCCTGGCCGCTATAGCGATCCCGGCCTTTCTCGGCCAGAGGGAGAAGGCGAAGGTGAGGGCTGTTGTCTCAGGTGCAAAGGGAGCTGTCTCAGAGATCCAAGCAATGCTGGATGCCGTGGTTGCCGGTGATCCTTTCATTGCGCTGAGCTCAGCTGGAACCGAGGGATGCTATGAATCATCCACAGCTGCACCTGGTAGAACATGTCAGTCAATTTACAATGAGAGTGCTGCGGGTACCTACACTGTTTCAGCTGGTAATTATGCTGCTACGGTAGTTAATTATGTCATTAACCACTACGCGGGCAAGAATGATCGGAGTCCCTACAATGGGTCTCAGAATCTTTTCGTTAACGCTACTGGAACAGAAGGAACCGTTGTTGTTGAGGCTACTGGTGACCGTACTGTCAGAATCCATGCCTACGCAACTGATACTGCAAATGCGGTGTTCGACACCAATGTGACTGCTCGATAATGATTGCAGCTATCACCGAGTTTCCAAACAGGCGGAACCGCAGCGTTCCGCCTGTTTAATTTGGCAAACAAATAGACATGAACAAGAATCTTCATCAAGGGTTCACGTTAATCGAGATCTTAATGGTCATCGCAATAGTTGGGATCCTCGCAACTATAGCTGCCCCTGTTCTCCTTGGACAGAGGGATAAGGCGAAGGTGAGGGCTGTTGTCTCAGGTGCAAAGGGAGCTGTCTCAGAGATCCAGGCTATACTGGATGCCTTTGTCTATGAGGAGCCGTATATCTTGTCTAACCCATCGGGGCAGGAGATATGCGCGGAATACGTCGATGCATCTCCGGAGAAAAAGTGTCAAGCCTTTTACAATCAGAGCGCAAGTTATACTTATACTGTAATCAACGACGTCGTGGATCAGCTATTAAACCATTATATCGGTATGAACGCGAGGAGTCCGTATAATTCTTCGCAGTATCTTTTTGTTGATAACTCGAACAAAACAGTAGGAACAGTTGTTATTGAGCCAGTCAGTGTACGGTCGATTCGTATTCATGCTTATGCAGAAGATACCAATGCACCGATTTTCGACACTACGGTTACTGCTAGATAATTGACGATTAGAAAGGGTTGTTCAGGAATACAAGCATGTGTTATATTGTTTATGTAACACATATAAGCTGATCCATTTGTGATAAGGAGGAAGAAAATGGGATCGCGGTTGCAATATATTGTTTATATGAGACGGAGAGAGGGCTGCAAGGGGGGCAACGGCTTTACGCTTATCGAACTTTTACTCGTCATCGCAATACTCGGTATCCTTGCAGGGATAGCGGTGCCACTGTTTTTAGGTGAGAGATCCAAGGCTATGCATACCGAAGCCAAGAGCAACCTTGAAGCGATCAGACTGCTCGAAGAGCAGTATTTCTCGGAGAACGGAAACTACGGGCCTGACGGCACCTATCGGTACAGGGTGGGAGACACGAGCATCCAGGCACTTCTCCCAGGGTTTCAGCCAGGAGATGTGAATGCATTGAGGTTCGACTACACGCTTGTGATCTCAAACAATGGCACACAATTTGTAGCCACAGCGGTAGGTAGAACCGGATCACCTGTTGATGGGGCGACGTTCTCCATCGACCAGGACAACAACAGAATGGGATTTTGATTAGAAAGGTTATTCAAGAAGCGGAGTGTTCTTTAACTTCTCATCTGTTATGATAAAGTTTGAAAGCTGTTTTTCTATCTTCTTCTTCCACTCTACATCATCACTCGGTGTCTTTATATAGGCAAACCTAAACAAAGTCAAGGCTTCGGTAATTTTGCCATTTTGGAGTGCTGCTAATCCAAGATTGTAAAAATCTGTAAATGGAGTTGTTGGAGAGTAAATATCAACAGCCTTTTTCAAGGCCTTGTATGCCTTGTTGTATTGTTCAAGCCTGCTGAAGCAGAACCATAGCTTTTTGTATAAAGATTTTTTAGCCTCTGTATCTGAATGTTTGAGGGCTAATTCATAGTATGAAACGGCTTGTTCATATTGTTTTAATCCAAGCAGAGAATCACCCTTCAGCCTATAGCCCTTGGGTAACTCTGGGAAGTTTTTAATAATAGTCTCAGCGTATGGAATTGCCTGCTCGTACTGCCCTTTCTTATTTAAAAACATAGCAATGGTTTGGTTTATTAGCCCGTTATCAGGATATATTTTATTGATTCTAAAAAGTTCGCTCATGAAGGCCTCGCTTTCTTTTTCGTTTAATAGGGCAATGTTTTTTCCTATGAGTGTGAACGGATCTATCTTTTTTAGGGCAAACTTCTCGGCGATGTCAGGATAGACGGTTTTATTTACATACAGCACCTCTTCATCGTCAAAGAATACCACGACGTATTCAGAATGGCTTTTAATAAGCCTTTTGAATGTAGGATAGTTTAGGGGCACCATAATAAAAGATGGATTGTATTTTGCTATGACTTTATCGAGCACAGCCGCATCATTAAATGCATTGTCAACAATGAAGAAATCCTCATCGGTAAATAGGAAGGGAACCTCCATATCCATGAAGATCTTATACTTTGGATACAGCTTCCACAGAAGGTAGCCTCCTTTGTTCGGAAAGTTTAGCACCGTTCCGCCTTTATCGATGTAGTTCAGGAATGCCACATTTCCACTGGGAAGATTTTTTTGTGAGACGGGGTACTTAAGATCTGTATAAAAAGTTGTTCGCATATACACGATTGGCATTATAATCATAATGACAACAATAAAAAGATAGAGAGGCTTTGATATCCGTTGACCTCGATAATGATAAACTAAGAGATTGCTTTTAAGAACAGGTAAAGCAAGAAGTACATATTCGTTTATAAACCTAAGACCCTTGGTCAGTAGAAAGGCACCTCCCCCGATCATCAGTAAATGTGATATCCTGATCTTTTTCTGATAGAGTGTTAGAGCCGTTGCAATAATTGATAATAGAAGTAAGATGTTGAAAACCGTCAGATACGAAGGTGTTAAATAAGTTATTA
>WGEZ01000093.1 GCA_015492515.1 Nitrospirota bacterium
GCCTCACCGGCGATCGCCTTGGCAAGGAGGGTCTTGCCCGTGCCGGGCGGACCGACGAGGAGTACCCCCTTTGGTATCTTTCCTCCCAGCTTCGTGGCCTTCTGGGGATCCTTCAGGAAGTCGATGATCTCCTCCACCTCGGTCTTCGCCTCCTCGATGCCCGCGACGTCCTTGAAGGTGACCTTGACGGATTTGTCGGAGACGAGCCTCACCTTTGCCTTGCCGAAGGAGAGCGCCCTGTTTCCGCCCATCTGCATCTGGCGCATGAAGAAGACCCATATCAGCACCAGGAATATCATGGGTCCCCAGGAGAAGAAGAAGTTGACGTACCAGGGCGTCTGCGGCGGAGGCTTCACCACGATCTTCACCTTCCTCTTCCTCAGGTCCTCGATGAACTCCGGGTACTTCTCCACATAGGTCTTGAACTTCGTGCCGTCCTTCATCGTCCCCGTGACCTCGCTCTCCCTTATGGAGACCTCGACCACCTGGTCCGCTTCGAGTTTGGATATGAAGTCCGAGAAGGTGATCTCTTCAAAGGTCTTCTGCGGTGTGCTCAGGATGTCGAAGAGGAAGATCACCAGGGCGCCGATGAGCAGCCATATGAAGAGGTTTCTATAGGTATTCAAGTTGACCTCCATACTTAAAGAACAGTAAGAACCGTTGCACCACGGCCGAGACCCTGGTCTGTACCGGGACGGACCCGCAATCCTGCTAAGGCACCTTGCCGGAAGACCCGACGCTGAAGCTCCTGGAAGTCCTTGCTCCTCGGAGGCCCCGCCGGTCGGGAAAGAAGGCAGGGATCAGTCCAATCCGCCTCTCATCGGCAAGTCCTTTCCGGTCAGAAGGCTCTTAATATTTTAACACATGGGGGGAGGTTTTTTCATTTCCCGGCCCCTGATCCGCCGCCTCTCTTCCTCTCGGTTATCCACTCCTTGAGCACCCTGGCGAGGCTCAGGATCACCCCCGTCAGGCTCTTCCGTCTGGGCTTGTACCTGGGTTCGATCCTCTCCACCTCCTCACCGAGCTCCACATGGATCGATGAGGACTTCTTGAAGGCCAGCACCTGTGAGGGGTAGACGCTCCTGTGACCGGTCATCAGGAAGCTGATGACGCAGGCCACCGCCGCATAGGGTGCGATGGTCGGGCCGAAGAGCTCCACGGCCATGATGCTTGCCGCTATCGGGGTGTTGGCCGCACCGGCCAGGAGGCTCACCAGGCCGATGGCCGAGAAGGTCGCTATGTTCAACCCGAAGATGACGGCAAAGAGCGAGCCTGCAGCGGCACCGATGAAGAAAATGGGGGTGAGGATCCCTCCGCTGCCGCCCATGTTCAGGGTGATGCTGGTGAAGACGGCCTTGACCAGGAACGCATACCAGGGTATCCTCTCTCCCTGGAGGGTCGCCTGGATCGTATCGAGGCCGAGTCCGAGGTAACGCTCGGAGAACAGGAGGGTGAGGAGTATCAGTATCACCCCGCCTGCAAGGGCCTTGAGGGGTTGGGGCAGCTTCATCCGCTCCGAGAGCTCTTCTCCTGATTTCATGAGTTCGATCAGCAGGAAGGAGCAGAACCCGAAGAAGACCCCCGCGAGGGCCACCGTCACGAAGAAGGACTCGCTGAAGACGGTGACGAAGTCTATGGGATGGTGGAAGTAGGTGACCCCGAAGGCCGTTGCCACCTGATATCCTATGATGCCGGCAACGAAGGAGGGCATGATCACGTCATAGAGGATGCTGCCCACGAAGAGGACCTCGATCCCGAAGATGGCCCCTGCTATGGGTGTGCCGAAGACGGTTGCGAATCCGGCGCTGATGCCGCATATGACCAGCTTTTTACGGTCCTGGTCGTCGAACCTCAGTAAGTCGGAGAGTATGGATGTAAGACCGGCGCCTATCTGTGCGCACGGCCCCTCCTTCCCCACCGAGCCGCCTGCGGAGAGGGTGACCACGGTGGCGACCAGCTTCACCGGGACGACCATCGCCTTTATCCTTCCCGAGTACCGGTGGACCGCCTCGATCACCTTCTCTGTCCAGTGCCCTTCCGCATCGGGCGCCAGGTACTTTATCATGGCCGCGCTCAGAAAGAGCGCCAGGGGAAGGAGGAGGAAGTAATAGGGATAGCGCGCGGTGATCTCCGTACACCAGTGCAGCACCTTCAGGAAGATCGTCGTCGATATGCCGACGACCACACCTGCGGTGGATGCAAGGACGAACCACTTGAGGATGCTGATGAACAGTATCGACTCTTCCGTCAGGCTCTTCTTCATCTCCTCACTTCCTGTCGAACCTCTCCTTCAGGAACTCCTTCAGCCTCTTTATGGCGGCGGCCCTGTGGCTTATCCTGTTCTTCACCTCCTCGCCCAGCTCGGCGAAGCTCCGGTCGTAGCCCTCGGGCGCGAAGACGGGGTCGTAGCCGAAGCCTGACTCGCCCCTTGGTTGCTTCAGTATACGACCCCTCACCTCCCCCTCGAAGAAGTAGATGTCCTCATCGATTATCAGACAGAAGACGGAGACGAACCTGGCCGTCCGCCTCTCCTCCGGCACGTCCCTCATGAGGTCGAGCAGCTTCCTGCAGTTGTCCTCGTCCGTTGCACCATCGCCTGCGAATCTCGCCGAGAGCAGTCCCGGTGCACCGCCGAGGCTCTCCACCTCGAGTCCCGAGTCCTCCGAGAGGGTGGGCATGGAGGTCAGCCTGTAGTAGGCCATCGCCTTCTTCATCGCGTTTTCATGGTATGTCTGGCCGTCCTCGACGACGATCGGCCTCTCCTCAAGCGGCCCCGGCCCCACGAACTCGATCGGGGTGTCCCTGAAGAGACGGTTTATCTCCTCTATCTTTCCTGGATTCTCAGTAGCTAAAAGTATCTTCACCGAGCATCCTCCGCTGTATACTCACCAGCTCCTGGACCCCCTTCTCTGCAAGGTCCAGGAGCGCTTCCAGCGTCTCCCGCGCAAAGGGCTCTCCCTCCGCGGTACCCTGGACCTCCACATACCTGCCGCTGCCGGTCATCACCACGTTCATATCCACCTCGGCCCTGAAATCCTCATCGTAGCAGAGGTCCAGCATCGGCTCTCCGTCAACTATGCCCACGCTCACTGCAGAGAGGTAGTCCTTCACCGGGTTCCTCTCTATGATCCCGTTTCTGACCCCGTAGCGCATGGCATCCACGAGGGCCACGTACGCACCGGTGACAGAGGCCGTCCTCGTTCCACCGTCCGCCTGTATCACGTCGCAGTCGATCCACACCGTCCTCTCACCCAGGAGTTCGAGATCAACCACCGACCTGAGGCTCCTCCCTATCAGCCGCTGGATCTCGTGGGTCCTGCCGCTGATCCTTCCCGCAGCCGACTCCCTCACGGTCCTTGTGGATGTGGCCCTGGGCAGCATCCCGTACTCGGCGGTCACCCATCCCCTTCCCTGATCCTTCAGAAAGGGCGGGACCCTCTCCTCTATCGACGCGGTGCAGATCACCCTGGTGTTTCCCACCTCGATCAACACCGATCCCTCGGCGGTCTTTATGTAGTTTCTCGTGATCCTGACCGGCCTCAGCTCGTCGTTCTTCCTTCCGTCCTTTCTCATCCTTCCTCCTTGCCTCTCTGACTACGCACTCCGGAGACCCCGACCGCGACCCCGGCCCCCGGGGGGTCAAAGGGGCGACCCCTGCTCTCCGGAGGGGGTATCTCGACCAGATCGATATGCTCCAACCGGCTTCCGAGGAACCTCTCGCCGATCCGCTTGAACCTCTGGGGAGCGTCGGTTACAAAGTATCTCCTCCCGGGCAGGTCGTTCTCCCTCCTCAGGAGCCCTCTCGAGTTCAGGACCTCCTTCACCGCCCTTGCGGTCTCCACCGCCGAATCTATCAGCCTTATCCCCTGCCCCAGGACCTCTCCTATCGCTCCCTTCAGCAGGGGGTAGTGCGTGCACCCCAGGACGAGCGTGTCCACACCGCTTCTCCTGAACTCCCCGAGGTATCTCGAGGCGACGGCCCTTGCTAACTCGTCGTCCGTCCATCCCTCCTCGACGAGGGGGACGAAGAGCGGACAGGCAGCGCCGATCACCTCCACGCCCGGGTCGATGGCCCGTATCGTCCTGTGGTAGGCGCTGCTCTGTATGGTGGCCTCCGTACCGATCACCCCGATCCTGCCGTTGTTCGTCGCCCTCACAGCCGCCTCCGCCCCCGGCTCTATGACCCCCACGACGGGGACGGAGGTCATGCTCCTCAACACCTCGAGGCTCACCGCTGAGGCGGTGTTGCATGCCACAACGATGAGCTTGATGCCGCCGCGGAGGAGGAACTCAGCGTTCTCCACGGCATAGCGCGTCACCGTTTCGGGAGAACGTATCCCGTAAGGGACCCTCGCCGTGTCACCGAGGTAGATCGTATCCTCCAGGGGCAGGAGCTCCAGGAGCTCCTTCAGTACCGTCAGGCCTCCGACGCCTGAATCGAAGATGCCTATCGGACGGGACGTCCTGTCGTGGCCGCTGCTCATCCTCCCTCCCCCGGTGCCTCCTCGAAGGCCACCTCCCCGTTGAGCACCGCCTTGAGGGGCCGGTTTATCATGAAGTGGCCGCCTATCGATTCCGTCTCCTTTCCGTCGACGAGGATCATCACATCCATTACGTCGAGGTTGCTGATCAGGGTGTCGAAGATGCTCTTCAGGAGCATGTACTCGTCGAGTACGTCGCCGCGGAAGTTACGTTCGAACTCGCGGTTGAAGTCGAGGTAGAGCACACCGTCGGCGCCCATGAAGAGGTTGTTCAGCTTGGTCCCCTCGGGCAGCACGCCCGTGTCAAGCTCGGTGGAGGCCTTGAGGTACTCCTCCATGAGGATGTCGGCGAGGTCCAGGATGGAGAGTATCCCGGGGACCTTCTTCTCCACCAGTTCCACCTTGCCGCCCATGGGGCGGTAGATCTTCAGGGTGGTGTACTCCCTGATGATGCTTTCCCTTATGTCCTCACCGGTCACGATCTTTTCCGGCTCCTGGTCGTAGAGGTAGAAGTAGAACACCCCGAGGGCTGCACCAAGCAGCAGGATCGCCACGACCAGACCGATAACGATGCCCTTACCTGCCCTCATAGGAGACGAGCCCCTCCGTTATCGATGTTGCAAGCAACCCTATGTTCTTCCTCGTATAGTTGAAGAACTCCGCCGCCGGCAGCTCTATCAGCACGGCGGGGGAGTTCATGTGGGAGAGGATCGGCAGATCCATCTCCCTGTACAGCACGTTTATGTTGAGGTTCCTCATGATCGATCTCCCGAGCTCCCTTGCGATGATCCTGCTCTGCCCTGCATGCTCGGCCTGCGACCTCTCAAGGAGGTAACGCTCCTCCCCCTCGGGCTTCAGGGGGGGATAGGTGTAGATCACCACATGGTTCGATGTGGTCATGTGGAGGGAGAGCAGGAGATCAGGGGATTTCTTCCTGGCATAGAGGATCCTCTCCGTCAGGGAGAGGTGCCTGTCATCCAGCCTCGGCAGGAAGACCCTCTTGTCCTTCTTCCTCAGCCTGTACCGGAGCGACCTCGCGACCCTGAGGACGACGTTCTTTTCGCTGTAGTTGTTGGTGTATATGCCGAGGTCCCGTCCTCCGTGGCCCGGGTCAAGCACTATCCTCGAGATCCGCACCCTCCTCCGGGGTTCGGCCTCTTCGGCCCCTTTCACGGTCTCCTTGCCGGGCCCGGCCGGTCTGCCTTCAAGGTATGCATCGATTACGAGCCTGGGAGGGGACTTCAGCCTCAGCAGCTTCACCGATTTCAGCCCCTTGATGTTCAGGAAGATGCTCCTGCCCCGTCTGTTGTACTCGAAGTGTCCCTTGACGTCCGGTGCAGAGAGCTCGAAATCGTCCGGAAACTCGACCTTTACGAGGGTATGGGAGGAGCTGACCCTTGCACCCTGTACCATACCGTCCCTCCCTGCCTCCAGGACTATACGCATCATCTCCTTCCGCAGGCTGTAACGGAGGGTCACCCTGTCCGAAGCTGCGGTGGATACGGTACCACTCAGGAACATGATGATCAACAGAACAGAAACCCGGTTCATCGTCGCCTTCCTGAAATCAAAGATGGCTGAATCCATCGATAGGGCAGATGGCGAGAGACCTCGGTTATCGACGGACCCCTGTTTATGAACGCATCCTCAGTCCTCTCCCTTAAACAGAGACAGATGGCAGAGAACAAATGCTGTTTATTGTATCATAAATCCCGGAGGGTTTAGTAGCGCCGCGGGAAGTTGACACTATGCGGTCCTAACTGGTTAAATATACCCCATGATAGAGAAGACCGAGAAGATATGGATGGACGGGGACCTCATCCCCTGGGACGATGCAAAGGTCCACATCCTGACCCATACGCTCCACTACGGACTCGGTGTCTTTGAAGGTATCAGGTGCTACGAGACGGCCGACGGCCCCGTCCTCTTCAGGGTGAGGGAGCACATAGAGCGGCTGTTCAAGTCGGCGAAGATCTTTCTCATCGAGATCCCCTACAGTGAGGAGGAGATCGAGGAGGCGATCATCGAGACGGTCCGGGCAAACGGGATGAGGCAGTGCTACATAAGGCCCCTCGTCTACATCGGCTATGGGGCCATGGGACTCTACCCGAAGGGAAACCCCGTAAGGCTCGCCATTGCGGTGTGGCCCTGGGGAACCTATCTCGGCGACGAGGGGCTGAAACAGGGCATAAGGGTGAAGACCTCGTCGTTTATCAGGAACCACGTCAACTCCAGCATGTCACGCGGCAAGGTGTGCGGCTACTACGTCAACTCCCAACTGGCCAAGAAGGAGGCGATCTCCTGCGGTTACGACGAGGCCCTCCTGCTCGACACCGAGGGCTACGTCTCCGAGGGCAGCGGTGAGAACATATTCGTCGTCAGGGACGGGCGTCTGAAGACAACGCCCCTCACCTCCATCCTCGAGGGCATAACGAGGGACAGCATAATCAGCCTCGCCAGGGACGAGGGCATCGAGGTGGCGGAAGAGAGGTTCACCAGGGACGAGGTATACATCTCCGACGAGGCCTTCTTTACAGGTACAGCCGCCGAGGTCACACCCATCAGGGAGGTGGACGGCAGGGTCATCGGCGACGGCAGGCCGGGCAGGATCACCAGGAGGCTTCAGGATGTATTCTTCAGCATCGTGCGGGGGGAGAACAGCAGGTACAGGGGCTGGCTGACCCCTGTGTAGGAGACGTTCGGTCCGGGAGGGCCGCCGCCCTCCCACTGTAATCAGCAGCCTTTGATCACCTTCTTCTTCTTCCTGTGACACTTCATGCAGTTTTTGGCGTCGCTGGCCTTGAATGCCTTCTCGCCGTTGTGGCAGGCGCCGCAGAACTTGCCGGCGTTGATGTCCTGCATGGTGATCTTGACCTTTTCCTTCCCCTTCTTCGGCAGGCCGAACAGCGCCGGGTGGCAGTCCTTACAGGTGAGCCCCTTTTCCTTGTGCTTCTTACCGTCGAAGACGACCTTGCCGTACTTGCCCTTCTTAGCCCCTTTGTAGACCACCTTCTTGCCCGGCGGGACGGCGCTCGATGTACCGATGAACGCCAGGGCTGCAACGGAGACGACCGCTATGGAAAGTGCCTTCTTCAATCTACACCTCCTTGGAGTTTCTGACGGACCGGGTGTACACACACCCGGTCCGTTCCGGACGAGTTACCTCTTGTGGCATTTCTTGCAGTTCTTTGCCTCGCTCGCCTTGAAGGCCACCTCACCGTTGTGGCAGGCACCGCAGAACTTGCCGGCGTTGATGTCCTTCATCGTGAACTTGGTGGTTCCCTTCTTCATCTGGAAGGGCTTCGGATGGCAGGCCTTGCACTTCTTGCCCGCATCGGCGTGCTTCTTGCCGTCGAAGACGACCTTCCCCATCTTTCCGTCCTTGAACTCGACGGTCTTGCCCGGCGGGACGGCCATGGATGTGCTGGCGATGAAGATGACGGCACTCAGTACGATCACGAGGAAGATGACCTTTCTCAACCCTTTCACCTCCTTCCCTTCGCTGTATTCCCGTCAGAGGAGTATCGCAATCAACGGCCTGGGTCGCCACCACGTAGTATAACAAGAATCATACCAGTTTGTGAAAGGGGGCCGCCCCTTGTGGAGGCCCCTGCTGCCCGGGCGACGGGCGCCGCCGCCGGGGGTGGCACCGGCCGAGGGCCTCCCCATCTGGGGAACCCTCTCCCTGGTTGGGGAACCGACTACAGGACAATATACAAAAAAAGGGGACGTATAAGTCAAAGGGAATCTCTGGAGCATCTCAGGCCCGGGGTGTACCGGCATGACCGGTCCAGGCAGGCTTTGATGATTTCAGGTGAGCTGTACTATAGTAGAGGTGGGAGGTGTGCTGTGGATGACGGGATATCACTGGATGGCATCTGCGGTGTAAGGCTCTACCAGAGGATCGACGGTTACAGGTTCTCCATAGACTCCGTGCTCCTCTCAGGGTTTGTACGGTTTACGAGGGGCGTGAGGAGGGTGGTGGACCTCGGTGCCGGTTCCGGCGTCGTGGGACTCATCCTCGCCAGGAGGAGTCCCTCCATCGAGGTGACGTTGGTCGAGGTGCAGGAGGGCCTCCTCTCCCTTGCCAGGAGGAACGTGGAGGCCAACCGGCTCCGGGGCCGGGTCTCCGTGGTGGAAGCAGACGTATCGATGCTTCACCGCATCCGCTGCAAGGAGCTGCCTCCCGGGGGGTTCGACATGGTGGTCACCAACCCTCCCTTCAGGAGGCCAGCCACCGGCAGGGTGAGTCCCCTGGATGAGAGGGCCGTCGCCAGGCACGAGATCAGGCTCACCCTGGAGGATGCCCTTCGCGCCTCGGAGAGGCTGCTGAAGAACAGGGGGAGGCTCTTCATGGTCTATCATCCCTTCAGGTTGAGTGAGTTGATCCATATCATGAGGGAGCTCTGCCTGGAGCCGAAGAGGATGAGGTTCGTCCACCCCGACCGGACCTCGGGTGCGACGACGGTCCTGATTGAGGCCGTGAAGGCCGGCGGTGTGGAACTCGAGGTGGAGAGGCCCCTCTTCATCTACAGGGATGAAGAGAGGTCGTACACCGAAGAGGTCCTCTCGCTGTTCCGCTCCGGTACGCTCTGACGGCCCGCCCGTCTCCTCAGCCGGGATGCACCTGTTGTATTTGACGCTGCATTGCTGTATAATTAATTTAGGTCCCTTAATCAGGTGTTTTCCGCAGGCCCTTTGGAACGCGACTTGCCGACAGCCCTGACCCCCGGTGGGCTCTGAACGGCCCCGCTGCCGGAGCCGCGGTGCCCGTTGGCTCGAGGTTGCATTCAGAGCCGACAGCATCGCGAGGACTTGAACGCGGCTCCTTGACAGCCGGCTCAGCTGCGGTCAGAGGTGAAAGAGGTTCTCGTCAGTAACTTATGAAGATGCCTACTACCACAACAAGGGTCCTCCTCTCCGTGATAGCCTTCCTGCTTGCCTCGGTCGTCTTGACCATGCTGAGGACGAGGTTTGTGATCAGCGAGCCCCTCTTCATCGCCGCACTCCTCGCCGCGGCCCTCCTGTTTGTACTGATCATCGGCAGGAGCCTGAGCGAGCCCCTGAGGAGGATGAGGGCCGGTCTCGACCCCGACCTTCTGCCGGAGGATTCACCGGAGGGCGGGATCGACGGTTTCATCGATGTGGTGAACGAGGTGCTGGCCACGGCGAAACGGAAGAACCTCCAGACAGACACACTCCACAGGATAGCGGTCTCCCTCAACCAGGACATGACATTTGACGAGATCATGGACACCATAGGCGAGGAGTCCAGGCTCCTTGTCGATGCGGAGCTCTCGGCCATCGCCCTCTACGACGACAAGGGCAGGTTCGACAGGATCAGGTGCTACGGCGTCGCCGAGAGGCTCAGGAAGAGGCTGGGCAGGATGACCGGCACGGAGGGGCTCCTGGCCCTGGTGAGGCTCTCCCTGGTGCCGGTGAGGATCAACAACGTGGTGGAGCATCCTGCTTACTCCGGGAGGCTGCCCGAGGGACATCCTCCGATAAGGAACTTCCTCGGATACCCCATCTTCTCGAAGGACGGCAGGCCCCTTGCAGCCCTCTTCTTCGCAAACAAGAGGGGCGGTGAGTTCAGCGGGGAGGACGAGAAGGTCCTGACGGCGATCGCCTCCGATGCCGCTGTGGCGATCCAGAGGGTCCACGAGACGGTCGAGCTCGAGAGGTTCAAGAAGATCATCGACTCAGCCTTCGACATGATCGTCATCACCGACAGTGACGGCAACATCAGCTACGTCAACCCGGCGGCGGAGAGGATCACCGGGTTCACGCCCGAGGAGATCATCAGGGAGAACGCCTCCATCATGAAGAGCGGGCTGCACGACGAGGAGTTCTGCAGGAACTTCTGGGAGAGCATCCTTGCAGGCAGGCCATGGAAGGGCGAGTGTGTGGACAGGAGGAAGAACGGTGAACCCTACAGCACCTCGGCGGTCATCTTCCCCATATACTCCGACTCGGGAGAGATAATGAACTTCGTCTCCATCC
>WGEZ01000094.1 GCA_015492515.1 Nitrospirota bacterium
CCACCTCGGTGGTGGGCTCCTGCCTTCTGTAGAACCTCTTCTCAGGTCTCAGCACACCCTTGAACCGGCCTGAGTTGTACACCTCTACCCTGGAGCCTATGCCCTCGTAGTTGTACTTCCTGAAGGTCTCCAGCCCCACGTACTTCAGCCTGTAGTCCTTTACGGACACCTCCTCGCCCTTCCTGAGGGTGAAGTCCTCCTTGTACTGATAGTAGCCGTAGCTTGCAAGGCCCAGGACCATGAAGACCACCCCGATGTGGACCACAAAGCCGCCGTATCTCCTCCTGTTTCTCAGGACAAGCCTCCAGAAGGAAGACAGCCACCCCTCCCCCTTCTTCACCCCGGCCCTCGTGCCGATGTAGAACTCCCTCATGATGGAGACAAGCACGAAGATCGAGAAGGAGTAGAAGAAGAGGGGCATGAACGACCTGATGCCCGATGTGTACAGCAGAGGCAACGAGACCGCCATCAGGGCCGACGGGAGGATGAAGTTCCTCAGCATCCCCCTGAGCGACGTCCTCCGCCATCCAAGGAGCGGGCAGACCGCCATCAGTGCGAGGAGGAGCAGGAAGAGGGGCGAGTTGACGGTGTTGAAGAAGGGTGGTCCGACAGAGATCTTCACACCCTTGACCGCCTCGGAGATGAGGGGAAAGATCGTCCCCCAGAAGGTCGCGAAGGAGATCCCGAAGAGTATGATGTTGTTGTACAGGAAGGAGCTCTCCCTGGAGAGGAAGGCCTCTATCCTGGGGTTCTTCTCCTTCAGCTTCTCATACCTCGTCCATATCAGATAGGCGCCTGAGACGACGATGACCATCAGAAACCCGAGGAAGACGAACCCCACGGGGGACTGCCCGAAGGCGTGGACCGAGGAGATGATGCCGCTCCTTGTGACAAAGGTCCCGAAGATGCTGAGGCCGAAGGTGAGTATGATCAACGAGAGGTTCCAGATCTTGAGCATCCCCCTCCTCTCCTGGATCATCACCGAGTGGAGGAACGCCGTGGCCGTGAGCCAGGGCATAAGGGAGGAGTTCTCCACAGGGTCCCAGCCCCAGACACCTCCCCAGCCGAGCTCCTTGTAGGCCCACCAGCCTCCGAAGACTATGCCGAGGGTGAGGAATATCCAGGAAAAGAGGGTCCAGGCCCTCGTCTTCTTTATCCACCAGTCACCGAGGTCCTCCATCACCAGGGCTGCCATCGCAAAGGCGAAGGGCACGGTGAACCCGACGTAGCCGAGATAGAGGGTGGGTGGATGGAAGACCATACCAGGGTTCTGCAGGAGGGGGTTGAGGCCGTTGCCGTCGCTCGGGACCCTGGTGATCAGCTCGAAGGGAGGGGTGACGAAGTTGATCAGGATCAGGAAGAAGAGCACCGTCAGGTTCAGGAAGAAGAGCACATAGGGGAGGAAGAAGGGGTTCACCCCCTTTTCGTCACGCTTGATGACGATGAAGGTGAAGAGCGAAAGGAGCCAGCCCCAGAAGAGGAGCGAGCCCTTCTGACCCGCCCAGAGCCCGGTGATCTTGTAGAAGAGCGGCAGTGACCTCTCCGAGTAGGAGACAACGTACTCAATCCTGAAGTCGTCCGTGACAAAGGCGTATATGAGCATGAGGGAGGCCGCCGTCAGGAAATAGAAGATCGCCTTGGACCCCCGGTAGGAGAGGTCTATGAACCTGCCGTCCTTCCGCCTGATCCCGACCACGAGGGAGGCGAAGACCAGGACGGAGAGGATGAAGGCGAAGAGCAGCGAGTACCCGCCGAAGTCCGTCATCCCGCTCCCTCCTTCTTCTCGTACTTCGACGGACACTTGACGAGGAGCTTCCCGGCCTCGAAGACACCCGTCCGTCTGTTGTACACACCCTCTGCAACGATGGTCACCCCCTCCTGGTCTATCAGGTCCGGCGGGGTCCCCCTGTAAAGGACCTCGAGCCTCTCTCCGCCCTTGACGTCCTTCATGGAGAAGGTGAGGGTCAGCCTGTCAGGCCCGTACTTCAGGCTCTCGGGGATCATCTCCCCGTTCACCCTCACCTTCCTCTGACCCAGTTCATCGAGCCTGCCGTAAAGCTCCGAGACCTCGAGATAGTACATCCCCCCCTCCTTCATCCCCAGGAAGACGAGATAGATGAAAGAGGCCACCAGCAGCAGGCCAGAGAAAAGCACCGCCTTCGATCTTCCCTTCATACCTTCCTCTCCATCGGTCTACTCCATGTCCGGCTCTTCCATGAGCCCCCTGATTATGGACTGTCTCTTCGGATCCGTCCAGTCTCCCGGACCTATCTCGATATAGGCGACCCTGCCCCTCTTGTCGATGATGAACGATTCCGGCACACCCGTCGTACCGTAGAGGAGCTGGATGGAGCCCGTGGTGTCGAGCAGGGCCGGAAAGGTGAGACCGAACTCCTTCATGAAGGGCTCCACGGCCTTCCTGCCGAGGGCATCGATGCTTACAGCCAGGACCTCGAAGTCGTCACCTCTGAACTTCTCGTACAGCTTCTGTACGGTGGGCAGCTCCTCCTTGCAGGAGGTGCACCAGGTGGCCCAGACGTTTACAAACACGACCTTCTTTCCGAGGTAGTCCGAGAGGGAGACCTCCCTTCCCTCGAGGTCAGGGAAGGTGAAGTCCCTGGCCGGCTCTCCGATGGACGGCCTCGGCCGCTTCTTCCTCCCCTTCTCCAGCCCTCCCAGCATCCCTATGGCCACCACCAGGACCAGGATGCCGAGGGGCAGGAGGAGGAGCACTTTGATCATCCGGTTCATCTCTCCCTCCGCCTCCCCTTTCCGAAACCGCCGTTCACGATTCCTCCACTCCATACCGTGGGGTCCGCCGTCTTTTCAGAGCCGGCAGACCTCACCGAGGTCCCCCTGCCGAAGCCCGCAAAGCCTTTGACCTTTCGGGATGACTCGGGGGATGAAGGCAAGGATGCAAGACCCTGGATCAGGCTCTTTACCTTCACTCCTGGTTGAATCTCCGCAGCTCCTCTTCGAGGAACCTCTCCATCTCCTTGTCTGAAGTCTCGACAGCGTCATCTCCTGATGTCCCGGCCTTCCTCCGGGACCTTCTCCGCCAGAGGACGAGGAAGACGCCCGCCAGGGCGAGGACGTCGAGCAGGAGGAAATAGGGGAACCACCAGGCCACGAAATAGAAACCCTTCTTCGATGGCTGGGCCAGGATCCTCGGCCCGTAGACACCTTCGAAATAGGCGAGTATGGACTCCTTGCTCTCGCCCTTTGCAAGCCTGTCCTTTACGAGCTCCCTCATCTGTTCCGCCTCTGCAGACGGGCAGTTGGTGAGGGTGTAGATGTAGTTGCAGCCCGGGCTCATTATGAGGTCGGTCACCTCTTCAAGCTCCATCAGGGAGACTTCCTTGCCGGAGGAGAGGCTTGCGTACAGGAGCAAGAACTGTAGTGTCAGCAGAAAAACCCTGTTGTACATATCCGTATTCGCAAACAGCGACCTGCTCATGTTGAAGCCCAGCACCCAGGGACGGGCTTCCGAGCAAGGAATGATTTCGACCTTCAGGCTGCCTCCCTCCCCGGGGTGCCCGGGGATGCTCAGGCGGCCTCAGTGCACTATACTATTATACCTCTTTTGGTATGAAAAAGTTATGAACGGACCGTCCGCGTCAATCCCTCGATGCGAGGAGCTGACGGATCACTGACTTCATCTCCTCCGTATCCCACTCCCTGTAACCCATTGCAAGCCCGACCAGGTCTCCCTCTGCATCGATCAGGAACTTCATCGGATGGGACCTGACACCGTAGCGTGCGGCCACCCCGCCGTCCTCATCGAGCAGCACCTTGAAGGTGAGCCCTCTGCTTCTGACAAACCTCTCCACCGTCTCCTTCCCTTCCCCCACGTTCACGGCCAGGTAGGCGAAGGGCTTCCCCTTGAAGTGGTTGTGCAGTCTCTCCAGGGAAGGCAACTCCTTCCTGCACCACTCTCACCAGGTGGTCCAGAAACCGAGCAGTACGACCTTTCCCCTGTACTGGCTGAGGCTCACCCTGCCGCCGTCGAGTGAGGCGAGGTCGAAGTCGGCGGCCTTCTGCCCTCCCACGGACTCATAGATCTTCATCGCCTCCATCAGCTCCGAGAGAGGGGCCTCCTTCAGGTCCGTGGTCTCCTTGGTGCCGCCGGACCACCCCCTCCAGAAGGGGTAGAGGCCTCCGAAGAGGAGGACTACGGCGACGAGGTAAAGGATCTTCCTTTTCATAGCGGCTCCTTTCTCACCTCTTTGTTGTCCCTTGTGAAGGGGTCACGGTGACGTCATGCCCTCCATGCCACCCGGAACAGGTCGTCCCCGTGAGATCATACCCCGACCCCTCCGCCCTTTGCAAGAGCTCCTCCCGGGGATAAGCCCTCAATGGACATGCCTGGCGCTCATGGGCAGCCCCAGCATGTATATGCTCGTCAGTACGACTATCAGTGCATAAGAGGACATCACGACCGCTGTCTTATAGGTCGCCCGGAAGGACCAGTTCAGCCCTCTGAGCATCCGGTACATCACGAAGAACGTCAGGCCCAGACCGACGATGATTATACCCATCTGGATGAAGAATATAGGCTCCAGCCCCATCAGGGGGGAGGGGTTCCAGTTGAGGGGGAGGGACCTCCCGATACCGAGGCCCTGGAGGAATCTGAGGGTTGCAGGGACCGCGACGGGTCCCTCGATGAACAGGTGCTGTATGTTGTGCGCCAGATGGAGGGCGACCCCTGAGGGGATGAAGAGGAAGGCGAGTCTGGTCACGAGGCCCCGGGTGGTGTAGCCCTCCCTGCCGAGCCATAACCTGAGCAGATAGCAGAAGAGATAGAAGACGCCTGCAGGGAGCAGGACCACGAGGGCGAACACGATGGTGTAGATCGCTGTCTGTGAGTCGATCCCGGTCAGAGCACTCAGGCCATCCTTGAGGGGCTGCCACGATGAGGTCATGGCGAGGGTCTCCACGATGACGACACCCATGAGGAGCATGGAGGCCACGGCCTCGGTGCATGAGTTGTGGACCCTGGCATAGATGTCCTTACCGAAGCTCCTCAGACGGAGACCGAGGTTGAGGCTGGGACACGCCGACCGGCACTGCATGCAGAAGTTGCAGTAGATGTTGCTGTCCAGGCTGTGGGGAGACTCGAGCATGGGACAGACGGCGCCGCATGTCTTCGTCCCGTGGGCGCTGCACCGCTCCCCCCTGCTGGAGCGGAGCTCCACGGGAGCCACCGTGGAGTACAGCCCGATGACGGCACCTATGGGGCAGATGTGACGGCAGAAGGAACGGCGCTGATAGATCATGCTGAACAGGACCGCCGCCGCCAGGATGGAGAGTATCACCACCGAGGTGACCACGGGCCTGCTGTCAAAGGCCAGGACAGCAAACAACCACGTCAGCAGGACGAAGGCAAAGGCCTGCAACCCCATATTCTGTAGCCACCGCGGCAGCCTCCTGTTGAGGGAGACGAACCTCTGCGCCAGGTCTCCAAGTGCCGCAAAGGGACACATCATGCACCAGAGCCGGCCTGCAAAGATGAAGCTGAAGATTATGAGGCTCCACCAGAGGGTCCAGGTGAAGACGGTGGCTATGTTCTTCCTGCCGTCCTGGATATCGAAGAAGCCGAGATAGATGATGAGCAGGAAGACCGCCAGTGTGGGGATGATGAAGAGATGTCTGAAATACCTCCAGGACACAAAGGCCCTGAACCACCCCGTCCTCATCAGGTCCCTTCCACCCCTGTCGTGATGTCCGTTCCGGGGGGGCCTTCTCAGACGGGTGATCATAACCACCATCCCTCCCAGTCCGAGGAACATCGAAAGCCAGCTGATGAACCGCGTCATCGAGGCCCGCTTCTCGAAGTCCTTTATGGCTACCTCTGCATAATGGAAGTGGTTGTCGCTCTTCGAGGGATCGAACCCGGATACGTAACTCGCGAAGAGGGGCCGGACGGGGTTGCCGAAGATGTCCCTGTCAGCGGGGCCGCCTATCCGTATGGTCTCCTCGTTGCTCGCCCAGACATCGACATGCTCCTTGTTGTTCTTTGAATGGTCGTGATTGGCGTGAGCGTCGTCGAGGGTGAATATACCGTAATGCTCCAGCGTATTGCCCACGAGAAGGAGCATGTTGTACGCCCTCCCCGGCTCGAAGGATATATCGTCGGGATCGCCGGTCCTGAGGGGGAAGGCGAACTCGTAAGTGTAGAAGTCCTTCTGCCGGACCCCTCCGGCCAGGATATGGTCCTCTCCGTCAAGGCCGAGGTAGAAGGTCCTGTCCTTCCGCTGCGTGAAGTGTCTGTCCGTAATCTCGCCGTCGGACTTCAGGAGCTTGGCGTCCGTGTAGGCGCCGAGCATCCCGAGGTTCGGGGTCTCCTTGAACATCAGGGCGATCCAGTAGGGCGTGTCGGTCTTCACGGCGAAGTAGATATTGTCGTCATCGATCTGGGACCAGACCTCAACGTAGTAGTAGGGCTCTTTATGAGGCTCGGAGGGCGCATGGGGCCTGTATTTCCCCAGATAGAAGTACTTGTGCCCGGTCCCCTTCCACTCCTCAGGCCTTATCCAGCCGTCCACCTCCACGGGGTTGCCCGTCTTCCTCGCTATGAAGTTGGTGTTGTTCGGGATCGGGGCCTCTCCGGTGGCGAGCCTGATCCCCTCGAAGTCTCCCGGATCATACCTGTACAGGAGCCTTCCCGGTGCGGAACCGCAGCCGTCCGCCAGGTAGAGGTCGCCCGTCAGGGCGTCGACGTCGAGGACGAGACGGTCCACCACGAAGTTCACGGGACCGAGGTGATAGCTCCCCCTGTAGCCCGGTAATGGTTCTGATTCGTACTGGTAGATGAGCTTTCCATGGACGAACTCGAGCTTCCGGAACGTCAGGGGCAGGGGTGGGTCGGGGAGCCTCCGCCTGAGGAACTCCTCGGCGATTGTCCGCGCCAGGGGCGGAGGGATCCGTGCAGTCGACCTGTGCAACAGGAGGTTGCCCCGGTCGTCGAACCGATAGGTGTCAGCCGGTGAAAGGAGTGCGGGGTCCCCGGAGAGGATCACGTCCCTGCCGCCGCAGGCGAGGAGCCCGCCTTCGGGACGGAGAAAGACGCCCGCCAGGGCCAGAAGAAGAATTATCACCAGTCTCCTGCGCATCACCTCTTGAAAGACCGGGAAGTCCAGAGACCCCTGATCCAGGGATAGATTACAGTACTGATCAAATATGAATAAATTATGAAAGAGACGGTTGAGACCAGCTCCACAGGCGGAAAGGCGCAATTGCCGTGACTTCATGCGGATCTACGCTATCAGAACGGGTTCGACCGTAAAGGTCAGCCGGCCAACCTTTCCCTCACCTTCCCGACGAACTCCCTTGCCAGGGGCAGCAGCCTCTCGATCTCACCGTCGTCAGGCTGCCTCATGTGGGCGCAATCGCATTCGTGGGTAAGGTCATAGGCCGTTGTCAGGGCGTCGAGGAACTTCCCGTCGAAGACGCCCTCCCGGACGAGCTCCCTGTCGAACCTGTCAATGAGATCGGCATGGGTGAGGCTGCCGATCTCCTTTATCCCGAAGAGCGCGAAGAGGCAGTAGATCATCGCGTGGTAGAGCTTCGCCAGCACGGCGATATTGCTCACCCTCTCGCCGTGGACGTATTCAGCCTCCCTTATGCTGTCTTCGGCGTCCCTGATCCTTCTCTCAACGGTTTCCGCCATCTCCTTCTATCATATCATGGATGGCGGATGTTTGGCACAAGATCGGTCTCACGATCCGTTCATACCCCGCTTGTAAGCCATCTGAACCCCTCTTTTCACATTATCTTCATAATTGGGACCTAAAATACATCGAGGAACCGTGGGGAAGGGTTTTATCCATGGAAGAGATCGGGATCGTGAAAAGCATCGACGGCGTGATCGCAAAGGTCGTGGTGCAGAAGAAGAGCGCCTGTGACCACTGCGAGCAGAACACCTGCGAGGTCACCGACGGCGGGGTCGAGACAGAGGCGATAAACGCGGCAAGGGCCACGGTCGGCCAGAAGGTGAAGGTCGTGATGAGGCCCCAGACCTATCTGAAGGGCGCGCTCCTCTTCTACGCCCTGCCGGTCTTTGCGTTGATCTTCGGAGCACTCTCCGGAAAGGTCTATCTGCCGGCCTATTTCCCGGGAACAGACCCTGACCTCCTCTCGGCGCTCGGAGGTCTCCTGGCCTTTCTCCTCTCGTTGGGCCTGGTAAGGCTGCTCCTGGGAAGGATGAACAGGAGGACGGAGTACAAGTCGGTCATCGAAGAGATCATCCAGTAGGGTGCCGAGTGGAGATGATAACGCCTGAGACGAGGATAATGGTGATAATGAAGGAGTACCCCGAACTGACGGACTACTTCCTCGAGCTCGGCTACTGCGGCTGCGGCGGTCTTCAGGAGATGAAGAAGACCGTGAAGGACGTGGCGGAGGAGAAGGGCTTCGAGATAGAGGCCTTCATCGAGAGCCTCAACAGCAGGCTCGACTGATCACCCCCTCGTGCCCCTCAGTATCCATATCCCCAGAGAGAGGCTCGCCAGGACGAGGAGTGCCACCGAAGCCCTCAGCCAGCCCGGACGGACGATCCTGAGCTCGACGGCCCTGCCCGCCCTTTCGTCGTCCCCTCCGTGCGGCAGAGCCTTCTGCCCGTCCCTTGACCCCGCTCCTCCTCGCACGGTCCCGCCTCCGGTTATGTTTATGACCGTGCTCGCCTCCTTCCCGCCGCCTTCCACGCCGAGCCTGTAGCTGCCGGGAGAGAGCCCTTCCGGTATCGAGAGGCCCTGCTCGAAGTCCTCCCCGGCAACGGGGAAGGTTCCGAGGTCGTATGCCCCACCGGCGCCGGTCAGGGTGAAGGCAGCGGCATCCGCCCCCTTCAGCCCGGTGACGGAGACCATGAGGGTCGATCCAGCCGTCACGTTGAGCCTCTCGGGCACGATCCCCGGGCCTCCACCATGCCCTGCCGCCGGCAACGGCAGAAAGAGCATGAGGAGCATGACAAGGATGCCGCAGGTCCCCTTTTCAGCCATCGTCCACCCCTATAGATGCTTCATAGTCGGTGAGAGGTATGTTACCAGAAGGAGGACGAACCAGACAATCACACCTGCGGCGACTATGAGGTTGCCCACCAGGAACCGGGTCCTCTCCGCACGGATCACCAGGCCGAGGGAGGGTACAAGGAGGAGGCCGGCGAGGATCAGAAAGGACCCCGCAAGGATCCCTCCGGCACCCATCACCCCCTCCAGTGGATAGAAGACCCAGAAAGGCCAGGGCGGCTTGGTTGACTCCACCCCCGGAACCGGCGCGTTCAGGAGCCCCGGGGGTGCGAGGTAGGCCAGCCCGAGCAGGACCCCGAAGAGGATCAACCCGTAACCAAGGAGCCTCCGCAGATGGAGTGAGAAGGTGCGGCCGGCCTTGCTCCTTTCGTACTCCTCCTGATCCTGAAAGGGCTTCGGCGATATGCCGAAATACCTGACGTAGAGAAGATGGACAACCACGCCGGCGATCAGGACCGCGGGCAGGACGGCTATATGGAGGCCGTACATCCGCGCCAGCATCGACGTTGAGAGGGCGAAATCGCTGGAGAAGAAGCGTCCCGCCCCTCCGAGCAGCCCGGCGGTGGCCAGAAAGTGCTCGAGCGCCTCGTAGGCCTCCTGGTCCCATCGTATCACGGTACCGGTGAAGTACAGCATGAAGACCGTGACGAGGAGGGCGACGCCCACCAGGTAGTTAACCGTCCTCGGCGGCCGGTAGGCAGCGGTGAAGAGGACCCTCAGCATATGAAGGATCAGCAGGGCGAAGCCGATGTTTACACTCCAGTAGTGGAGCCCGCGAAACAGGCCGAGGACGGGCGACTCGGTGATGAACCTCACACTGCCGTAGGCAGCCTCGGGAGAGGGGTTGTAGAACTGGGTCAGGCCGAAACCGCTCAGGAAGGCCACGATGAAACTTCCGAGGGTGATCCCGCCGAGCGAGTACCAGAGGGTATCGGCATGGCGCGGCACGGGATAATCCAGCGCCGCGAGCCCGAAAAAGTCGACCCCCCTTCTCTGCCTCTTCTCCTCCAATACCTTGCCCTTTCAAGACGGGACTCCCCTGCCCTCCGGAGAGCGGCCTCATGCGCCGGCTGGCCTGCCGTGATGGGCTACCCCGGCATAAGGTGTCTCAGGCGTAGATGTACTTCGTCCCCCTCGAGACCTCCTTTGTGGCATCCACCACGAGGGTGCCGTCCACGGTCTGGGTTATCTCATACCATGGGAGTGACCTCGGTGCAGGACCACGGATCACCTTCCCCTCCTGGTTGTATCTCGAGCCGTGGCATGGACACTGGAACCCCCAGTCCGTCTTGTACACGATGCAGCCCAGATGCGTGCACACCGCAGAGATTGCGTAGATCCCGTCATCGTCTGCAAACACAAAGACCTTCTCCTTGTCAAGCTTCTTCGCCGTACCGGCGGGGAAGTTCTCCGGTTTCCCGATCTTGTACCTCTTCGACTCCTCGTAGCGGACATCGGGTTTGAATATCCTCAACGTAGCGGCGAGGGCGCCGATCGCGGAAAGGACCACAGAACCTACCGCCGCCAGTCCGAGGAAGTCCCTCCTCGAGACACCCCTTTCATCCCCTTTCTCCTTGTCCACCCGGTACACCTCCTTCCCGGTCGAATATCCTGTTTTATTTTAGGTGCATATTGTGAAGAGAATGTGAAAGTCCGGAACGAAGCCCGGAGACTTCACAACATCTTCAAACTCTCTTCATATTCTGTTTAAAACATCCCGTTATCCTAATTAGTAAAGACCTGTCTCTTATACACATCTCCGAG
>WGEZ01000095.1 GCA_015492515.1 Nitrospirota bacterium
CGATATGATCAGCCATTATCGGCGCCAGGGTGAAGAGCCCCCACATCCCGTAAATGATGCTCGGGATGGCTGCAAGGAGCTCGATGGCGACGCCTATCGGCCCTCTCAGGAAGTTCGGCGCTATCTCTGTTACGAAGATCGCGATCCCCACGGCAACCGGTACGGCCAGCACAAGGGAGAGCACCGTCGTCACCGCCGTCCCGAAGAGGCTCGTGGCTGCGCCGAAGACCTCTCTCACGGGGTCCCATTCCGTCGAGGTGAGAAAGCCCGTGAGCCCGAACCTCTCGACCGCAGGGTATGACTCGGAGAAGAGCACGTACAGGATCCCGAGGATGAAGAGGAGGACGGAGAGGGAAGCAAGAGCAGTGATAAAGGAGAAGATTACATCAACCGGATTTTTCTTAAACAGTACTGGCAATATACCTCTCCTCAAAAGCAAAAACTGTAATTTTGCGAATCCAACAAATTAATAGGGTCAAGTATATAATACACACCCGGCCCTGTTCTTTCAACAAGGCACCTAATAGCGCTTAGTAAATCCCCTGAGCCTTCCAGTATTCTCTGATCTTGTTTTTTAATGCCTCTGGCAGCGGAACGTAAACGAGCCTTCTGGCAGTAGCATCGCCGTTTCTGAAGGCCCAGTCAAAGAATTTGACGACTCTGATGTTTGAGTCCTTCTTTTCTTTTGCAAGGAGTATAAATGTTGCGCCCGATATGGGCCATGCATTCTTTCCAGGGGCGTTGGTGAGCCAGAGATGGAAATGTCTCTCCGGGTCAAAATCTCCTGTGGCGGCTGCATCCTGGAAACTCTCGAAGCCCGGCTCAACAAAGTTGCCCGCCGGGTTCCTCAGCAGCGTATGTGCAAGCTTGTTCTGCTTCGCATAGGCAAACTCCACGTATCCAATGGAGTACCTCACCCTCCTTACATAGTTAGCCACCCCTTCGTTACCCTTACCGCCGATGCCCACAGGCCACTTAACCGCCTTTCCCGCTCCGACCTTCTCCTTCCATTCAGGACATACCCCGCTGAGATAGGTGGTGAATATAGCGGTCGTGCCTGAACCGTCAGACCTGTGAACAACGGTGATCTTTTTGCGTTTAAGAGGCACTGTTGGGTTCAACTCTTTTATTTTGCTGTCGTCCCAGTATCTTATATCACCAAGGAATATCCTGCATATGGCCTCTGAATCAAGCCTAAGCTCGCCTGCCTTTACACCCGGTATGTTGACCACGGGAACAACCCCGCCAATGACGGCGGGGAACTGAAGAAGACCCTCTCTCTTGAGCCTCTCCGGCTTCAGGGGGGCATCGGAGGCGCCGAAATCAACAGTCCTGTTTACAATCTGCCTGACACCACCTCCGGATCCAATGGACTGGTAGTTGAGCCTCACACCGGAAACCTTACTGTAGGCGTACGCCCATGCGGAATAGACCGGGTATGGAAACGTGGCCCCCGCTCCATTCAGTGTCTCTGCCGCCTCCACGGATGATACGAGGAGGGTCGCGATCATGATCAGTCTCATCAGGGTGTTCATGAATCCTCCTTTCTTTATGCCGTCATACTTATGTGTATCCCGAATCCAGCGATAAGAGATGTTGACGAAGATGGCGGTACGATCGGGGCTGCAATGACTGAAGACCCTGTCGTGCTGCCCCATGACACCGGTCATCGCTGATCCGGCTATATTATAACCCTCCTGTGTTACGACAACGTTAAAATACCGATACGGTTCCGTTAAACGCCCCTGACCCACGGCAGCAGGAGACCTCCTCACCTCTGGCACCTCCCGCAGTAGTAGGAATACCTGCCCTGGATCTTCACCCTGCTGAGCCTGCCGTCGCAGTTTGTACACCGGCCCCTTCTCCGGCCGTGGACGAACCAGTCCTCCAGCACCGAGAGGTCAGCCTTGTGCTCACAGGCCGTCCTGAGGACACGCCTGATCGTCTGATACAGCCTCCGCACCTCGGCGGCGGTCAGGTCGGAGGCCCTCCTCGTCGGTCTTATCCCGCTCTGGAAGAGTATCTCGTCTCCGTAGACGTTGCCTATGCCGGCGATGAACCGCTGGTCCAGCAGCAGGGACTTTATCATGGCCCTCCTGCCGGAGAGCATCCCGGCGAACACCGGGAGGGTGAACTCGGCCGAGAGGGGCTCAGGCCCCATCCTCCGGAGTCCCGGGATGCCGGAAAGATCCATATCCTGGATGAGATAGAGCACTCCGAGCCTCCTCCGATCCACGAACCTCAGCTCCCTCTCGCCCTCGAGGTGGATCGTGAGTCTCGTGTAGGCGGGCCTCTCCGTTTCCGGGCTTGAGACCAGGAGGTTCCCCGTCATCCTCAGATGGAGCACGACCGTAAGACCGCCGCTCAGTGAGAAGAGAATGTACTTACCCCTCCTTGCAAGCCCCTCGATGCTTCTTCCCACCACCGCTTCGAGTTCCTCCTCGTCAGCAAGCGCCCTGTCCAGCACAGCCACCTCTGTGATGCGCCTTCCGAGCACCTCCCTCCTTATCCTCCCTATCACCGCCTCCACATCGGGAAGCTCAGGCATCCTCCACCTCCTGAGGGTCTTACCGCCTTAACTACTTTGGCACAGAAGGCATCAGAGAGACAAGAGACCGCGCCCCGGTCCAACCCTGCGTATGCTATAATAATCAAGGTGTCATGCAGAACGCCCCACCCCTCAGGAAGGAACTGAAGGAGATGTTCCTCCAGGAGCTGACGCCTCCCGAGAGGCTCTTCTTCCTGAAGAAGGCGAGGGAGGCGATCATCCTGAAGAGGTATCCCGCCTCCGAGGACCTCTTCCACTACTGTTACTTCCTCACCCTGAGAGAGCGCCTCCGTGGTATCGAGCGTGGCGGAGGATACCTTCGGTTCCTCCTGGTCGAGGGCAGAAGGGAGACGGAGGAGGCGGTGAGGCTGTACCAGGAGAGGCTTGAAGCAAGGAGGCTGCCCGAGCCTGACGGAGAGGGCGGAGGGTTCCTGCAATATCTGGAATGAGGTGACCCGGCTCTGTAGTCGTTAAAGGGCTGGACTCCTATGAAAAGGAACAATCATACAACACCACATTTTACAGGAACATAAAAAAGGAGGGGTTGGTTCTACATGGACGGACTTAGTGTTGAAGAAAAAATCGCCTTGTCCGATGCAAGGTCTGTAAAAAGCAAAGAGATGCTCGATGATGCTATTAACACCTTTAAGGCTGGCATGTACAAGACATCTGTCAA
>WGEZ01000096.1 GCA_015492515.1 Nitrospirota bacterium
CTAACAATCATTCCATATCTTTTATGCACTGAAAACAGGACTGAATAGTAACAAGATTTTTTACCCCTTTATCGCATATCCCATGTCACTGATCGCATGCCTGACGTCCTCCTCGCCGATCCGCCCCCTGTCGAAGTACACGGTCAACACCTTCCTGGCAGGGTCTCCGGTGACACCCTTCACACCGTTCAACGCCACGAGGCCCTGCTCGATGTGTCTGATACAGGACTGGCAGTGTATCCCGGGCACCGCAAGCTCCACAGCGGCGTACTCACCCATCCTCTCCTCTGCCCTCTCCTTTATCCTCCTTATCCTGAGGCCGAAGGAGTTCACCATGATGGCGGTGGTGCTGAGCACCATGGCCGACATCGCCATCAGCGGGTGGAGCACCCCTGTAGTAGCCACCGGGATGCCGACGCCGTTGAAGAGGAATGCCCAGAAGAGGTTCTGTTTTATCTTCCTGTAGGTGTTTACACTCAGCTCGTAGGCAGAGAGGATGCCCCTGAGCTCTCCCCTGATCAGGATGATGTCCGCCGACTCGATGGCGATATCCGTTCCTGCACCGATCGCCACCCCTATGTCAGCCTGCATCAGTGCGGGTGCGTCATTGATCCCGTCTCCGACCATCGCCACCCTCTGCCCCGAGGCCTGCATCCGGCGGATCCTCTCAGCCTTCTCCTCGGGCAGCACCTCTGCCAGCACCTCCTCTATGCCCACCTGTGAGGCCACTGTCCGTGCCGTCCTCTCGTTGTCACCGGTGATCATCACCGGGGTGATGCCGAGCCGCTTCAGTGCCTCGATCGTCTCACGGGCATCCTCTTTCACCATGTCGGAGATCCCTATCAACCCCATCATCCTGCCGCCCCTTGCCAGGACAGAGACCGTCATCCCTTCCGACTCCATCTCCTCGATCCTCTCCTTCGCGGGGGAGAGGTCCTCGAAGTACCTCGAGTTCATCACCACCGTCTTCACCCCGTCCAGTTCGGCCTCTACCCCGAACCCCGGCAGTTCCCTGAACCCGCTCACCTCGTAGAGGTCCTCCTCCGTCGCCTCCTTCACTATCGCCCGGGCGAGGGGGTGCTCGGAGTGCCTCTCCAGGCTCGCGGCGATCCGGAGGACCTCTTCAGGCCCCTCCCCGGAGAGGTCCTCTACCCTTGCCACCACAGGTCTGCCGAGGGTGATCGTCCCTGTCTTGTCGAAGACTATCCTCTTTACATCCTTGAATGTCTGGAAGGCCTCACCGGAACGCATCAGTATTCCCCTTTCGGCACCGAGACCGCTGCCCCGGATCAATGCAAGGGGCATGGCCATGCCGAGGGCGCAGGGATAGCCTATGATCAGGACCGAGAGGGCGGCATAGGTGGCCACAAGGAGCGAGGGGGTCTTCCCCAGAAGACCGATGCCGAAGTACCAGAAGAGGAAGGACAGGATGGATATCACCATCACCGACGGGACATAGATGCTCAACACCCTGTCAGAGAGGAGGATTATGCCCGGCTTGAGCGCCTTCGCCTCCTCCACATACTGTGCCACCCTTCTGAGGAAACTCTCCTCTCCGACCCTCGTCACCTCGACCACAATGGAGCCGGTCCTGTTTATGGAACCCCCTATCACCTCGTCACCAACGCCCCTGTCGACCGGGAGGGGCTCGCCTGTCACGAGGGACTGGTCGATACTCGTCACGCCCTCGATGATCCTGCCGTCAACAGGCACCCTCTCTCCAGGCCTCACCCTCACCAGATCGCCCCTCTTCAGCTCTTCCACCGGAACCTCCATCTCCCGCTCACTCACGTTGTTCTCAACCACGATCTTTGACGCCGTCAGGGGCTGGAGGCTGAGGAGCTTCCTCACCGCCTGGGAGCTCCTTGTCTTCACAAGTCCTGAGAGGTAGCCGCTCAGGAGGTGGAACGCCGTCAGGTATATCGCCGGTGGAAAGAAATCAGGGATATCATAGAAGAACCCTATCACCCCGGCAACATAGGCACCCACGGCACCGAAGGTGAGGAGGACGTGCTGGTTGAATATCCACCTTCTCAGCGCCAGCATCGACATCCCGAGGATATGGGCCCCGCCGCCGAAGAGCACGACCGTTGCCATTGCAGCCATCAACCACTTCTGAAAGGGGAGGGCATGACCGACCCAATTGAAGACCATAACGACGGTGGCCACTGCACCGAAGGACCATCCGAAGACCATACGGCGGAACTCCCTCCTGAGCGCCCTGTCTTCTTCCTCGAAGTCCTGGACCTGACCGGGATCGTGCACTGTATAACCCAGGCCGCGGAGGATCTTCTTGATCCCCTCGGCACGGATCACTTCCGGATCATGTTCGATCAGGGCTTCACCGTGGGCGAGACTGACGTTCACCGCATCGACTCCGCGGGTCCTCGTGAGGGCCTTCTCGATGGTCTGGGAGCAGAAGGAACACATCATCCCGCCTATCTTGAGCCTCGTTTTCTGGACAGCCATCTCACGACCTCCTCTGTTTATGACAGATGTGTCTGAATTCGTAACAACTCGGCCCACTGCCTTGTATTACTGAATCCCAAATCCGGCGATAAGGGATGTCGACGAAGACAGCGGTACGATCGGGAGCCCCGACGAATGGTCGGGACTGCAATGACTGAAGACCCTGTCGTGCTGCCTCACAACAGCGGTTATCGCTGAATCCGGGTAATCAAATGCCTGTGTAAAGTATAAAACCTGTACTTAGGTACAGGGTCAAGCCCCTCCTCACATAGCGGCCAGATAGATGCTGACGAAGTCATAGATGTAGTAGCCTCCCATGACCAGAAGGAGGATACCGCCGAACTTCTCGAAGGCCGGAACATAGCGCTGAAAGAAGGAGAGTCTCTTCACGAGCCCTATCGACACACCTGCCACAAGAAGGGGCAGTCCCCTGCCGAGCGAGAAGAAGACCATCAGTGCAGCGCTGTACCACACGTGTCCTGTGGCTGCAGCTATGGTGAGGATGGTCAGGAGGATCGGTATACAGAAGGGACAGAAAGACATGGAGAAGGGCAGACCCAGGAAGAAGGCACCTGCCAGGCTCCTCGCCTTCCTCCCCTTCATCTCGAACCCGACGGTCCTGAACCTGAAGAGATTCAACCACCTCAGCCCCAGGATAATGAGCACCACACCTATGAAGACCTCCCACTTCGGCCCGAATATCAGACTCACCCTGCCGCCTATGTATGCAAACAGAACCCCCAGCATCACGTCCGCGACGGTCATCCCGAGCACGAAGGCGAAGGCCCTGCTGAGAGAGCCCCCTGCAGGATCATCGTCTCCCCGCCGTCCGGCGATGTAGCCCATGATTACGGGTATGATCATCACGGAACGGGGGTTGAAGGCCATCACCAGACCTATGAGGAACACGAAGGCAAACCCGATAACAGAGATGCTCGAAAGCATCTGGAGGTTCTCAGGTGAAAAGACCGTGTTCATCTAACTGTCCAGTGCCTCTAATATCGGACATTCACTTACAGGCCCCCTCCCCTTGCACTCCCCTGCCAGCTTGCTCAGGGCCTTCTTCATCCTCTGGAGGGTCTGGATCTTCTCCTCTATATCCGCTATCTTTGCCTCGGCCCGCCTCTTCACCTCTGCACAGGTGATGTCAGGGGCGACCCTGAGGGAGAGCAGCTCTGCTATCTCCTTGAGGGAGAAGCCCAGCTCCTTGGCATGCCTTATGAAATGGATCCTCTTCACCGTCTCCGGAGGATACTGACGATAACCCGGCCTTCCCCAGAGTGACCGCCTTCTCGGCGGCTTGGGAATGAGCCCCTTCCTCTCATAGTAGCGGATCGTCTCCACGTTCACCCCCGCCCTCTCTGCAAGCCTTCCGATCGTAAGGGTCTCCATCTCTCACCTCCTTGAGGTTATTATAAACCCTGTACCTTGGTACAGAGTCAACCCCAGGGCAATCCTTCACATATTCTTCACAATCTTCTTATATCCTTAAGCTGAGGAGGTGAACGGCAGTGATGCACTGGAGTGGTTTTACCGGGATGGGTTTCGGTGGTTTCGGATGGATCTTCATGGTCCTCTTCTGGGTATTGATAATAGCAGGTATAGTGTACCTGGTCAAGTTGATCTTCAGCGGCAACAGCCCTTCCGGCCTGAAGGAGAGTGCAGAGGACATCGTGAAGAAAAGATATGCCCAGGGCGAGATAAGCAAGGAGGAGTTCGAGGAGAAGCTCAGGGATCTGAGACACAGGCTCACATAGGCCGGAAAGGACGACACAGAACTCGTTCCTCCGCTTCTGCGGAGAGATGGTTTGAATCGGCAGGCGTCTCGGCTCATTGAAGGATCTCTGAAGACAGACCAAGGAGAAAGGGGGTGTAGGTTTGAGTATCAAGAAGGTCGTCAGGAAGAAGTCTTCCACCTGCAAGTGCCACAGCTCTTGCTGAAGGTGTGTATTAGTTGCATCCCCTCGCCTATCTCCGTGGCTTCCTGCCGCGAGGCGGGCAAGGCCGAGGAGAAGGCCTGTCTTGTGCGTATTAACCCCTCCCTTCTTTAAGGAGCTCCCTTCCAGGGGAGCTCCTTTCTTTTACGCCACTTACACTTCGTAAGTGGAAGTGACACTTCGTAAGTGGAAGTGGGCCCGCAGAATTATGTATGGCCCAATAAGAACATTGACTTTAATTACAAAATCTTCGTAAGTGGAAGTGGGCCCGTGGTTGACTTCTCTCCGTGCGATCATCTAAAATGCAATTGAGAATAAGTTTCAATAATAAGATGAAGTGTCATAGATCAGAGAAGATCACCACCGGCATCCAGAGGATCGTCCTTGTGGGCAATCCCAACGTTGGCAAGAGCGTCATCTTTGGTCTCATCACCGGCAAGTACGTCACCGTCTCGAACTATCCCGGCACTACGGTCGAGATATCCCAGGGTAATATCAACCTCTCCGGCAAGAGGTTCCTCCTCATCGACACCCCCGGGGTCAACAGCCTGATACCCATGAGTGAGGATGAAAAGGTCACCAGGGACATTCTTCTCTCCGAGAGACCCTATGCAGTGCTCCAGGTGGCTGACTCGAAGAACCTCAAGCGGACGCTGATGATAACCCTGCAGCTGGCGGAGATGGGGCTGCCCCTGGTCCTGGACCTCAATATGGAGGATGAGGCTATGGACAGGGGGCTGTTGATCGACAAGAAGAGGCTCGGGGAGAGGCTCGGCATCGAGATCGTAGGCACTGTCGCACCAAGGAGGAAGGGGATCAGGGAGTTGAAGGAGGCCCTTCTGAGGCCCTCTGTGCCAAGGCTGCGGATCAACTATGACGACCGCATCGAGAAATACATTGAACGGATATCGTCGCTGCTGCCTGACTCGGCCGTCTCCAGACGATCCGTCGCCCTCATGATCCTTTCAGGGGACGAGAGCCTCAGGGAGTGGTTGAAGGTCAACCTCTCAGACGATGCAATAGACGAAGTAGAGAGACTGAGGGATGAGTGCCAGGCAAACTACCCCGGACCACTCGGCCTCGTCATCAGCGAGGCAAGGTACCGTTACGTTGAAGAGATCACCGGAGAGGTCCTGAGCAGGGTCCAGCCTGCAGAGGTCAGGCTGAGACCCTTCCTGGAGAGGGTCACCATGCATCCCCTCTGGGGGATACCGGTCCTTCTCGCGGTCCTTTATCTCCTGTATCAGCTCGTCGGGGTCTTCGGTGCAGGCACCCTGGTGGACTTCCTGGAAGAGGTCATCTTCGGCAGTTACATAAATCCCATGGTTTCAAGGGTGGTCGACCTTCTGTTGCCGTTTCAGTTCATCCGTGACATGCTCGTGGGTGAGTACGGGGTGGTCACCATGGCCTTGACCTACGCTATCGCGATCATCCTCCCGATCACGACCACATTCTTCATCGCCTTCTCGATCCTCGAGGACAGCGGCTACCTTCCTCGACTCGCAATCCTGAGCAACAGGGTCTTCAACATCATCGGCCTCAACGGCAGAGCCGTCCTGCCCATGGTGCTCGGTCTCGGTTGCGGAACCATGGCCGTAATGACCACAAGGACGCTGGAAACACGGCGCGACAGGATAATCGCCACGTTCCTTCTCGCCCTCGCCATTCCCTGCTCAGCACAGCTCGGCGTGATACTCGGAATGCTGGGGGCCCTTTCCCTCAAGGCCGCCGTGATATGGATGGGGACGGTCTTAGGCGTACTTTTTCTGGCGGGGTTTCTTGCAGCCAGGGTGGTACCCGGCGAGAAGACGGAGTTCTTCCTGGAGATCCCCCCGCTCAGGATACCGAGACTCTCGAATGTGCTGATAAAGACATTCGGCAGGATAGAATGGTATCTCAAGGAGGCGGTTCCGCTCTTCATACTCGGGACCCTCGTCCTCTTCTTCCTCGATAAACTCAAGCTCCTCGGGATCATCGAGAGAGGAGCATCCCCGATAGTGCACGGCCTCCTGGGTCTTCCCGAGAAGACAACAGGGTTCTTCATCCTCGGGTTTCTCAGAAGGGACTACGGCGCTGCAGGGCTTTTCAGCATGGCGGCCGGGGGCGAACTCAGCCCCTTGCAGACGCTGGTCAGCCTCGTCACCATCACGCTCTTCGTGCCCTGCCTCGCTAACTTCTTCATGATAATCAAAGAGAGGGGGCTGAGGGTGGCGCTGACAGTGACCGCCGTGGTCTTCTTCATCGCCTTCATCACCGGCGGTTTAATGAACTTTCTGCTGAGGGAGCTGCATGTATCGATATAATCATCCCTTCCCACATGAGGAGCCAGAAACCCCGGCCCCAGCAGATGGCAGGGTGTGCAAGGAGCGTGAAACATCCTGATACAATGAAGAGAGAACGGGAAAGAGAAGCAGGTAGGAGCGGCGGGGCTTCCGAGAGAACCGACCATCGCGAGGTCTTCTCCGACTTCCTCCGACGGAAGGGTCTCAAACTCACGAGGGAGAGGAAGCTGATACTCGAGGAGGTCTTCACACACCACGGCCATTTCGACATCGATGACCTCTACTTCACCATCAGAGGGAAGGGGCTGAGGGTCTCGAAGTCCTCGATATACAGGACGATCCCCCTCCTTCTGGAGAGCGGGCTCGTGGAGGAGGTGAAGACGGTGGAGAGGCAGGCTCACTACGAGCACACCTATGGACACAGACATCACGACCACCTCGTCTGTATCTCCTGCGGCAGGGTGATCGAGTTCCACTCCCCCGAGATAGAGAGGCTCCAGGAGACGATATGCAGGAGAAACAGATTCAGGAGCGTAAGGCACGTGCTCGAGATCCAGGGTTACTGCAGGGGTTGCAACGGAGAAGGATGACATGACGTCCGCCGTGCAGATTGAAATCGTTTTCAGCTATAATTAAGTAGTACACGAGTCCGGCGATGAGAGATGTCGACGAAGACAGCGGTACGGTCGGGTCTGAAAGTTTTTTGTCCTGCATAATATTCACCCCGGAGGCGGGCCGGATGCATACTCCAACTACGGGGTGTAAGTTGACTGAAGACCCCGTCGTGCTGCCCCATAACAGCGCTTATCGCTGAATCCAGGTTGGTGCATAGAGCCTGCGGTAGCAAGGACCGAAGGATGGAACGCTTCAAGGTACATATCGACTGTTTCCCCTGTTTCCTGAAACAGGTGACCATAGCTCTCTCACAGGTAGAGGCCGATGAATCCCTGAAGGTCATGATCCTGAAGGAGACCCTTCAGGAGATCCAGCGGGCTGACGTCTCAAAGACCCCCGCCCATACGACTACGTTCATCCACAGAAGGGTCAGGGAGCTCCTGGGATACGACCCCTTCAAGGAGATCAAGCAGAGGTACAACCTCTCAGCCCTCAGGCTTTATCCGCGTCTGAAGTCCATGGTCGAAGAATCCAAAGACCCCCTCTGGACCGCGGTTCGCCTGGCGATAGCAGGAAACGCCATAGACTTCGGAATCTACACCGAGATCGACGTTGAGGCCGAGATCGAGCGTGCCCTCAAAGGAGAGATCGCAGTGGACGACTACAGGGATTTCAGAGACGCCCTGGACGGCACGGCCGAGCTGCTCTATCTCGTCGACAACGCAGGAGAGATCGTGTTTGACAGGATACTTATAGAGACCCTTTCCAGGATGGGCAAAGAGGTTACCGCAGTGGTGAAGGGGGGTCCGGTGATAAACGACTCAACGGCGGAGGACGCCGCCGAAACAGGGCTTCAAGAGATATGTAAGGTCGTAGACAACGGTTCAGATGCGGTAGGTATCATCCTCGAGTGGTGCCCTGAGGGGTTCAGGGAGCTGTTCTACAGCGCTCCGCTGATCATCAGCAAAGGTCAGGGCAACTTCGAGACCCTGATGGATGTGGACAGGAAGATATACTTCCTCTTCCAGGCCAAATGCAGAGTCGTGGCGGACTTCCTCGGTGTTGAAGAGAGATCGATGTTGCTCATCGAAAGGGAGAAGCCCTTCAAACCATCCGGTCTCGAAGAGAGAACGCTTGAGAGCCCCCTTCATTGACACTTTCTGACCAAACATCTCTATGGAGAGTAAGACAATGGAATATATAAGACTTTCAAGGACCAATGAAGATGAGGTCATCCGGAGGGTTATAGAGGTGCTGAGGGCGGGGGGGGTGGCTGCAATCCCGACCGAGACATTTTACGGACTCGCTGTGGTCTACGACAACGACGAAGCCCTCAGGAGACTGTACGAGCTGAAGAGGAGGCCCTTTGAAAAGGCTATCCCCGTTATCATAGGCTCTGCCGATCAGCTTCCCATGCTGGCTGATGAGGTCCCTGAAGAGGCGAGAAGGCTCATGGAGAAATACTGGCCCGGCCCGCTCACCATCGTGCTGAAGGCCAGAAAGGACCTGAGCAGCCATCTGACCGCCGGTACCGATAAGGTCGCGGTACGTGTCCCGGGCGAGTCCTTCGCCCTCACACTCGTCAGGAAGGCCGGGGTTCCCATAACCGCCACAAGCGCTAACCCCTCAGGGGTGCCCCCTGCCGAGGATGCACAGGAAGTGCTCAAATACTTCGGTGAAACCATCGACCTCATAGTGGACGGCGGCCTCACCCCGGGAGGAGAGCCGTCTACCATTGTGGAGGTGGTGGACGGCGCCGTGAAGATCCTCAGGAAGGGTATGATCAGAAGGGTTACGACAGACTGACTTCACCTGTACTCGTTCTCAAGGACCTCCCTGACCACCGAGAGCAACTTCGAGCTCAGGAAAGGTTTCTTGAGAAACCCCTCAACCGCAACATTTCCGATGTCTTTGCTGAAGCCCGTGGTGGCGACTATCTTGACGTCGGGATCCACTTCTCTGAGATTCCTTATCAACTCCGCTCCATCCATCATGGGCATGACGATATCTGTTATCACAAGGTCGATTCTGGAGCTGTACTCCTTGAAATACTCCAGGCCGCGTATGGGGTTGTCGTTTATTATGACATTAAACCCGCTCTTTACAAGGGTCTCCCTTATGGTCTCGAGCACAGGGATCTCGTCGTCGATGACGAGGATCGTCTTTGCTCCGAGGTCTGCCTCTGCGCCTGCAACGTCAAAGTGCTCGACCGCCGGCAGATAGATGTTAAAGGTTGTTCCCTTCCCCAGCGTGCTGTCCACGGTGATATATCCCTCATGCTCCTTCACTATGCCGTAGACCATGGCGAGACCGAGGCCCGTCCCCTTCCCTTTCTCCTTGGTCGTGAAGAAGGGTTCGAATATGCGATGGATGTGCTCCTCAGGGATTCCGGCTCCTGTATCGCTGATCGTCAGGTTGATATAGGGACCTTCCTTCACGTCGGCAGCGATCCTCAAGGAATCCCCACCGAGCTCGACAAGGGAGGTCTTGATCGCGAGGCGGCCGCCGTCCGGCATTGCATCCTTTGCATTGATCACCAGATTCATGAGGATCTGTTCGATCTGACCCACGTCTCCCTTTACGGGAGGAATGGAATTATCCAGGTCTTTCTCGATGGAGATGTCTTTGGGTATAAGCCTTGCAAGCATCTCCAGGGTGTCCTCAATGACTGAGTTTATATTGAACGGTGCAGCCTCGATGACCCCCCTCCTGGCGAAACTGAGCAGTTTAGACACCATGATCGATCCCTTCCTTGCAGAGGATTCTATCACTCTCAGTTTTGTCGCCATCTCTGGAGACACGTTTCCGTGTTCAAATATTAGATCGGTGTAGCCGAGGATGGAGGTCAGGATGTTGTTGAAGTCATGAGCGATCCCACCGGCAAGGGTACCGATCGACTCCATCTTCTGGGAGTGGAGAAGCTGGGCATGGAGCCTCTTCTTCTCCGTGATATCCCTGTGGAAAGACTGGATCAGCAGCCTTCCGTCTATCTCGATGGCCTTTGAGCTGACCTCGAGGGATATCCTGCTGCCGTCTTTCCTGTAATGAACAGTCTCAAAGAGCAGGGCCTCTCCATTTATCAGGCGTTCCATCCGTTCCCGCCAGAGACGCCGATTGCCCTCCACTTCAAGACGCTCTATGTTGGTGCCGATCAGCGACTTCTTGTCAGCTCCGTGAATCTCGCAGGCCTTCTGGTTCACGTTAATGATGGTACCGTCTGCCTCCATGATCACGATCCCGTCGTTTGCGTTCTCGAAGAGGGTGTTCAGCATCGCCTCTGATTTCCTGAGCTCCTTCGTCCGTTCTGCAACAAGGTCTTCAAGGTGCTTCTTTTGTTGATCAAGATCATATTGGAGTCCAACTTCACTAACCAACCTTTTGTGGAGGAGATATCTCAAGAGTATAAGTGAAAATACAGTTGAAATGATAAAAACATTTGCATTAACGAAGAAAATTTTATTTGTAATGGTATCATAAACAAGTATCGGTACTATATATATTGCATATATTACAAGGGAAGCAACGGCACTCATACTTACGGTAAGAGGAGTAAGTCCTACTACATATATAA
>WGEZ01000097.1 GCA_015492515.1 Nitrospirota bacterium
CACCAAGACTCTTCAAGGTAGATTTAAAGGGTTAATTCCATAGTAACACGCCAAAAATCCGACACTACGCTAACTCCTTGGTTTTACATATAAAATCAGCTTTTGTTATCCTATGACTGTCGAACGTGGGTTGAGGAAAGAAGATGAAAGTCTTTGATTTTCTGGATTTGTCAGCTTTTCACTTCTCCGGGATCTCTGCGGCGGCGAGGGAGGTTCTCTCGATCTCCAGCTTACAGGAGAGGGCCTTCAGCAGGATGAGCACCCTGTCCCTCGGCCGTTCACAGAGGAAGACCCCTTCAAAGCCCGCCATGGCACCGTCGGAGATGACCACCCTGTCCCCCCGTTTGAGGTCCTTCGGTGAGAGGTCGATGAAACCGTCGGTCATCCTCGAGAGTATCGACCCTATTATGGTGTCATCCACCCTGTAGGGCACCCCGTCCTTGCTCCCCACGATATACCTGACCCCCCTTGTGTATTTGATGAGCCTGTAGTCCCTCTCGGGGTCGAATCTGGAGAAGATGTAGCAGGGGAAGAGCTTCTCCTCCACCTGGGTCAGCCGGCCCCGGTAGAAGCGTCTTCTTCTGACAGAAGGGTTCAGTACCTCGAAATTGGCGAGCTGGAGGCGCTTTGTGACGGTATCCTCCTGGGCAGGCTTCGTATAGATGACATACCATGCCTCCGGGGTATCAGGACCTGTTGTTGCCCCCTCTGACATCTTGCAGAAATTTTATCAAACTTTTCCGGAAGTGTCAATACCACGCCACGTCCCCGCCTCGCTCTGCATGTGAAAGGTGATGGTGTGGCCGTGGATGTTCAGCTCGCCGGAGACGACCGGGGCCTGCTCCTTGCCGCGGGGCTCTCCGTAATTATATAATTCCCGACATGGTGAGGACGGGCGTCATACTGCTCAACCTCGGAGGGCCTGACAGCCTTGAGGCTGTCAGGCCCTTCCTGTTTAATCTCTTCTCGGACAGGGAGATAATCCCCCTCGGTCCGCCCTTCATGCAGAGGCCCCTCGCATGGTTGATCTCCACGCTGAGGGCCCCGGGGACGAGGAAGGCATACGCCCTGATAGGCGGTGCCTCGCCCATCCTGAGGATCACCACGGCTCAGGCCGATGCCCTTGAACAGGCCCTGAAGAAGGCCGGCGACTTCAGGGTCTATGTGGGTATGAGGTACTGGCATCCGTTCATCACCGATGCGGTCAGGCGGGCTCGGGAGGAGGGCGCCCGGAGGATCGTGGGGCTGAGCCTCTATCCCCAGTACTCGAAGGCGACCACAGGATCGACAAAGGAGAGGTTCGACGAGGCGGTCGAGAGATACGGACTGGAGTCGAGGTTCATCGGCTCCTGGTACGATCATCCCCTCTACATAGATGCCCTCGCGGATGTCGTCAAGAAGGGGCTCGGGGGGTTCAGGGCGGAGGTCCTGCTGTTCAGCGCTCACAGCCTCCCGATGAGGTTCGTCGAAGAGGGCGATCCCTATGTAAGAGAGGTGGAGGGGACGGTCAGGGCCCTGCTGGAGAGGCTCGGGGAGGCGCCGCCTCACCGCCTCTGTTACCAGAGCAGGAGCGGTCCTGTCAGGTGGCTCGGGCCGTCCACTGATGAGGTGATCGTCGAGCTCGGGAGGAAGGGGGTCAGGAGGGTGATGATCGTGCCCGTGAGCTTCGTCTCGGACCATATCGAGACGCTCTATGAGATAGACATCCTGTACAGGGAGCTGGCCGAGCGGGAAGGGATGGAGCTGAGAAGGGTCGAGGCATTGAACACCCACCCGCTGTTCATCGCCGCACTGAGGGACCTCGTGCTGAGGGCGGGGGTCACTTCTTCATCGCCTTCTCCACCGTCCTGATGGCGCAGAACTCACCGCACATGCTGCAGACGTCCGCCTCAGAGGGAGGGGTCTCGGAACGGTAGCGTCTCACCTTCTCGGGATCGAGGCTGAGGCTTATCTGGCCTTCCCAGTCGAGGGCCTTCCTTCGGCGGGCCATCTCCCTGTCCCTCTCGATCGCACCGGGGACCCCCCTGGCGATGTCGGCTGCATGGGCGGCGATCCTGGATGCGATCACGCCTTCCCTCACGTCGTCGATCGACGGGAGCCTGATATGCTCGGCAGGGGTGACGTAGCAGAGGAAGTCGGCACCGGCAGCACCGGCGATCGCACCGCCGATGGCTGCCGCGATGTGGTCGTAGCCCATGGCGATGTCGGTCACAAGGGGGCCGAGGACGTAGAAGGGCGCACCGTTGCAGAGCTCCTTCTCCATCCTTATGTTCAGCTCCACCTGGTTCAGCGGTACATGGCCGGGCCCCTCGATCATGCTCTGCACCCCTGCATCGAGGGCCCGCTGGTGGAGCTCCCCGAGGGTGATGAGCTCCTGGACCTGTGCCCTGTCTGTGGCGTCAGCGAGGCACCCGGGCCTCATGCCGTCGCCGAGGCTGAGGGTCATGTCGTACCTCGCAGCGATCTCGAGGAGCCTGTCGTAATGCTCGTAGAGGGGGTTCTCTCTCTCGTTGTAGATCATCCATTCGATCAGGAAGGCACCGCCGCGGCTTACGACGTCGAGCATCCGGCCCTCGTTGCGGAGGTGCTCCACGGCCTTGAGCGTGAGGCCGGAATGGACGGTGATGAAATCAACCCCTTCCTCACCGTGGGCCTCGATCACGCTGAAGAGGTCGTCCACGGTCATCTTCGCGATGCCGCCGTAGGCCTCCGCTGCCCTCACGACCGCCTCGTAGATGGGGACCGTGCCGACCGGTACGGGGGATTTCCCGAGCATCAGCCTCCGCATGTCCTTTATCGGACCCCCCGTTGAGAGGTCCATCACCGCGTCAGCACCGTGACGGAGGAGGACCTCCAGCTTCTCCAGTTCCTCCTCGAAGGAGACCCTGTCCTTTGATGTACCGATATTGGCGTTGATCTTTGTCCTGAGGCCCCTTCCCACTGCAACGGGCTCGATCCGGCGCGTCCTGTTCCTCAGGATCACCGTGACACCCGCAGCGATATCGTTGCTCAACCCATCCGGAGAGACTCCCTCGAGGCCGGCGCACCGCTCGACCTCCTCCGTTATCGTTCCCCTCTTGGCCGATTCTATCCTTGTCATGACAGTAACCTCGTGAACTTTCTGGTTTCATCCTCTATGTCATCAGATGCAAGGATGGCTGATATGAGAGCCACCCCCATCGCCCCTGTCCCCAGGATGTCCG
>WGEZ01000098.1 GCA_015492515.1 Nitrospirota bacterium
AGCGGGAATAGGGGAGGGTGCATCGGGCGGGGGGTCGAGGACGGGGGAGGACTTCGATATATATCTCGTCGACAGGGAGAGGGAACTGATCACATCGTCACTGTACAGCAAGGGATCGGAGGTGGAGAAGATCGACACGCCGCCCGTGAATGCATGCGCCTCGGGTAAGACGACCACATCCATCTACAGGAGCTTCCACGGCAGGGAAGTGATCGGGGTCTCGATCTGCATACCGGATATGGACTGGACCCTCCTCACCGAGATCGACACAGCCAGGGCCTTCGCTCCGATGGAGGCCCTGAGGATACGCATATTCGAGCTCGGAGGTGTGATCGCGGTCCTCGCCCTCCTTCTCGCATACCTGTTTGCCAGGAAGATCATTACGCCTGTGACCGTTCTGTCGAGGGTCACCCGGAAGCTCGCAGGGGGAGACTTCTCCATCCGTGCTCCGGTGGTCACGAAGGACGAGATCGGAGAGCTCGCCGTCTCCTTCAACATGATGGCCTCCCAGCTCGCGGATGCGCAGCGTGAGGTACTCGCCGAGAAGTTCCGCCTCGAGTCCCTGATAGGCGGGGTCAAGGAGGGGATCATCCTCTCTGACGCGGATGACAACGTGGTGCTCCTCAGCGCCTCGGCCGAGGAGATCTTCGGGGTGAAGAACTCCGAGGTTGCGGGAAGATCGATACTAAACTGCTGCCGGTGGTCGTCAGAGGGGCTCTTCGAGGCCTTCAAGGCCTGCAGGAAAGGGATGTATCTCACCAGCGAGATCACCTACAGGGGAAGGGAGTTCGAGATAACCGCCTCGCCAATAAAGAAGAACGGAAACTACTTCGGCATGGTCATGATCATGCGCGACATCACCGAGCGGAAGCGAATGGAAGAGGAGCGCGAGAGGGCGGAGAGGCAGCTCCGTGAGAACCAGCAGGTCCTGCTCCAGAAGCACGAGGAGCTGAACAGGCTCTTCAAACAGGTGGAGATCGCGAAGAAGGAGTGGGAGAGAACCATGGACTGTATAGAGGATATGGTCATCCTCACCGATGCCGGCGGAGCGGTAAGGAGGTGCAACAGGGCGGTGGTTGATTTCCTGAAGACCTCCTACGACGGCATCATCGGCAAGGACTGGGAGGAGGTGCTGAACGGGTTCGACGTCAAACTCGGTATCCTTTACGAACGGGGGGTAGAGCTGTTCCACAAGGAGAGCGGCAGGTGGTATGTGCTCAATTCCTATCCCTTCAGGGACATCCGCTTCAACGAGATCTCGGGAACGGTGATCACGATCCATGATGCAACGGAGCTGAAAGAGATCACCATGGAACTGGAGAGGAAAGGCAGGGAGCTTGAGCGGACCTACACCGAGCTGAAGCAGGCCCAGTCCAAGATACTCCAGTCTGAGAAGATGGCCTCGATAGGGCAGCTTGCAGCGGGGGTGGCGCATGAGATCAACAACCCCATAGGCTTCATATCGAGCAATCTCGGCACCCTCGGGAAGTACCTGAAGAGGCTCGTGGAGTTCATACGTCTGCAGTCAGAGGTGGTCGGCTCCATCGGTGATCCCGTGAGGAAGGCTGAACTCGAGGAGAAGCGGAGGAGGTTGAAGCTTGACTACATAATCGACGACGTGGGGACCCTGATAGAGGAGTCCCTCGAGGGCGCCGAGAGGGTGAAGAAGATAGTGCAGGACCTGAAGGGCTTCTCGAGGGTGGATGAGGCGGAGTACAAGCATGCCGACATCAACGAATGCATCGAGAGCACCCTGAACATCGTCTGGAACGAGTTGAAGTACAAGGCCACCGTCAGGAAGGACTACGGGGAGATACCGCTGACCAGGTGTTTCCCTCAGCAGCTGAACCAGGTCTTCATGAACCTCCTGGTCAATGCGGCCCATGCGATAGAGACGCAGGGAGAGATAGCGATAAGGACGTGGCAGGAGGAGGGCTCGATCTTCGTATCCATATCAGACACGGGTTGCGGCATACCTGAAGAGAACCTCAACAGGATATTCGAGCCCTTCTTCACCACGAAGGAGGTGGGGAAGGGGACCGGTCTGGGCCTCAGCATAGCCTACGACATAGTGAAGAAGCACAATGGCGAGATCACCGTCAGGAGTGAACCCGGAAGGGGTACGACCTTCACGTTGAGGATACCCGTGCTGGAGTGAGGACGGGGAGGCCTATGTCTTCAGCTCCGGTGACCCGGGATTCCGGCAACGCAGGCCTTGCGCTTTTATGGTGCGCCCAGGAGGATTCGAACCCCCAACCTACGGATTCGTAGTCCGGCGCTCTATCCAGTTGAGCTATGGGCGCGTGTGCGTCACAAGGCCTTTCCGGGAAGGGGCCGACGAGCGGCCATATCTATCATAGCATATATGGGTCGTAAAATATCAAAAACCGGGGCATCCCTTCAGAGACCTTCGAGGATCTCCAGGCTTATGTCCACCGCCCGGGCCGAGTGGGTCAGGGCGCCGACGGAGATGAAGTCCACCCCGGTGAGGGCTATCTCCCGGATGTTTTCCAGCCCCACCCCGCCGGAGGCCTCGACGAGCGTTCCGGGGCTCCGGCCGCGGACGATCCCCACGGCCTCCCTGATCGTCTCCACCGGCATGTTGTCGAGCATGACCACGTCCGCCCCCGCCTGGAGCGCCTCCTTAAGCTCCTCGATGCCCTTCACCTCCACTTCTATCTTCATCAGGTGGTGTGCCCCTTCCCTGGTGCATTCCACCGCCCTGCTTATCCCTCCCGCTGCCGTTATGTGGTTGTCCTTGATCAGGATGCCGTCGTAGAGGCCGAAGCGGTGGTTATGCCCGCCGCCGATCCTTACGGCGTACTTCTCGAGACACCTCATGCCCGGCGTCGTCTTCCTCGTATCAAGGAGGCGGGCTCCGGTGCCTGAGATCAGCTCCGCGAACCTCCTCGTGAGGGTGGCTATCCCGGAGAGCCTCTGCAGTATGTTGAGGGCCACCCGTTCGCCCGTCAGGATCGCCCTCGTGGGACCCCTCAGGGTTGCGATCCTCTGCCCCGCCTTCACCTCCTCGCCGTCGTTGAGGTGGGCCTGGAAGGAGAGCCCCCTGTCGAGCAGTTCGAAGACCTCTCCGGCGAAGGGAAGCCCGGCGAGGACGAAGTCCTCCCTGCCGAGGATGACGGCCTCCGAGGTGTGGCCTGAGGGTACGATCAGACCGGTGGTGAGATCACCGGTGCCTATATCCTCCTTCAGGGCGCTTGAGAGAAACTCCCTGACAGTGCCTCTGTACGGAACCATCCCTATCTCCTCAGGAGCGAGAGAAAGCCCATGAAGCCGCCTATGACGGCTCCCAGAGAGAGGGCCGACCTCCAGTCAAGCAGGGTCTGGACGTTGCCCTCGACGTTGTTCGCAAGCAGCAGGATGGTCTTTGCATTCTCGGCCGTCACTTCCCTGGCGGCGATCAGGCACGACGCACTGTTTACGACCTGCGCGTCACCCCTGGATATGGTGACCGAGGAGAAGGACTGCTGGAGCCTGGTGCTGTTTCCAGAGGTGACGCCGCTTATGCTCTGGTTCAGCTTGACGTCGTCGCCTCGAACGAGGCATGCTGCACCCTGTGTCACCTCCACCCTCTCTCCGTCGATACTGAGTGCACCGACCTGCTGCAGCTCCACGTGCCCTGCCTCCACGGACCTGACGGTGCTCTGGGCCACGCTCACGAATTCGGCGTCTATGAGGCCGAGGTCCTTCTTCTCAACTTCCCTCTTTCTTCCGCCCATCGTCTTCCCCCTTTAGCTCTTGGAGTTTATCGATGCTCTCAAGGATCCTCTCCTTCTTGAGCGTAAATTCGTTGTACTTCAGTTTCTCCTTCTCCACGACCTCCTTCGGTGCCTTCCTAAGGAACTCCTCGTTCAGGAGCTTCCTGTCCAGGGCGGTGATGGAGTCCTCGATCTTCTGCAGATCCTTCCTGAGTCGTCTCAGCTCGGAGTCTACATCGAGAAGCCCTTCGAGGGGAACATAGACCTCGAGGTGGTCTCTTACAGAGGTGGCGACGCCCTTACCCTTCCTGACGGCGGTGTCGACCTCGAGCTTCTTCGTCCGTGCGAGCCTGCTGATATAGAGGGCGTTGCCTTTGAGGACCTCGCCGATCCCGGGGTTGTTGGGTTTTATCTGTGCCGTCAGCTCGAGGGAGGGCGCCATGTTCAGCTCTCCACGGATGCTCCGTATGCCCGAGATGGCCTCCATGATGTAGGACATCTTCTCCTCTGCGTCCGCGTCGCTTTCTTCGGGATGCGGAAAGGGGCTGATCATTATGCTCCTGTCCGTATGGGGGAGGGCCTGCCAGATCTCCTCCGTTACAAAGGGCATGAAGGGGTGCAGAAGCCTGAGGGAGCCGTCCAGGGTATGGAGGAGGCACCGGAGGGTGGCGGCCTTCAGTCCCCGGGATTCCTTCACCGCGGGGTCGGCTCCGGTGTCTGCCCCGCTCCGGCCCTGGTCATAGATTATCGGCTTCGAGAGCTCGATATACCAGTCGCAGAACTCGTGCCAGATGAACTGGTAGATCGCATTGGCGGCGTCGTTGAACCTGTACTCACCGAGGGCTGTGTTGATCCTCTCAGCGGTCTTCGAGAGCCTGCTCAGTATCCACCTCCCCGGTATGTCGAGATCGTCCCTCCATGACGTCTCATGCGTGGATGCAGGCACGACCCCCTCGGTATTCGTGAGTATGAACTTGGCTGCGTTCCAGAGCTTGTTGATGAAGTTCTTGTAACCCTCGACCCGCTCTTCGGAGAACCTTATATCCCTTCCCTGCGCTGCAAAGGCCGTGAGGGCGAAGCGGAAGGCATCGGCGCCGAACCGGTCGATCATCAGGAGCGGATCTATCACGTTCCCCTTCGACTTGCTCATCTTCTGTCCTGTCGCATCCCTCACTATCGCGTGTATGTAGACGTCATGGAACGGGATGTCATCCATGAACCTGAGACCCATCATGATCATCCTGGCCACCCAGAAGAACAGGATGTCGAAGGCCGTAACGAGCACGCTTGTGGGGTAATAGGTCTTGAGGTCATCGGTGTCGTCAGGCCAGCCGAGGGTGGAGAAGGGCCAGAGGGCGGAAGAGAACCAGGTGTCCAGCACATCGTTGTCCCTGATGAGCTCCTTACTGCCGCAGAAGGGGCACTCCCCGGGGTCTTCCCTTGAGCAGATCGGCTTCACCGTCATCTCCACCTTGACGGTCTTGGCGTTGTTGACGATATCTTCAGGTGCCAGCCCGCGGAGTCTCAGCTCCGTGTAGGTCCCTCCCCTCACTTCATCACCGCCGGCGTTGAGGGGCCTGTACAGGGTCACGTGGATGAGGTCCCCCTGATGTTGACCCTCCTCGGTCTTGCAATAGGGGCAGTACCAGACCGGTATCTGATGGCCCCACCAGATCTGCCTGGATATGCACCAGTCCTTGATGTTCTCCATCCAGGCGAAATAGCTCTTCTTCCACCCCTCGGGGATGAGCCCTATCCTTCCATCCCTGACGGCCTTCACCGCCTCTTCCGCAAGCCCCTTGACGTCGACGTACCACTGGACTGTGGAGAGAGGCTCGATGATGGTCTTGCACCGGTAACAATGCCCGACGGAATGCAGATGCCTCTGCTCCTTCTCGATGAGGCCGAGCTCTTTGAGGTCTTCGAGCACCTTTCTCCTGCACTCGTACCTGTCCAGACCGGCGTAGTTCTTGCCGGCTGCATCGGTCATCTTTCCGTCGTCGTCGATCACGGAGATGAAGGGGAGCTTCGGGGTCTGCCTCCTCGCGATGGCCTCGTCGTTGAAGTCATGAGCCGGGGTGACCTTGACCGCACCGGTCCCGAACTGAGGGTCGACCCCTTCATCCGCTATGATCGGGATCTCCCGCCTGGTGAGGGGGAGCTTCACCATCTTTCCCACGAGGTCCTTGTATCTGCCGTCCTCCGGGTGGACCGCAACGGCTGCATCGCCTAACATGCTCTCCGGCCTCGTGGTGGCGACGACGACATAGCCACCCTCGTCCCCGGAGAGGGGATATCGGATGAAGGTGAGCCTGCCCTCCAGTTCTTCGTGTTCCACCTCGAGGTCCGAGAGGGCCGTATGACACCTCGGGCACCAGTTTATCAGCCTCAGGTCCCTGTATATCAGTCCGTCCTCGAAGAGCTTCACGAAGACCTCCCTGACGGCCCTGGAGAGGCCCTCGTCGAGGGTGAACCTCTGCCTTGACCAGTCGCAGGATGCACCGAGCCGCTTGAGCTGGTTGATGATCCTCTCGCCGTACTCCTCCTTCCACCTCCACACCCTCCTGAGGAACTCCTTCCTGCCGAGGGTGTACCTGTCGAGCCCCTCACGGCCGAGCTCCCTCTCCACCACGTTCTGGGTGGCTATGCCCGCATGGTCGGTCCCCGGCAACCAGAGCGCCCTGAACCCCTGCATCCTCTTCCACCGGATGAGGATGTCCTGCAGGGTGGCGTTCAAGGCGTGCCCCATATGCAGCGATCCCGTGACGTTCGGCGGCGGGATCACGATGCAGTAGGGTTCACCCTCGGGGTTGACCTCGGGCCGGAAGAGGCCCTCCCTCTGCCACAGCTCGTACCACTTCATCTCGTCGTTGAATCTGTAGCTTCTGCCAAGTTCACCCATACCTCAAGCTCCTGTTCATGAATGTCTACAGCGACTCCGTGCCCCCGTTCCGGGCACGGAAGCGGTTACGTCCATCCGGTCCGCAGAGCAATAAAACAGGAGCAAGCCCTGGAAGGCTTGCCCCGGATTAGGTACGGCTCATGTTTAAGGCTTGATCTCCTGACGGTTACAAGAGATGCAAAGGCTCAGAAGGCGGACTTTATCCTTTCCACTTCACGGGTGATGATGGTCTCGGCAAGTTCAGGTACGGTCTCCCATATGATCCTCTCGATCTGCTCCCTCAATGACCCGCTCATGTCGTCCATCACACCCTTCAGCGCCTCGCTGATCAGCCCTGGTGCGGTCTCGGCGACCATCCCTTCCATCGATGACCTCACGATGCTGGAGACGTTGTCCGCTATGATCCCCTGAATGTCCAGGCTGCCGAGGGCCTCCTTCAGGTTCTTCTCCACGGCGGAGGTGAAGGCGGCGTAAAACTCGTTTCTGTCCAGGGAGTTGACCAGCTCGGAGATCTTCTCCTCCGCGATCGCCCTCATCTCCTCCGGACTCGGCAGGGGGACCTCCACGGCGGGTCTTTCCTTGACCGCCTCTTCTTCCCCGACGGCGGGCTCACCCCCGGTCTCCTCTGCCAGGGGCTCCTCTATGGCCTCCAGGGCCTCGGCCTCGTCATCGAAGTTCAGCTCTTCCTCCAGTCCCCAGGTCTCCTCGGAGGGCTCCAGGGTCAGGTCCTCGCCCACCCAGACCTCTTCCTCCTCCTCCTCTTCTCCTTTCTCCGGAGCGGTCTCGGCGGTCTCAGCAGCCGCGGGCTCCTCGGCTGCAACGGCCGCGGCCTCCATCGCGGCGGTCTCCGGCGCTGCGCCCGTGTCTTCAGAAGCGGCCATGACCACCTCCTCTTCCTCCGCATAGGCCTCCTCCAGGCCTTCAGCAACCGCCTCTTCCTCCAGCGCACCGCTCAACTTCGCCATGAGCTCATGAGATTCGAAGGGCTTTATTATATAGTCATCGGCGCCCACGGACCTTGCAAGCTCCTCGTCTATCGGCTCATAGGCGCCGGCCAGGAGGATGACCGGGATATGAGCGGTCATCTCGTCGTTCTTGACCCTCTCGCACAACTGGTAGCCGTTCATCCTGGGCATCTCTATATCGGCGAGTATAATGTCCGGCATGTATTCCTTTACTGCAGACCAGGCCTCCTCTCCGTCGTTGACCGACCTGATCTCGAAGTCCTCATCGGTCAGGATCAGTTCAACGACCTTCTGGATCGTTACGCTATCATCGGCCAAAAGAAGTTTCTTGCTCATCTTTCACCTCTCATTTGCGAGCCGAACCCGCTTATTTTAATGTATCAAAAGTCCCGGGATTCAAGTCATGATCCCTCAATGAAATTTTATTGCTAACAGTGAAAAAAGTCAAGTATTTTAAAAGAATGTAAGAAAATTATAATATATATTAGCCATGAATGTCATTCAGCTTAAGGAGATCCTCCGGAAGGTGCGCGACGGGGTTCTCTCGCCCGAGACCGCCCTGGAGGAGCTGAAGGTGCTCCCCTTCGAGGCCGTAGGCCCATCTCACGTCGATCACCACAGGACCCTGAGACAGGGGATACCGGAGGTGGTCCTTGCGGAAGGGAAGACCCGCGAGGAGGTCCTGCAGATATCGAGGACGATCTACAGCAGGAGCGGCAGGTTGCTCGTGACCAGGGCCGATGAGGAGATATACAGGGCGCTGGCCATCAAGGAGGCGAGATACCATCCGCGATCAAGGGTCATCACCGCCGGGGAGGAGGCCTCAAAACGAGGGTTCGTCCTGGTGATGACCGCTGGAACGTCGGACATCCCCGTCGCCGAAGAGGCGGCGCTGACGGCATCCTTCCTCGGCAGCAGGGTCGAATCCGTGTGCGACGTGGGAGTGGCCGGCATCCACAGGCTCTTCGCACAGAGAGGGCTCCTGGAGGAGGCGAACGTGGTGGTCGTCGCCGCCGGCATGGAAGGGGCACTCCCCTCGGTGGTGGGTGGTATCACGGACAAGGTCGTCATCGGTGTCCCGACCTCCGCAGGTTACGGGACCTCCCTCGGTGGACTGACAGCCCTCTTCTCGATGCTGAACTCCTGTGTCCCCGGGATCGCCGTGGTCAACATAGACAACGGATTCGGTGCAGGCTGTCTCGCACACAGGATCAACATCGGCCGGTGCGGTTGAAGCCGAGCCCTGCTCATAGAATTTAATATAGTTTTATGATAGTATAATTTATAAATCATCTCTAACGATTATCCGGAGGTCAAGATGTCCCTGATCGTAGGAGTAGACGGAGGCTCGGTAAGCGTCAAGGCGGCCGTTCTGGATGACGACGGCAGGGTCGTCCACACGGAGTATCACCGGCACCTGGGACATCCCGTGGAGAAGGCCGTTGAACTCCTCAGGGCTGTTTCTGCAAGGTATCCCGACATCAGGGTCGTCTTCACCGGCTCCACGGGGAAGCTTATGGCGAGGGCGGCCGGTGCCGAACATGTCAATGAGCTCGTCTCCTACAGTACATCGACGAAGAGGCTCTATCCCGATGTCCACACAATAGTTGAGATGGGTGGGGAGGACTCGAAGCTCATAATCCTCGAGCGCGAAAGCATCAACGACTTCTCCCTGAACTCCGTATGCGCCGCCGGTACGGGCTCCTTCCTTGATCAGCAGGCGGAGAGGCTGAGGCTGAGCATAGAGGAGTTCAGCGAGATGGCGCTCCGCTCCAGGAAGCCTCCGAGGATAGCGGGGCGGTGCAGTGTCTTCGCCAAGTCTGACATGATCCATCTGCAGCAGATAGCCACCCCTGTGGAGGATATAGTGGCCGGTCTCTGTTTCGCCGTTGCGAGGAACTTCAAGGGCTCGATCGTGAGGGGCAGGCCCCTGCCCCTGAAGATATCCTTCCAGGGAGGGGTGGCCCTCAACAGGGGGATGGTGAGGGCCTTCAGGGAGGTCCTCGAGGTGGAGGAACTGATAATACCCGAGCACACGGCCGTGATGGGAGCGATAGGGGCCGCGCTCAAGGCGCTGGAGGACGGAAAGGCGGCGGTCCTGGACCTTGACAGGCTCCACGACGCTGTCCGCTCCCTGGGGCACACAGGGCCGGGCCAGAGGCCCCTCGTCCAGGAGGGGGACGGCTTCAGGGAGAGGCATCTGAGCCCGGGTCTCAAGCTCAGCGGTGCGGTCCCGGACCGGAAGGCCTCTCGGGAGGGGCCGCTGAAGGTCTACCTGGGCATAGACATCGGCTCCATCAGCACCAACCTCGCGGTGATAGACGAAGAGAACAGGCTGATAGCAAAGCGGTATCTGATGACGGCGGGAAGGCCGATCGAGGCCGTGAGGCAGGGTCTGCGGGAGATAGGGCAGGAGATCGGCGACGGCGTCCGGGTCTGCGGGGTGGGCACAACAGGGTCGGGCAGGTACATGATCGCCGATTTCGTCGGAGCCGATGTGGTGAAGAACGAGATCACGGCACAGGCAACCGCCGCGGTCTTCATCGATCCAGGGGTTGACACCATCTTCGAGATCGGGGGCCAGGATTCAAAGTACATCTCCCTCAGCGACGGGGTCATTGTGGATTTCGAGATGAACAAGGCCTGCGCCGCCGGCACCGGTTCATTCCTTGAAGAGCAGGCGGAGAAGTTGAACATCTCGATCAAGGACGAGTTCGCAGAGTGCGCCTGTTCCTCGGAACACCCCTGCAGGCTTGGTGAGAGATGCACGGTCTTCATGGAGAACTCCCTGATGGCGAACCTCCAGCGGGGAGCGCGCAAGAACGACCTCCTGGCAGGGCTGGCGTACTCGATAGTGGAGAACTACATCAACCGGGTGGTGGCGGGAAGACGCATCGGAGACCGCATATTCTTCCAGGGAGGCACGGCGTTCAACAAGGCCGTGGTGGCCGCCTTTGAGAAGTTTCTCGGTAAGGAGATCACGGTGCCGCCCCACCATGACGTGACCGGCGCTGTGGGCATGGCCCTGATAGCCAAGGAACGGATGAGCAGAAGCGGCTCAGCCACGGTCTTCAAGGGCTTCGACCTTGCCGGCCGGCCCTATCGGCAGAGCTCCTTCGAGTGCAAGGGGTGTGAGAACCTCTGCGAGATCAACAGGGTGAAGATAGAGGGGGAGGATAGGTACCTCTTCTACGGCGGCAGGTGTGAGAAGTACGACGTCAGAAGGAGGACGAACAAGGACCTGCCGGACCTCTTCGCCTTCAGGGAGGAGGAGCTCTGGAGGCCCCACAGGGAGCGGTCGGAGGCGCTGCAGGGCTCGCACGCCCTCTCAGGCAGGGGCAGGATGGGGCTCCCTTACGTCTTCTACTTCCAGGACCATCTCCCTTACTGGAGCACCCTCCTCTGGGAGCTCGGCTTCGAGGTGGTGGTCTCACCCAGGACCAACAAGAGGATCGTCAACATCGGTACGGAGACGGTGCTCGCTGAGACGTGCTTCCCCGTCAAGGTGGCCCACGGACACGTCAGGCACCTCCTGGAGTCAGGTGTCAGGAGGATCTTCATCCCCAGCTTCGTGAACATGAATACCGAGGATGACCCCTATGAGAAGGGGCATGCCTGTCCCCTCACCCAGAGCTTCCCCTATCAGGCGAGGGTCGCCTTCAGGGAGGCGGAGATCATCACGCCCATCGTCGATCTCAAGAGGGGGGAGGAGTTCATCTTCAAGGAGCTGAAGCGGACCCTGGGTCCCTTCGGGATCAGGGCGGGAGAGCTGAGAAGGGCGATGCGGAAGGCGGAGCTGGCGCAGGAGGGCTTCGTCAGTCGTATCAAGGAGAGGGGGAGGGAGGTCCTCTCAGGGCTGGATGAACGGGCGGTGGTGATTATAGGCAGGTCCTACAACGCCTTCGATATGGGGGTCAACCTTGAGATACCGAGAAAGCTCGCGACCCTCGACGTCCTCTCCATCCCTATGGACCTCCTCCCGGAGGAGGAGATCCACGAGGACTGGCCCGATATGTACTGGAGGTCGGGCCAGAGGATACTGAAGGCGGCGAGGGTCGTCAAGAAGCATGGACACCTCTACCCTATATTTATCGGCAGCTTCTCCTGCGGGCCTGATTCGTTCATCCTGAAGTTCTTCGAGAAGGAGCTTGCAGGCAAGCCCTGCCTCAACATCGAGATAGACGAGCACAGCGCCGATGCAGGGGCGATCACGAGGTGCGAGGCCTTCCTCGACAGCATCGACGCACAGCTCGAGGCAGGCAGGATACACTGCCGCGAGACCCCTCCGCCGAAGAGGCTCGAGAGGAAGGAGTTCATGATAAGGAGCTCCTTCCGAAGGAGGACCGTCTATCTGCCGAGGATGTCAGACCATGCCTTCGCGCTCAAGGCCGCCTTCGAGTGCTGCGGCGTGCCGGCCGAGGTGCTCCCCGAGACGGATGCCGAGGCGCTCGAGATCGGCAGGAGGTACGTGACCGGGAAGGAGTGCTATCCCTGCACCGTCACGACGGGCGATATGCTCAAGAAGGTCTTCTCCAGCGGCTTCAGGCCCGAGGAGTCGGCCTTCTTCATGCCCTCCGGTACGGGACCGTGCAGGTTCGGTCAGTACAACGTCTTCCACAGGATGGTCCTCGACGAGCTCGGGTTCAAGGACGTCCCGATATTCTCTCCCGTGCAGGATGTGACCCTGTACAAGGATATCGGGATCGTGGGAAAGGACTTCGTCGCCAAGTCATGGGAGGGGATCATCGCCTTCGAGATGCTCACCAAGTGCCTTCACGAGACGAGGCCCTACGAGCGGGAGAAGGGCTCTACAGACAGGCTATACAACGACTACCTCCAGAGGCTTCCCGCCGTCCTGAGCGGTACAAACGGAGACCTGCAGCCCTTCATGCTCCAGATGAGGAGGGACTTCGAGGCCATCCCCAGGGTCGACGTGAAGAAGCCCCTGATCGGGATCGTGGGTGAGATATTCGTCAGGTCGAACAGGTTCTCCAATGAAGAGTTGATAAGGAGGATCGAGGCCCTCGGGGGCGAGGCCTGGCTCGCATCCGTGGATGAGTGGTTGTACTACATCAACTTCATGTCCCTTAAAAAGTCCTTGCGAAAAAGGGACTTCTCTGGTATTATAGATATCTCGCTGAAGCGGCTCTTTCAAAAACGGATTGCTCGAAGGCTTGAGAGACCCTTTGAGGGCTTCCTGAAGACCCTCCATGAACCGGATACGAGGGTGATCCTGAAGAAGGCCTCACCCTATCTGCACGATTCCTTCGAGGGCGAGGCCATACTCAGCGTCGGCAAGTCCATCGACCTGATCGAGAAGGGGGTCTCGGGGATCATCAACGCGATGCCCTTTGGATGCATGCCCGGCACGGTGGTGACGGCGATCATGAGGGGGATATCGGAGAGGTTCGGTGTGCCGTCGATAAGCATCCCCTTTGACGGAACGGACTCTTCCACGACGGAACTCCAGCTCGAGGCCTTCATGGAGCAGGCATCCAGGAGAAACGGTCTATAGGCCGTCACTTTTATCTCGGAGGGCCCTGAGAGCCCCGTCCTGATCCATATCTGCTGTTTAAGAAAGGAGGTGAGTGAGTGGGAAACGTCAAGAAATGGCGTAAGAAGAAGATCAACAAACACAAGCACAGGAAACTCCGCAGGAGGATGAAGCATAAACGATAGGCCCCGCATTCATCAGAGGAGACACCAACCCAGAAAGGAACGCAGATGAAGGAAGAAAGGGTGTTGAACGAGAGGATAAGACTCCTTGAGAAGGAGATACAGACCCTTGTGTCCGAGATGCAGAAGATCGAGTCCCTCATCGCAGGGATGGACGATCTGGATCTGGAGCTCAAGGGCATAAAGGTCTTTCTCGGCAGGATCCATCCTGAATTCAAGAAGGAGCTGCCGTTGATCGTGAAGAAGCTGAAAGAGAGCTGAGCCCGGGATGGAGATCCGCCGACGACGCGATGGCATCCCTCCCTGAGTGCATCCTTCGCAGGGGCTTCAAGGACAGCCCGCTCTGCCTCTTCATCCACGGCCTCGGCATGGATATGAACATATGGGCGGAGCCGGAGAAGACGAGGATACTCGCCGGCAGCTTCCCCCTGACCGTCCTGCTCTCCGAGGGGCCTCCTGAACCGCCGGAGGGCGAGGCATCCCTTAAAGACTACATCACCACCGGTCGCCAGCCCCGCAGTCCGAAGACGTCCTTCCATGACCTGATGAACGAGGGCTATACCGTCATGGCCTACTCCCAGAGACGGCCTGCAACGGACTGCATGACCCTCGTGGAAGAGCTGGGGCTCCTGCTCGACAGACATGGGCGGATTGCCGCCAGAGGCGTGGTCCTCATCGCCCACAGCAGGGGAGGGCTCGTTGCAAGGAAGGCCGTGGAGCTGCTCGATCTCAGGTGCATCGGACTGGTTACGCTCTCCACGCCACACAGCGGGAGCTCGCTGGCCAGGCTGGCGGGGATGCTCTCCGGGTTCTCGAAGGTGCTGTATCCGTTCTTCATGAATGCCGAGATCGGCACCGTGCGGGGGGTCCTCAGGAGGGTGACGGAGTTTCTGAAGAGCGAGGCCATAAGGGAGCTCCTCCCAGGCTCGGCCTTCATAAGGAGCCTCGACGACGAGGTCCTCAGAGGTGTGAAGGGCCTCTCCATGGGAGGGACCGATCCCGCCCTCTTCACCCTCTACAGGTGGCGCAAGGGCAGCTATGAGAAGATGCTCTCCATACCGGATATCCTGGTATCCTTTCTGCCTGAGGAGATGGTCCCCGAGGAACTGCTGAAGGGTAAGGGCGACGGCCTGGTGAGCGCCGGCAGCTCGGTGATCCCTCACGCCGTAGAGCACCACAACCACCCCCTGAACCATGCAAAGATAATCTTCGACCCGGAGGTGAGGAGAAAGATCAGGGAGTTCGTCTCCGACCTGTGAGCCTTCAACAGGCCTGATTGTTTTATAATCAGATATATGCTTGGAAGGATTGAGCAGAAGGTTCTCCGGGGTGGGAGGCTCACCCCCGAGGAGGCCCTGGCCCTCTTCGAGACCGACGACATCCACCTCCTCGGCAGGCTTGCTGACACCGCGGCGGAGAGGAGAAGCCGCGGAAGGGCCTACTTCGTACAGAACCGCCACATCAACCATACGAACCTCTGTCTGAACCGGTGCCGTTTCTGTGCCTTCAGCAGGTCGAAGGGGGAACGGGGGGCCTTCGAGCTCTCGACCGAGGAGGTGCTGGAGAGGCTGGAAGGCTCACCTGAGGGCCTGAGCGAGCTCCACATGGTGGGCGGGCTTCATCCCGAATGGCCCTTCGAGCACTATCTGGAGCTGCTGAGGGCGGTGAAGGAGAGGTTTCCGCGGCTGGGCATCAAGGCCTTCACCGCCGTTGAAGTGGACCACTTCTCAAGGATCAGCGGCCTGAGCCTGAGGGAGACACTGGCGAGGCTGAAGGAGAGCGGGCTCGACCTGATGCCCGGCGGCGGGGCCGAGATATTCAGTGAAGGGGTCAGGAAGAGGCTCTGTCCAGAGAAGATAACCGCCGAGAGATGGCTCGAGGTGCACAGGACGGCCCATGAGCTCGGTATAAGGACGAACGCCACCATGCTCTACGGGCATATAGAGTCCTATGCCGACAGGGTGGACCACATGATCCGGCTGAGGAGACTACAGGATGATACGGGCGGCTTCCAGGCCTTCATCCCCCTCTCCTACCACCCCTTCAACACCGAGATAAGGGGCGGCCGTCCCTCAGGGATCGACGACCTGAGGACCATCGCCGTAAGCCGCCTGGTGCTCGACAACTTCGATCACATAAAGGCCTACTGGGTGATGCTGGGCGAGAAGCTCACCCAGGTGGCCCTCCTCTTCGGCGCCGATGACATCGACGGCACGGTCGTCGAGGAGAAGATCACCCATGCAGCAGGCGCCCTCACCTCCGAAGGGCTGACCAGGGAGGCGCTGATCGGGCTGATCAGGGGGGCGGGCAAGGTGCCCGTGGAGAGGGACGCCTTCTACAGGGAACTGAATCTCTATGGAGACCGTTACGAGGATAGACAGGGAGACGGCGCTGAGGCTCCTGACCGGTTCAGGACTGCTCGAGCTCGGCAGTGAGGCCGACAGGGTGAGGAAGCGGCTCCATCCCGAAGGTGTGGTCACCTTCGTTGTGGACAGGAACATAAACTACACCAACGTCTGTATAAACCGCTGCCGGTTCTGTGCCTACTACAGGGGGCCTGATTCTCCGGAGGCCTTCGTCCTTGGGAGGGATGAGCTCTTCCGAAAGATCGAGGAGACCCTTGAAGAGGGCGGCACTCAGATACTGCTCCAGGGAGGGCTCCATCCGGGCCTCGACCTCTCCTTCTACCTGGAGATGCTCAGATCCATAAAGGAGAGGTTTGATATCAATATCCACGGCTTCTCCCCTCCCGAGATACACTACATCGCCGGGCGGGCCAACCTCACCGTCGGGGAGACGCTCCAGAGCCTGAGGGATGCGGGGCTTGACTCCATCCCCGGTGGAGGCGCTGAGATACTATCCGACAGGGTGCGGCAGGTCCTGAGCCCCCGGAAGATCAGGTCTGCAGAGTGGCTCGAGGTGATGGAGGAGGCCCACAGGCTCGGGATGAGGACGACGGCCACCATGATGTTCGGCTCCGTCGAGGGGCCGGAGGATATAGTGGAGCACCTTGACGCACTCAGAGGACTCCAGGACAGGACGGGGGGGTTCACCGCCTTCATACCCTGGAGCTTCCAGCCGAAGAACACCGAACTGGGAGAGACCGTGCAGGACCGCCCCCTCGGAGCCGGCGGTGCGGAGTACCTGAGGATCGTCGCCGTCTCGAGGCTGTATCTTGACAACTTCCCCAACATCCAGGCCTCATGGGTCACGCAGGGCATAAAGATGGCGCAGGTCGCACTGAGGTTCGGAGCCAATGACTTCGGCTCCACCATGATCGAAGAGAACGTTGTGAGGGCTGCAGGTGTAAGCTACAGGGCCTCAAGGAGGGGGATAGTCGATGCCATACGTTCTGCAGGCTTCAAACCAGCGCAGAGGGACACCCACTACAACATAATCCGGCGCCTCTGAAGCGGAAAAAAGGGGGGCGGTGCTCCGTTCCCGCCGCATGTCTTCGCGACGTCACATCGACGAGGGGTTTATGATAAAATGAAGTGAGGCAGCCACGGTGCATCCCGTTGCAGGTGGCATCGTCGTGCCAGGGGCACGGCAACATTAGGTCCCGGGAGAGGTGGGCGGGGCCTTCGCAAGAGGCATGAACAGACCCTGGTGGAGGTGAAGTGATGACGGAGCACGACACATACGACGTCGTTATCATCGGCGGTGGACCCGCGGGGCTTACGGCGGCCCAGTATGCCGCAAGGTCGGATCTCAAGACGGTGGTTGTAGATAAATCACCGGCAGCGAGTGCTATCGCGTTCGCCGAGAGGATCGAGAACTACCCTGGGCTCAAAGAACCCATATCGGGGAGGGAGCTTATAGAGATACTCCGGGAGCAGGCCCTCGGGTTCGGTGCAGAGTACGTCGAGGCACAGGTCATCGGCGTGAAACTGGAGGGTGAGATAAAAGAGGTCTACACCATCGACAGGACCTTCCGCGGAAGATCGGTGATCATCGCCACGGGCGCAATGGGCCGGAAACCGACCATCAAGGGCGAGAAGGACTTCCTCGGAAAGGGTGTGAGCTACTGTGCGATATGCGATGCGGCCTTCTTCAGGGGGAAGACGGTCTCCGTCATCGGCAACACGGAAGAGGCCGTTAAGGAGTCGGAGGTGCTCAGCCGTTTCGCCGAGAAGGTGTACCTGATCTCGCCGACGGAGAAGCTCAAGGTGGCTGAGGATTCCGTGGCGGTGGAAGGGAACGTGGAGGTCTTGAGGGGCTACATCGTCGAGGAGATCGAAGGTGATGAGGTGGTGGAGAAGATACACCTGAAGAGGGTGAGCGACGAAGGGGACGAGTATCTGCCCGTGGACGGCGTGTTCGTCTACCTCCACGGCAGCAGGCCGATAGTCGACTTCCTCAATTTCGCCGTGGACCTGAGCGACGAGGAGTGCGTGATAACGAACAGGCTGATGGAGACGAACATCCCCGGGGTCTTTGCGGCAGGCGACGTCACGTGTGTCGAGGTGAGGCAGGCCGTCATAGCGGCTGCCAACGGTTGCGTGGCAGCGCTCTCTGCCGAGAAGTTCATACATGGAAGGAAGAGAAGAAAATACGACTGGGCGAAGTCGAAGTGAGGGCCTCGGTCTGCAGAAACCCCCTCTTCATCCTCTCCTTCATCATCCTCGTCCTTTCGGTCCTTGAGGGCCGCGGGGAAGGCGGCATGCCCGGGGATGTCAGGGAAGAGACAGACGATCCGCGCTACAGAGAGGTCGTCAGAGGTATCGCCTCCGACGCCGACCGTGCCGGGCTGCTGAGGGACTATCTGCTCTTCTTCACGGCGAAGGACTCCTGTAAGAGAGATGATCACCACCGGTGCCTCCGGGAGATAGAGAGGTTCCTCGTCCTCTTTTCCGGGACGTACCTCACGAGGGAGATGAGGCTCCTGAGGCTCAGGACGCTCCATGCAATGCTGAACCATGACCCCACGGGAGACAGCTGCTCAGGAGACGCCCCCGTCCCCGCCTCCCTCGAGGGGGAGGCCCTGCGGTCCGCCGAGGATTACCTCAAGGATTATCCCGACGATGAAGAGGCGCTTTACCTCTATGCACGGATGTTGAAGCGGTCGGGGAAGGACCTGAAGGCCCGGAGGATCTTCAAGTCCCTCTACATCAGGGCGGGCGAGTATTACAGTGAGGTGCAGGGGATGATCTCCCCGGAGGAGCTCACCGTCGAGGAGGTGTTGGTGCATAACCGGAACCTCTACGAGTCCCTGAGGCTGAAGGAGTCCGAGGCCCTCCTCCTCAACGCACTCCGGAGGAAGCCCCTCCGGAGGGTGAGGACCCTGTACATCGCTCTGGCGGATACGTACTTCAGGATGAAGGACTACCGTAGGGCAGCCCTATACTACAGGAAGGGCGGGGACGAGTACAAGGCCGCGATATCCCTTTACAGGCACGGTGACCTCGATGCCTTCAACGGCATACTCCGCAAGGTGAGGCATGAGAGGACGTCCGCCACCTGCAGGCTCTACATGCTGAAGGGGCTCGGGGAGAGGCGTGACGGCAGGGTCAACAGGGCCCTCGGCGTATTCAGAAGGCTCTACAGGGGCTACCCCTGCAAGGAGGAGGCCCTCTGGCAGATCGCATGGACAGAGTACCTGACGGGCAACTACCTGAGCGCCTCATACAACCTCAAGACCCTCTACAAGAGGCACAGGGCCCCGAAGTACCTCTACTGGTACGCCAGGGCCCTCGAGAGGCGCGGATTCGATGCCGGCAGGCTTTATCGCCGTCTGCCCGAGGATTCCTTCTACTCGGTCATGGTCGGGTTGCGTTCAGGCGTACCTGCAAGGGGCACCCCCCTGCGGGATATCGGAACTGCCCTCACCGAGGAAACAGGCACCCCTGTCTCCGGAAGGCTCGCAAGGAGATTGAGACGGGCTGAGCTCCTTGAGGCCTTAGGGCTGCACGATTATGCCGTGAAGGAGCTCCTTGCCTTCGAGTCGACATCGAAGGGCTCGGAGAGGTCGCTCGTCTGCATCGGTCTTCACAGGATCAGGGCCTATAACGAGGCCTTGCGCTGTGCGAACAGGACGGGGGCCTTCGACGGCGCCCACAGGATATCCTACCCCGTTGCATACAGGGAGATAGTGATGGGCGTTGCCGAGGAGTTCGCCATCGATCCCCTGATAATATACTCGGTCATGAGGGAAGAGAGCAGGTTCGACGAGGACGCCTTCTCACGGGCCGGTGCAGTGGGGCTGATGCAGCTCATGCCCTATACCGCAAGGAGGATGGCGAGGTCGCTGAGCGGAGGGGTCGAGGTCACCTCCTCGAGGGACATCATCCCTCCCCATCTCAATATAACCCTCGGCAGTCTCTATCTCAAACAGCTTCTCGAGGAGTTCAAGTCGATCCCTCTTGCTGCCGCCGCCTATAACGCTGGAGAGGGAGCGGTCCGGAGATGGCTCGACTCCCACCGGTACCGGGATGTCGACGAGTTCATCGAGGACATCCCTTACAGGGAGACGAGGAAGTACGTAAAGAGGGTGTTGAAGACCTACTTCAAGTACCTGGACATCTACGTCGGGAAGGACTGAGGGCCTATCCGCCCTTCTTCACCTCTCCAAGGAGCTCGCTGAACTCATCCCGGTGTTCGATCTCCTCCTCGAGTATCCGTTTCAGTCTCGAGGCAACCCTCTCGTCCTTGATCAGCCTTATGTGTTCTGAGTACATCGCTATCGCCTCCTCCTCGAGGGCGATCAGTCGCTTCAGATACCCCTCGGTGCCTCCCCTGCCGAAATTCAGCGGCCTGTGTTGCATTGTGGGGACGCCGCCGAGGTCCACGATCAGCTCAGCGAGCCATTCAGCATGACGCATCTCGTCCTTGGCGATCTCCTCCATCCCTCTGCTCGGGCGGCACTGACCGGTGACGAAGCTGTTCCGCATGTACACCAGTATCGCCTCGATCTCGCCCGAGAGGTCCTGATTCAAGAGCCTGATCACTTCCGATCTCTTCATGACGCCTCCTTTTGTTGTGTTTATGAGGTCAATCACATCCCCCGCGCTGTATATTAAAGCCGGTTTCGCCGTTTCCTGTCAACGCCCTCAAGGAGAGGGATCGGAGGAGGGGGTGGCTGCCCCCTTTTCAATTGAAAACGGTACGGAGAATCCTGTATAATCTCTTGATAGGCCCCGTCCTGTGCAGGGCCGTGGGGTGATCAATACTGCAGCCCTTGAAAGGGTCTGGCGAAGGACGGACAGAGGTCAAGGGAGGTCAGTCATAAATATCAAGATCGACGATGAGGTGAGGGAGGTCTCCGGAGAGGGTCTTCCGGAGCTCCTGAGGGAGATGGGTGCGGTGGCCATCAAGGTCGACTCCGTCATCCACGACATTGAGGATGCTGAAGGCCTGCCCGAAGACGCCGTGATCGAGCCGGTGACCCTTGAGACGAGGGAGGGCATCGAGATCTACAGGCACAGCACATCCCATGTGATGGCCCATGCAGTGAAGGATCTCTTCCCGGAGACAAGGATCGCCATCGGGCCCTCGACCGAAGAGGGCTTCTATTATGACTTTGACACGGAGAGACCCTTTACACCTGAAGACCTTGACAGGATCGAGGAGAGGATGAGAGAGATCATCGCCGAGGACAGGCCCTTTGTGAAGCGTACCCTCGGGAAGGAAGAGGCCCTGAAACTCTTCAGAGAGATGGGCGAGCCCTACAAGGTGGAGCTGCTCCAGGAGATCGAGGACAGGGAGGTCACCGTCTATGAAGAGGGGGGCTTCATCGATCTCTGCAGAGGACCCCATCTCCCGTCGACGGGTTACATCAAGGCCTTCAAGCTCCTTGGTGTGGCCGGCGCCTACTGGAGGGGTGACGAGAAGCGGAAGATGCTCCAACGGATTTACGGAACCGCCTTCCAGGATCGGCAGAAGCTGGAGGCCTATCTGGAGTTCCTCCAGGAGGTCAAGAGGCGGGACCACCGGAGGCTCGGCAGGGAGCTCGACCTCTTCAGCACGAGCGACGAGATAGGGGCCGGGCTGATCCTCTGGCACCCGAAGGGCTCGATTATCAGGAAGGTGATCGAGGATTTCTGGCGGGACGAGCACCTGAGGTCCGGATATCAACTGATCTACACCCCTCATATCGCGAAGCTGGAGCTCTGGAGGAAGAGCGGCCACTGGGATTTCTATCGCGAGAACATGTACTCACCGATGGAGGTCGAGGGCGTCGATTACGAGATAAAGCCCATGAACTGTCCGTTCCATATCACCATCTACAAAAGCGCCCTCAGGAGCTACCGCGAGTTCCCTGTGAGGTATGCAGAGCTGGGCACCGTATACAGGTTTGAACGATCGGGCGTCCTCCACGGGCTGCTGAGGGTGAGGGGGTTCACCCAGGACGATGCCCACATCTTCTGCAGGGAAGACCAGATTGAGGAGGAGATAGAGTCGGTGCTGGAGTTCACGCTCTTCATCCTCAGGACCTTCGGCTTCGAGGACTATGAGATATTCCTGTCCACGCGGCCTGAGAAGTTCGTGGGGACCCCCGAGGACTGGGACCGTGCAACGGGCGCCCTGAGGCTCGCCCTCGAGGACAAGGGGCTCGCCTACGGGGTCGATCCGGGAGAGGGCGTGTTCTACGGGCCGAAGATCGACATCAAGGTGAGGGATTCCCTCGGAAGGCCTTGGCAGTGCAGCACCATTCAGGTCGATTTCAACAATCCCGAGAGGTTCGACGTCACCTACAGGGGCCCGGACGGCAGAGAACACAGGCCGATAATGATCCACAGGGCGCTGATGGGCTCCCTGGAGAGGTTCTTCGGCATCCTGATCGAGCATTACGCCGGGGCGTTCCCCCTGTGGCTTTCTCCCGTTCAGATCGGTATAATAACCGTTTCGGAGAGGCACGCAGGTTATGGAGAGGGCCTTGTGAAGGGGCTGAGGGATGCCGGCATCAGGGTGGAGCCGTTCTTCGGCAGCGAAAAGCTCGGATTCAAGATCCGTCAGGCCACTGTCAGAAAGATCCCCTATTCGGTTATAATAGGCGACAGAGAGGTTGCTTCCGGCAGGTTTCCGGTGAGAAAGAGGGACGGAGAGAACGTCGGTCCCTATGAGCTCGAAGAACTGGTCGAGAGGTTGAAGGCAGAGATCGATTCAAGGAGTCTGTCCTCGAAGCTATAGGGCTGTTCTCCATACTGTTGCGGGATCATGGAGGCGTCGTTTAAGACTGAACCGGCAGCTTGAGAACTGAGGAGGTGGGGTAATAGCACAACAGTACAGAGTAAACGAGAGGATCAGGGCGAGGGAGGTAAGACTCATCGACTCCGACGGGAAGCAGATCGGCATCGTCCCGGTGAGGGAGGCCCTGAGGGTTGCGAGGGAGAGGGACCTGGACCTCGTCGAGGTGGCTCCCAATGCCGCCCCTCCGGTCTGCAGGATAATGGATTACGGGAAGTTCAAGTACCAGCAGAGCAAGAGACATTCCCACAGGAAGACGCCGGAGGTGAAGGAGGTGAAGGTGAGGCCCCGTATCGATATGCATGATCTGGAGTTGAAGATCAAGCACACCATACGCTTCCTCGAGAGCGGCAACAAGGTGAAGGTGAGCATGTTCTTCAGGGGCCGCGAGATCGTCAGGCCCGAGCTCGGCATGCAGGTCTTCGAGAAGTTCATAGAGAGGCTGAAGGACAAGTACAGCATCGAGAGCAAACCGAGGTTCGAAGGCAAGAGCATTACGATGATCGTTTCACCGAAATAGGATGACCTGTTGAACGGGTAGACAGAGAGAGCAAGGAGGAAGAGATGCCGAAGTTGAAGACGCACAGGGGCGCGGCCAAGCGTTTCAAGATCACCGGCACGGGCAAGGTCAAAAGGCGCAAGGCCAATAAGAGCCATCTCCTGACCGGCAAGCCTGCAAAGAGGACGAGGCGGTTGAGGGAGTCCGCGATCGTGGACAAGACCCAGGAGAAGGCGATCAGGAGACTGCTGCCCTATAAGTGAGAAATGACCGTTTTTCCATTGTTCATCGTTCATTTTCCACTTTCCAATTGAGATGATAAATGGTGAATGCCAGATGGTAAATGATGAATAGGAAGGAGGAGCCATGCCCAGGACGAAGGGTAGTTTCAAGACGCGAAGGAGGCGGAAGAAGGTCCTCGATAGGGCGAAGGGCTACTACGGTGCCAGGAGCAGATGCTACAAGGTGGCGAAGCAGGCGGTGGAACATGCACTCCGCTACTCATACAGGGACAGGAGGGCCAGGAAGCGTGAGTTCCGGAGCCTCTGGATCGTGAGGATCAACGCCGCAGTGAGGGGGGCCGGCCTGACCTACAGCCAGTTCATCAACGGGCTGAACAAGGCCGGCATAGGGCTCGACAGGAAGGTGCTTGCCGACCTCGCCTATCACGATCCAGGGACCTTCGGCGACCTCGTGGAGAAGGCGAGGGAGGCCCTTGCGGTGCAGCAGTAGATGATGAGGAATGGAAGAGATAGAGAGAATCCGTGAGGCCTTTGATGCCGACTCCAGGGGGATATCCTCCCTGAAGGACCTGAACCGGTTGAGGATCAAGTATCTCGGCAGACGGGGCCTCGTCATCCAGGAGTTGAAGTCCCTCTCCTCCCTGCCTCCCTCCGAAAGGCCCCCCAGGGGCAGGGCGATCAATGACCTTAAGGCATACATCGAGTCGGTGATGGAGAGGCTCGAGGAGGAACTCTCCGCTGCAGAGCTCAAGCAGAAGATCGAGGCCGAGTCCATCGATATAACCCTCCCCGGGAAATACATCCCCCCCGGGAGCAGCCACCCGGTAAACAGGGTCCTCGACGAGATCGTCGAGATCTTCCGGTTCATGGGCTTTACAGTTGAGGAAGGACCGGAGGTCGAACTCGACTACTACAACTTCGAGGCCCTCAACATCCCGAAAGACCACCCTGCGAGGGAGATGCAGGATACGTTCTACGTGGCTGCCGGAGGCGGTGGAGGCCGGCTCCCTGCAGAGAGTGACGTGGTCCTGAGGACCCATACCTCGCCGGTGCAGATACGGGTGATGGAGAAGAGGAGGCCGCCGCTCAGGTTCATAGCCCCCGGAAAGGTGTACCGGTGTGATGCGGACGTATCGCACACCCCGATGTTCCACCAGGTCGAGGGGCTGATGGTGGACGAAGGGGTCACCTTCGCCCACCTGAAGGGGGTGCTTGAGCTCTTCATCCACAGGCTCTTCAGCACCGACACACCCGTGAGGTTCAGACCGAGCTACTTCCCCTTCACCGAACCATCCGCCGAGGTGGACATAGGCTGTATCCTCTGCAGGGGGAAGGGGTGCAGGGTCTGCAAGGGCACTGGCTGGCTCGAGGTGCTCGGGGCAGGCATGGTCCATCCGCGGGTCTTCGAGGCCGTCGGTTATGATCCGGAGAGATACACGGGCTTTGCCTTCGGCATGGGTGTGGAGCGGCTTACCATGCTCAAGTTCGGGATAGACGACATACGCCTCTTCTTCGAGAACGACATCAGGTTCTTAAAGCAGTTCCGGGTGTGACCGGGATGTCATGATGCCGTCCAGAGACTCGTCCTTCAGGGGGCTTCCTCCCCGGAAACGATTCACCCTCACGCTGCTGCTCATATACGCCGTCTCCCTCCCCGTGATATCCGGCATATCCTACTATATCCTGAGAGACAGCGCAGTCAGGGACGCCTACAGGACGGCGAGGCTGTACCTCTCCACCATCGAGGCGGCAAGGCATTATGTGGGCACGGAGCTGAGGCCTGTGCTCTATGAAGAACTCCCCGAGAGGTTCATAGTGGAGGGGATGTCGAGGTCTTACATCGCGAGAAAGATCGCGAAGAAGGTGCTGGAAGAGCTGCCGGGATACCGGTACAAGAACGCCTCTTTGAATCCGAGAAACCCTCAGAGTGCTGCAGATGATTTCGAGAGGGATATAATCGAGAGGTTCAAGGAGTCGAAGCAGAGGGAGTGGAGGGGGGTCAGGTCCGATGATGGACGCCAGTACTATGTGATTGCCCTTCCTGGCAAGCCCGTCAAGGAGAGCTGCCTCCGCTGTCACGGAGACCCGGAGACGGCCCCAAGAGAGATCGTTGAACGATACGGCACCAAGGCGGGCTTCTACATGAAGGTCGGTGATATAGTGGATGCTCTCTTCGTCTACACCCCGATAAACGTCCCCCTCAAGAGAGCGAGAGATACGGTGATGGTGTTTATTGGTATGTACACCGTCTTCTTTGCGTTTATCTTCGTCGTGATCGACAGGAGGTTCCGCTGGTTCTACCAGAGGATCGAGTCCGACAAGAAGGAGATAGAGGAGTTCAACAGGGAGATCCTCAACCTGAACCAGGAGATGGAGGCCATCGTGGCGGAGAGGACGACGGGGATGATCGGCCTGAGGGTCGCCGACCGCATCAGGAACCCCCTCACGATCATCGGCGGGCTCTGCAACCGCCTCCTGAGGAAGGAGCTGGATGAAGAGACCCGCGAGAAGATCAGCAGCATCCTCCTGGAATGCAGAAAGATGGAGGAGATGATCGAGGAGTTCGACGCGCTCGTCAAGACCAAGCGGTTCCTCTTCAAACGTGTCGATCTCAACGAGATCATCCTCTCCGTCGTCCGGCCCCTGGAGAAGGAGATCAGGGAACGGGGGATCGAACTCACCCTCCGGCTTCAGGACAAACCCCTTCTGATGAACGCCAACAGGCAGCTTCTGAAGATCGCCGTCGGACACCTCCTGAGCAACGCCATCGACGCCTCATCCCCCGGAGACAGGATAAGCATCGTCACAGCCGCCGAGGATGACAGGATCGTCCTGGAGATCAGCGATACCGGGGTCGGCATATCCGAGGAGGACCTGCCCAGGATATTCAACCCCTTCTTCAGCACCAAGGAACGTATCGGGATGGGGCTGCCCCTCGTGAAACAGGTGGTGGACGAGCACCTCGGTGAGATAACCGTTGAGAGTGAACTATACAAGGGCACTACCTTCCGTATAACCTTTCCCCGCTACTGGATCGGGGAGTAGAGCGGGCAGGCAGGGACGCCAGGGTGTATTCTTTCCGGTCTTTTGCTGTAAAATAATACTGTGGCTCCGGACCCTTCATCCCGTATGTGAGGGCGGCGAAGAGATGGAGCGGGACCGGATGTGACATGCCTATGAGGCGGTTCACCATGAAGCCGCATATCAAGATAAAGCCCCTGAGAGATCTGACCCTCACCACGAAGTTCCTCTTCGGGATAGGGATAATCATCATCTTCTTCTGGTTCATCTTCAACATCCTCATCTATCTGAACCTCAAGGACAACAGCATCCAGCAGACGAGGGAGAAGACGGAGATGCTCTTCTCCCATATCCAGGCGACCGTCGAGTACATCAGAAAGCAGCTCAGACCGAAGCTCTTCCATATCCTTCCGGGAGACGTCTTTGTTCCGGAGGCGATGTCGGTCTCCTTCATGAACAAGGAGATAATGTCCGAGTTCAAGAAGGGCTTCCCGGACTTCGAGTACCGGAGGGTCGCGATCAATCCCATGAATCCAGAGAACAGACCCAACGAGGTGGAGCTCGAGTATATCGCCAAGTTCAGGGAAGGGAAGATCGATACCATCAAGGGGGTGGTCGAGCGGGGGGGTAAGAAGTACTTCCTCCACGCAAGACCGATAGTGGTGGAGGCCGAGTGCCTCTCCTGCCACGGTGATCCCACGAAGGCGCCGGTGACGCTCGTGAACATGTACGGTGACAGGGGGGGGTTCAACAGAAAAGCGGGGGAGATAATCGGCGTGGAGTCGATAACCATCCCCGTGGACGAGACGTTTTATCAGATAAAGGGGCTGGTCTTCTCCATGTTTCTCTCCGGGATCGTGGGTGTCTTCTTCCTCTTCGCCGCCGTCAACTACTACATTAGCATCGTCGCCATAAGGCCCATAAAGAGCGTCAGCGGTTTCTTCAAGTCCGTCGTCGAGGGGAAGAAGGACCTGGAGACGCGCTTCATGGTGAGGAGCAAGGACGAGATCGGTGAGCTCGCCGAGTCCTTCAACCAGATGATGGAGTACCTGAAGAACTCGCAGGAGCAGCTCAGGAACTCGGAGAAGAAGTACAGGAGGATCTTCGAGGGATCGAAGGACACCATCCTCGTGGCCGACTGTGAGGGGTTCATCCAGGACATCAACCAGTCGGGCCTGGAGCTCTTCGGCTGCAAGGACAGGTCGAGGCTTATCAACGAAAGGACCCTGTACGACCTGTTCACGGAGAAGAACCACTACGCCGAATTCCTGAAAAAGATGGAGGGGAACGGCTATGTGAGGGAGTACGAGACGCAGCTGAAGGGTGTCGACGGGAGGGTGGTGGACGTCCTCATAACGGCGAACTTCCGGAGGGACGAGGACAACAGGATATGCGGGTACGAGGCGATCATCAAGGACATAACGGAATGGAAGAGGGTGCAGGAGCAGCTGAAGGAGGCGGACAGGCTCACATCGATAGGCCAGCTCGCCGCCGGCCTCGCCCATGAGATAAACAACCCCCTCGGTATCATCATGGGCTACACGGGGATACTGCTGAAGGAGGTCGGTGAGGACAGCCCCATCAGGCCTGACCTCGAGGTGATAAACCGGAACACCGAGGCCTGCAAGAGGATCGTCGAGGACCTGCTGAAGTTCTCCCGGAGGACGGAGACGAGGCCGGAGCCCCACGACATAAACAGCCTGATCGAGGAATGCCTCGAGCTCTTCTCCTACAGGTTCGATGAAAAGGGCATCGGGGTCGAGAGGCGGTACGATGAAGGCATGCCGGAGATCATGGTGGACGCCGAAAAGATGAGGCAGGTGCTCATAAACATACTGATGAACGCCTATCAGGCGGTGGATGCCGGAGGGTCGATCGCTGTCGAGACCGCTGTGGAGAAGGAGGACGGAAGGGTCGTAGTATCGATCAGCGACAACGGCTGCGGCATCCCGGAGGAGATAAAGGGCCGTGTCTTCGAGCCCTTCTTCACCACCAAGGAACCGGGAGAGGGGACGGGGCTCGGCCTCTCGGTCAGCTACGGGATCGTGAAGGAGCACGGCGGAGAGATCACGGTGGAATCCACGGAGGGCAGGGGCAGCACCTTCTCGATCCATCTGCCCCTGAGGGCCTGAGCTTATGAACACCGGAGAGAAGATACTCATCGTCGACGACAAGAAGGACATGGTCTCCTTCCTGAAGAGGCTCGTCTCCTCGGAGCTGGGTATGGCTGTGAAGGGGGCGACCTCAGGCGAGGAGGCCCTCAAGGAGCTCTCCCAGAACAGCGTCGATGTGGCCGTACTGGACGTCAAGATGCCGGGACAGGACGGGATCAGCCTCCTGAAGGAGATGAAGGCCTTGGACAGGGACCTGGCGGTGATCATCCTGACCGGATACGGCACCGTGGAGATGGCCGTGGAGGCCCTCAAGCTCGGTGCATACGACTTCCTCACCAAGCCTGTGAACAACGAGAGGCTCATCCACACCATAAAAAGGGCGCTCGAGTACAGGAGGGTGGTGAGGGAGAAGACCCTCCTGGAGGAGAAGATAAAGTACGCCCTCCTGAAGAGGGAACTGATCGGCGAGAGTCCGGCCATGAAGGAGCTCCTCGACGACATCAGGGCCGTTGCCGAGACGGAGGAGACGGTCCTCATAACCGGTGAGACGGGCACGGGCAAGGAGCTCGCCGCGAGGACGATACACAGGCTGAGCAGGAGGCAGAAGGGTCCCTTCATCGCCGTCAACTGCCCCGCGATACCCGAGTCGATCCTGGAGAGCGAACTCTTCGGATACAAGAAGGGCGCCTTCACATCGGCCACGAGCGACAAGAAGGGGCTCTTCGAGGCCGCTGACGGCGGCACCATCTTCCTTGACGAGATAGGCGACATCCCCCTCGCCGTACAGACCAAACTCCTGAGGGTCCTCCAGGAGAAGGAGTTCAAGCCCCTCGGTGACACCGAGAGCGTCAGGGTGGATGTGCGGGTCATAGCGTCGACCAATCAGGACCTGGAGAGGAAGATCGAGGAAGGGCAGTTCAGGGACGATCTCTACTACAGGCTGAACGTGATCACCGTCAGGATGCCCTCCCTTAACGAGCGTCTCGAGGACATCCCCCTCCTGGCCGAACACTTCCTGAGGGAGTATTCGATCGAGTACGGGAAGGATCACATAACGGGGTTCTCTGATGACGCCCTCTCCTACCTCACCAGCAGGAACTGGAAGGGCAACGTCAGGGAGCTCCAGAACACCATAAAGCGGGCGGTCATCTTCTCCAAGGACCCCGTGATAGAGGCATCCACCCTCGAGAGCCCGACGAGGGCACCAGCCCCGAGCGACGACCTCTTCAGCCACTTCCTCTCACTGGACTACAAGACGGCGAGGAGCAAGGCCCTCGAACACTTCACCGTCAGCTACATCAAGAACCTCCTGGAGAAGACGGGTGGAAACGTCACCCATGCCGCGCGGATGGCGGGGATAGAGAGGCAGTCCTTACAGCACCTCCTGAGGAAGTACAACATCGAACCCCGGGAGTTCAAAGAAAACGGCGCTCCCTGAAACCGGACGGGAGACGGCGGCCTCCCTTCACCGGTGCAAAAAGAGCTTTGCAGTGCAATAGAAATTTTGCACCTTTCGGTCCCTTCAGCCTTCACCTCCCCTGACCCTGATCCTTAAAATTCAACCACTTCTGCTCAGGGAGCATCCAGCGTCTCAGCTGGCATAATGATTGCTCTTAAATCCACTCGATCCGGTTTGCTTCACATCCGTTCATGCCACGCACATACGGGGAGGAGGTGATAGATGGAGAAAGTCTGCAAGGGGGAGTAGATCTTTGTTAATCTTTACCAAGAGGAGGTAGAAAGATGGAGGAGGAAAGAAAGGCTGCAGCAGGTACGGGTTCCCTGACCGGTGAGGCCCTCGAGGCGGAAGACGTACTTGCCGGGGCGGAGCCATGGGAGCCGATCGAGACGAAACTGGTTCTCTGGTCCTTTGTTATAGCGATCATCGCGCTGGTAATCGGTCTGTTCGTCGTGCCGACCTCGGTCCTGCACTGAGGATACACCCGTGGAACTGGTGATCAGACATAACGGCAGAGACTGGGTGGTTGAGGGTGACGGTCTGAGCCTCTCGGCCCCGACCCTTGAGGAGCTCGACCGGAAGGTGGGCACGACCATGAGGGAGAAGGGGTTGATTAAGGAGGGGGAGAAGACGGAGGTCTTCATGGCCTTCGACAACTCGACCATCCCGGAGTGGATCCGTCAGTATGCCCAGCACTACTTCAACAGGATCCTTGTGGTGCAGGGTTAGGACGGGGTTCGGCATCGTGATCGAGGTGTATCAAAGAGTTCCGAACATAACAAAGGGAGGTTAATTGATGACAGAGAGAAAATGGTATACAGGGATGACCACCCAGGAAGACTGGTGGGCTGTCTGGCTGGGTGTCGGTTTCTTCTTCCTGTCTCTATTTAACATCGCAGGGATCGACCTCGTGGGCTGGATCACCTACCCGACTAAGTGGGTGTTCAGTGTGCCAGAGGGCGGTAAGGGTGCCGTCGGGCACGCGTTTTATGCCCTCGGCAAGAAGTACAGCGTGACCGCCAAGGGCTTCTACAAGGGCCTCGGCTGGTGGAGCGTGCTCTGGACCTATGTGGTCTTCACCATCGCCACCTGTATCGGTGCGGCCTTCATGAAGTGGGACCTCAAGAGGTTCTTCGTGGGCTGGACGCTCATCTACTTCATGACCATCGCCACCTGGTTCATCGGCCACCACGCATTCATCGCCGCCAACAAGACCAACATGCACAAGTACGGGCTGAGCTTCGCCCTCTCCCTCGGTGGAGGCGGTTCGTTCATCCTGGCACTGATCATCGGACTGATCATCGGGAACTTCTTCAAGGGGTTTGCGAACTACCTGAGTGTGGCGGCAAAGCCTGAGTGGTACATCAAGACCGCCATCGTCACCCTCGGTGTGAAGCTCGGTTACCTGCCCATAAAGCTGGCCGGCATGTCCCAGAAGCTGGGCAAGAAGGCGGCGGAGCTGACCTTCGAGATGTTCTTCGCGGGCGCCATGGCCACCATCGTGGCGTACATGGTCTTCTGGCCCGGTGTGTACATCATCTCGAGGCTGATATTCAAGCTGCCCCGCAAGACAGCGGCCGTCCTCGGTTCCGGCATCTCCATCTGCGGCGTCTCTGCTGCTGTTGCTACAGGTGGCGCTGTTAAGGCCAAGCCTGTTGTATCCATCATGGTCGCTGCTCTTGTCGTTGTATGGGCGGTTATCGAGATGATCATCCTGCCCGGGTTCTTCACCCATGTGTGGCCCAAGACGGATGATCCCCTTGTGGCCGCCGCCGCAATGGGTTTGGCCGTCAAGACGGACGGCGCGGACGCTGCTGCAGGCGCCATGATGGACGAGTTCATGCGCACCAAGATAGAGGTGGATACCAACGGTGCGGTGAAGTGGCCTGAGGGTATCATCACCGCCGGTGCAGTCATGACCAAGGTCTGGATCGACATGTTCATCGGTGTCTGGGCCTTCGTGCTCGCAATGGTATGGGTCTACCGGATAGAACGACGGCCGGGAGAGAGGGTGCCCGCCTCAGAGGTCTGGCACAGGTTCCCGAAGTTCGTCATCGGCTACTTCTTCTGCTGGTTCTTCCTCCTCGCCCTGTACTTCGGTCCCGGCAAGGCCGGCGCGCCTGAGGCAAAGGCCTTCCTCAAGTCCGTCAAGGCCGGTGCGGTGCCTGTAGAGAAGGGTATGCGGAAGCTCTTCTTCATGCTCACCTTCATGAGCCTCGGGATAATAACGGACTTCAAGAAGCTGAAAGAGGCCCAGTTCGGAAAGATGGTATGGGTCTACTTCGTGGCCCTCTTCCTGTTCATCATCCCCATGGCCATAATCATCGCCTACCTCTTCCACCACGGGATGCAGATACCGAACATAGCCGAGTACGTGAAGCCCGGTGCATAGAGAGAGCTCGATGAAGCGGGGCCGGTACCGGCCCCGCTTTTTTTCCAGCACTCCCCCCTCTGAGGTTGACAACCGGCCCGAAAGATGATAATATTGAATTAGAGGGTAGTGAAACCTATCATAAAAAGGAGGGGTGAGAGATGGCGGAGAAACCGGAGATAACCGAGTCAACGGCCACACAGTTCGTTCTGGTGAGGGACAAGGCTGGAAAGGAGTTCGTTTGCAGGCTGACGGACCTGAAGGACCCGTCGAGTCTCACGGAAGAGGAGAAGAAGCGCTGCTATGAGAACGCGGAAGAGGCGATGAAAGAGATCGAGGGCTTTTAGGACTGTAAAACAGAGCGCCTCTTGTGCCAAGCCATGATCTATGGGAACATCCGTTCCCATAGGTCTTTTTTTATCATCCGAGCACATCGGGAGAATATATGGACCGTCCCCGGAAGAAGGAAAGGCTGAGGAGCGAGATCATCAGGGAGCTGACGATCAAGGCCAGGTTTCTGAGTTATATCTGTATCGCCTCAATAATAGTCTTCTCCATAGGGGTGATGAAGCTGTACCCGAACTGGAGGGCCTCCAAGCTCCTCTTCTTCTTCGCGTTACTGATGGAGTTCTTCTCCTTCGGACTCTTCATCTATACGAGGCGGATCCTCGGCGTTCTGAGGTCCGATCCGAGTGATCAGAAGCTTGCAGAGTGTGCCGATTTCCTCTCGATGTACTACTTCCCGAAGTTCCTCTTCAGGAAGAAGCGCAACCCCTTCATCATCTCCGATGACGGTGACTGATGCTCCCCCCTTCAGAGGCCCGTCATCTCGCCGAGAGGGATTTCCCTTTAAAATTAGACCCTTACCCTGAGCCCGCCGGAGGGCGCAAAGATGCCCGAAATATATAAAAAAATCTTATATGCTGATTTTAATTTTTTTCTTGAAATAAGAATTTTCCTTTATGTAGTATATGGAGTTTCCGGCTGAGACCCTGATGTGCAGAATCGCAGATCCTGCTGTAAGCACGGGCACCGAAGGGAAGATAAATATAAGAGATCGCATCCAAGAGACGGACAATTTCCTGAAGACACTTAACTTCAATACAACGGAGGTACCCATTCGATGAGAATAGTGCTGCTTGGTGCGCCGGGTGCTGGAAAAGGGACTCAGGCGAAGAAGTTGATCGAGAAGTACGGCATTCCCCAGATCTCTACAGGTGATATCCTCAGAAAGGCCGTTGCAGACGGCACCCCCCTTGGAAAAGAGGCAAAATCTTACATGGACAAAGGCGAGCTTGTCCCTGACTCAGTGGTGATCGGGCTCGTGAAGGAGAGGCTCGCTCAGGATGACTGCAAGGCCGGTTTCATCCTGGACGGCTTTCCGAGGAACACGTCACAGGCGGAGACCCTCGACAGGGTGCTCGAGGAGATGGGTATGCCGCTGCAGGTGGCCCTCAGCATCGACGTGGACATGGACGTTCTGATGAAGCGGCTCACCGGCAGGAGGACCTGCAGGCAGTGCGGGCAGATGTACAACATCTACTTCTCACCCCCTGCTGAAGAGGGGATCTGCGACAGGTGCGGTGGAGAGCTCTACCAGAGGGATGACGACAGGGAGGAGACCATCCGTAAGAGGCTCGAGGTCTACCAGTCCCAGACGGCTCCCCTCATCGAGTATTATGAAAAGAAGGGTATCCTCAGAAGGGTTGAGGGAACGGGCGGCATCGACGAGATATTCGAAAGGATCTGTTCAATACTGGACAGCATATAGGAAAATACGGCAATACGACGGTTCGATGATACGGAAGATGAGCACAGGAGGACGGGAAAGAAACAATAAATAACGTAATCTCGTATAACTAAATAAATCAAGGAGGACGCTATGGCACTGGTAAACCCCCATGGAAAAGAGAAGAGACTGAAACCCCTGCTGCTTGAGGGAGATGAGCTCAAAGAGGAGAAGGCGAGGGCGAAGACCCTTACGGAGGTGAGGATGACCTCCCGGGAGACGGGAGACCTGATAATGCTCGGCATAGGCGGCTTCACACCCCTGGAGGGGTTCATGGGGTATGACGACTGGAAGGGTGTCTGTGAAAACTACACGATGGCCGACGGAACCTTCTGGCCGATTCCGATCACCCTCTCGACGACGAAGGGGCAGGCTGACAGCATCAAGGACGGCGAGGACGTTGCGCTCGTGGACGAAGAGAGCGGTGAGGTAATGGGTATCATGACGGTGAGGGAGAAGTACACCATCGACAAGGAGTATGAATGCAAGCAGGTCTTCAGGACCACCGATATCGAGCATCCCGGTGTTGCCAAGGTGATGGCCCAGCCGGAGGTGAACCTTGCAGGCCCTGTTAAGGTCCTGAGCGAGGGTAGGTTCCCGACGGAGTACAGGGGCGTGTACATGAGGCCGGCTGAGACGCGGAAGGCCTTCGAGGAGAAAGGCTGGTCCACCGTTGCAGCCTTCCAGACGAGGAACCCGATGCACCGCTCCCATGAATACCTCACCAAGATCGCGATCGAGATCTGCGACGGCGTCTTCATCCACATGCTCCTTGGAAAGCTCAAGCCCGGTGACATCCCTGCCGACGTCAGGCAGAAGGCCATAGATGCGTTGATTAATAACTATTACGTGAAAGACACGATAATGGTCGGTGGATATCCACTGGACATGAGGTATGCAGGCCCGAGGGAGGCCCTCCTGCACGCCGTCTTCAGACAGAACTACGGCTGCAGCCATCTGATCGTCGGTCGTGACCACGCCGGTGTCGGCGACTACTACGGTCCCTTCGACGCACACAAGATCTTCGACGAGATACCGAAGGACGCCCTCGAGACTCAGCCCCTCAAGATCGACTGGACGTTCTACTGCTACAAGTGCGACGGCATGGCCTCCATGAAGACCTGTCCGCACGACAAGGAGGACAGGCTGATCCTGAGCGGGACGAAGCTCAGAAAGATGCTCTCCGAGGGTGAGGAGGTGCCGGAGCACTTCAGCCGTCCCGAGGTCCTCAAGATCCTCCGCGAGTACTATGAGGGGTTGTCTGAGAAGGTGGAGATCAAGATGCATAAATATGCAGAGGGAGCCTGAGGTTGACGGTCTGCCGTCGGTCCAGGGTTCGATCAAAAATTTCGAAGAGAAGGGAGGTGGGGTGACCCCGGTCTTTGTTTCTGTATCAGTACCCTGAGCAATAACGTTAAAGTAAAGGAGGTAAGAGTGTATGCCAAGCTTTGTTATTACTGAAAAGTGCGACGGCTGCAAGGGTCAGGAGAGAACGGCGTGTCAGTATATCTGCCCTCACGACCTGATGGTCCTCGACAGAGACCGGATGAAGGCCTACAACCAGGAGCCGGAGCAGTGCTGGGAGTGCTACAACTGCGTGAAGATATGTCCGCAGCAGGCCATCGAGGTGAGGGGTTATGCTGACTACATACCCCTGGGCGGAAACGTCATCCCCCTGAGAGGGACGGACTCCATCATGTGGACGATAAAGTTCAGAAACGGCGTGCTCAAGAGGTTCAAGTTCCCCATCAGGCTGACGCCCGAGGGCTCCATCGATCCTTACAAAGGGGCTCCTGAGCCGGACTACTCCAAGATAAAGGGGCCCGGTTATTTCAACTACGAAGCCAGAACACAATAAATACCAGGAGGTGATATAGATGGAAAAGGAAACCTGCACATTTTCATTCTGCGAGAAGCCCGAGGTCGTGGAGCACGAGACGGACTTCTTGCTCATCGGCGGCGGGATGGCGGCATGCGGCGCGGCCTTCGAGGCCACTGCATGGGCGAACCCGAAGAAGATAAGGATAACGATGGTCGACAAGGCCGCCACGGACCGCAGCGGTGCCGTTGCAATGGGGCTTTCCGCCATCAACACCTACATGGGCGGCAACGACATCAAGGACTACGTGAAATACGTCAGGAACGACCTCATGGGGATCATCCGTGAGGACCTCGTCTTCGACCTCGGCAGGCATGTGGACAACTCCGTCCACCTCTTCGAGGAGTGGGGGCTGCCCATCTGGAAGAAGGGCGACGACGGCTTCTCCCTTGACGGCCATCAGGCGAGGGATGCGGGCAAGCCGCTCCTGAAGGACGTCGAGGACAATGCAGAGAGGGAAAAGCTCGTCTGCAGATCCGGCCGCTGGCAGATAATGATCAACGGCGAGTCCTACAAGGTGATCGTCGCCGAGGCTGCAAAGAAGGCCCTCGAGGCAAACAGGCAGGCCACGGGTGTGGAGCAGAACCACTTCGAGAGGGTGTTCATCACGAGGCTGCTGCTGGATGCCAACAAGCCGAACACCATCGCCGGTGCGATCGGTTTCAGCGTGAGGGAGAACAAGGTATACATCTTCAGGGCGAAGGCGATGCTCCTCGTCCCGGGCGGATGCGTCAACGTCTTCAGGCCGCGTTCGGTCGGTGAGGGCATGGGAAGGACATGGTTCCCCGTCTGGAACTCCGGCTCCGGATACGCGATGGGTGCCCAGGTAGGGGCGGAGCTCGTCCAGATGGAGAACAGGTTCGTGCCTGCGAGGTTCAAGGACGGCTACGGTCCCGTCGGAGCCTGGTTCCTCTTCTTCAAGGCGAAGGCGACGGACAGCTACGGAGACGACTACTGCGCCAATCAGGAGTATATCGAGGACGCCAAGAAGAAGTACGGCAAATACGTCGACGCCATGGGAACGACCATCAGGAACCACCTCATGATGGAGGCGATGATAAGGGGTAAGGGCCCCATCCTGATGAACACCCACACCGCGATGCAGGCCATGGGACAGACCTTCAAGGAGAAGCTCGGCGAGAAGGAAGGTGCCAAGAAGCTCAAACACCTTGAGGCCGAGGCCTGGGAGGACTTCCTCGACATGACCATAGGACAGGCGGGCATGTGGGCCGCCAACAACATCGAGCCCGACAAGACACCCTCGGAGATAATCCCCTCAGAGCCGTACTTCCTCGGTTCCCACGCCGGTTGTGCGGGCTTCTGGGTGAGCGGCCCCGGTGACATCCCCGGAGCACCTGCCGAGTGGTCATGGGGGTACAACAGGATGAGCACCGTGAACGGCCTCTTCATGGCCGGTGACACCTGCGGTGCATCGGGCCACAAGTTCTCCTCCGGCTCTCACGCCGAAGGGAGGATCGCCGGCAAGGCGGCAATCGCCTACATCCTGGACAATGCGGACTTCACACCGACGCTGAAGGAGAACGTCGATGATCTCGTAGCAGAGATATACCTCCCCAGGGAGATCTACGAGAAGTACAAGAACTACTCCACCTCGCCGCACCACATAAGCGTGAACCCCCACTTCATCAAGCCCGACCAGTTCCAGAAGAGGCTCATGAAGATAGCCGACGAGTACTTCGGCGGTGTCAGCACCTGGTTCAAGACGAGCAAGACCATGATCGAGGAGGGCCTGAGGCGGCTGCAGCTCCTGAAGGAGGACGCCAGCAGGCTCGCTGCATCGAACCTCCACGAACTCCTCAGGTGCTGGGAGAACTACCACAGGGTGATCACCGCAGAGGCCCATGCAAGACACGTCCTCTTCAGGGAGGAGTCGAGGTATCCGGGCTACTACTACAGGGCCGACTATGATCTCATCGACGACGACAACTGGAAGTGCTTCACCGTCTCCAAGTACGACGCAGAGGCTGACAAGTGGGAGTTCAGGAAGGTCCCCTACGTACAGCTCTTCGATTGATTCGAACCATAACGGATGGGCAGGGGGCTCCCTGCCCATCCAAAAAATTTTTGCTTTGATCCTTGGAGGATGCCGACTTCTGGCATGAGGTCGGCGGCCTTCAACTTTCAAGGCGAACGGGAGGAGCAAGATGGGACAAGACAAGGGGATCCTCGTTGTAGGGGGAGGGATAAGCGGCCTTACCACCGCTGTTGAGGCCGCCGAGACGGGTTACACCACGGTTACGATAGTGGAGAAGAACCCTTACCTCGGAGGCCGTGTCGCACAGCATTACAGGTACTTTCCGAAACTCTGCCCCCCTTACTGCGGTCTCGAGATAAACTTCAGGAGGATAAAGCAGAACCCCGCGATAAGATACTACACGATGGCAGAGGTGGAGGATGTCTCGGGGTCAGCGGGTGATTTCAGGGTGAGGGTAAGACAGAGCCCCAGGTACGTCAACGAGAAATGCACGGCCTGCAATGCCTGTGTCGAGGCCTGTCCTGTGGAGAGGCCGAACGACTTCAACTTCGGGATGGATACAACGAAGGCGATCTACCTGCCTCACGAGATGGCCTTTCCCATGCGCTATGTGATCGACGACAGGCACTGCAAGGGCCTGGAGTGCTCAAAGTGTGTCGATGCCTGTAAGTTCGGCGCCATCGACCTTCAGATGAAGCCCTCCACCGTTGAACTCAACGTCGGCAGCATCGTCTACGCAACGGGCTGGAACCCCTATGACGCCGCACGGATGGACAACCTCGGTTTCGGCAGGATAAAGAACGTGATAACAAACATGATGATGGAGAGGCTCTCGGCACCCAATGGGCCCACAAAGGGGAAGATCCAGAGACCTTCCGACGGCAAGGAGGTAAAGAGGATCGCCTTTGTACAGTGTGCAGGCTCAAGGGACGAGAACCATCTGCCCTACTGTTCGGCCATATGCTGTATGGCCTCGCTGAAGCAGGCGACCTATCTGAGGGAGAAGGTCCCCGATTCGAAGGCCACGATCTTTTACATCGATCTGAGGGCCCCCGGCAAGTACGAGGACTTCCTCAGACGCGTCGACGCTGACGAAAACATCGTCATGATCAAGGGAAAGGTGGCGAAGATCGAGGAAGACCAGGCCACCGGAGACGTGGTCGTCACAGCCGAGGACGTGGCAGGAGGGAAGAAGATACAGGAGGGGTTCGACATGGTGGTCCTTGCGGTGGGTATGGAGCCCCAGACGAGGACGAGGGAGTTTCCGGGAGGGCTCAGGTATGAGGAGAACGGCTTCATCGACGTGGAGCAGCCTGCAGGGGTGTTCGGCGCAGGGGTCGCAAAGAAGCCGCTCGATGTCACCTCCTCCGTCCAGGACGCCACCGCTTCGGCCATAAAGTGCATTCAAACCGTAGCAGGAGGTAAATAGAATGGAGAAGAAGCTCGGTGTATACATATGCAGCGATTGCGGGATAGGGGACTCCCTGGACATCGAGGGGCTCCAGAATGCGACCAGGAAGTATCAGCCGGCGGTATGCAAGACACATCCCTTCCTCTGCAGTCAGGAGGGGGTCCAGTTGATAAAGGACGACATCCAGAACGAGGGGATAAACACGATAGTGATAGCCGCCTGTTCCCAGAGGGTCAACCAGGACGTGTTCGACTTCGATCCCCTCACCTACGTCACCGAGAGGGTGAACCTCCGGGAACACGTGGTATGGGTCCAGCCTCCGGGGGATGAGAACACCCAGCTCATGGCGGTTGACTACCTGAGGATGGGGATAACGAGGGCGATGAAGGCGTTGCCTCCTGAGCCTAAGAAGGCCGAGCTGGAGAAGACGATCCTCGTTGTGGGAGGCGGTGTGGCCGGGCTGTCGGCCGCCCTGGAGACGGCTAAGGCGGGGTATAAGGCGGTGATAGTGGAGAAGGCGGGGGAGCTGGGCGGCTGGGCCAAGAAGATGCACAGGACCCTGCCGAGCAGGCCGCCTTACGCAGAGCTCGAGCCTCCCGACATAGAGGGCAAGATCCGGGCCGTGGAGGAGAACCCCGATATCAGGGTGTACACAAACGCCTCCATCGAGGCCATAGACGGTGAGCCGGGCATGTTCGACGTCACCGTCAGCTCCAGCGGCTCCTCTGAGACCTTCAGGGTGGGGGCGGTGGTCTTCACCATAGGCTGGAAGCCCTACGATGCAACAAAGCTCGAGGATCAGGGCTACGGGAGGTATAAAAACGTCATAACCAACGTCGAGCTCGAGGAGATGGCGAACAACGGAGGGCTGAAGAGGCCGTCCGACGGCGGTGCCGTGCAGAGCGCCGTATTCATACAGTGCGCGGGACAGAGGGACGAGAACCATCTGCCCTACTGTTCTTCTGTCTGCTGCCTCACCTCGCTGAAGCAGGCGAAGTACGTCAGGGATTCAAACCCTGATGCCGGTGCGTTCATCATATACAAGGATATGAGGACGCCGGGGCTGTACGAGAACTTCTACAGGTCCGCCCAGGACGACGAGGGTATATTCCTTACGAAGGGCGAGGTCCTGGGGATGGAAGAAAACCCGGACGGCACGATAAACGTGAAGGTGGACAACAAGCTTCTCGGTGCCGTCACCACGATAAAGGCTGATCTGGTCGTACTTGCAACGGGCATGGTCACCAACATGGTGCCCGAGGAGAGGGAGCCGAACAACCTCACGGACGAGTTCATAGGTGACATCGTTGAGAAGCAGACCCAGGACGGGATCGTGAAGGAGCTCGAGCCTCAGTCCATCGTACTCAACCTCAAGTACAGGCAGGGTCCCGAGCTGCCCCATCTGAGATACGGCTTCCCGGACTCGCACTTCATATGCTTCCCTTACGAAACACGGAGGACGGGTATATATGCAGCCGGTGCCGCAAGGCATCCGATGGATATGGCCTCTGCAGAGCTCGACGGCGCAGGTGCGGCGCTTAAGGCGATACAGTGTGTGGAGCTTACCTCGCAGGGGAAGTCCGTACACCCCAGGGCAGGGGATCAGACCTTCCCGGAGTTCCGGCTCGAGTCCTGCACGCAGTGCCGGCGCTGTACCGTCGAGTGTCCCTTCGGAACACTCGATGAGGACGAGAAGGGCACACCGAGGGAGCACCCCTACAGGTGCCGTCGTTGCGGCGTGTGCATGGGTGCATGCCCGCAGAGGATCGTCAACTTCAAGAACTACAGTGTGGACATGATCTCCTCGATGTTGAAGGAGATAGATGTGCCCGAGGACGAGGACTTCCCCCTCATCGTCGGGTTCATATGCGAGAACGACGCCTATCCGGCCCTCGATATGGCGGGGATCAACAGGATACAGTATCCGCCGAACTTCAGGTTCATATCCCTCAGGTGCCTCGGCGGGACGAATCTCGTCTGGATCGCCGATGTCCTCTCCAAGGGTGCCGACGGGGTCATACTGATCGGATGCAAGTTCGGAGACGACTACCAGTGCCATTTCATAAAGGGCAGTCAGATGGCGAACGAGAGGCTCGGGAAGGTGCAGGAGACCCTCAGCAGGTTGATGCTCGAGGCCGACAGGGTCGAGCAGGTACAGCTCGCCATCAACGAATACGACAGGCTGCCGGAGATCCTCGATGAATTCATCGAGAAGGTCAAGGAGATAGGGCCGAACCCGTACAAGGGATTCTGAGAACGTTATTTACGAAGATCAGGTTATGTATTCTCGTATCCTCGAATAACAGAATAAACGGGAGGTTTCCATGGCAGAAGAGACGGTAATATCGCCGGACATAAAGTTCATCAGGGAGCTGAAGGAGACCGGCGGTGAGACATTGAAGAAGTGTTATCAGTGTGCCACCTGTTCCGTTGTCTGTCCCATATCTCCTGACGACAGGCCCTTCCCCCGGAAGGAGATGGTCATGGCCCAGTGGGGCATGAAGGAGGAGATCTTCTCGTCCCCCGATATCTGGACCTGTCACAACTGTAACGACTGTTCGAAGTACTGTCCCAGGGGGGCGAGGCCCGGCGACGTGCTCGGTGCCCTGAGGCAGAGGTTCATAAAGGAGGCAGCCGTCCCCGGGTTCATGGGCAATCTGGTAACGGAGCCGAAGATGACCCTCGTCGCCCTCGCGATACCACTGCTGTTGTTCCTCGTGGTGCTCGGCGTCACCGGTCACCTCGGGATCCCCGAGGGCAGGATTGTGTACTCGAAGCTCTTCCCCATCAGGTACATCGAGGTCATCTTCCTCTCTGCGGTGGGCCTGGCGGGCGTCGCTTATCTGACGAGCCTGAGCCGCTTCTGGAACAGGCTCACGAGAGTCAACGGCCGCGGCTATTCGAAGGCCTTTGTGCCGGCCCTTGTGGAGACGATCACGGAGTTCCTGAAGCACAGCAAGTTTGCGAAATGTGAGGCGAACAGGGACAGGAAGAACGGCCACCTCCTGGTCTTCTACGGCTTTGTCGGTCTCTTCATAACCACCCTCTGGATAACCTTCTACTACTACGTCCCGAAGATCCACTCACCCATACCCCTCAGCGACCCGATGAAGTGGTTCGGGAACCTGAGCGCCCTCACACTCCTTACGGGCAGCCTGATCGTCATAGCCAACAGGACGAAGGACAAGGGGATAAACACCAGGAGCTCGTCCTTCGACTGGACCTTCGTGATCATGGTGCTCCTGGTCTGCGTCACCGGGATCCTGACCGAGTTGATCAGGCTGGCCGGGATCGCTGCCCTTGCGTACCCGATGTATCTCGTTCATCTCACCTTTGTCTTCTATATAATCGTCTATTTCCCGTATTCGAAGCTCGCCCACATGGGATACAGGACGCTGGCGATCGCCTATTCCAAGATGACGGCGCGGGACGTGGAGGCGTGAAGGGTCCGGGATCGATGGTCTCATCCGCGGTCAACGATAGAGAATCGATTATCTAAAAGGAGGTTCAATTAATGGAAGGGTTGAGTTTATGGGCTCCAGTGTTTGGGGCGGGCGGTCTGATAATCGCCTTGATCATCTATCTGAGGGTTGCTGCCAAACCGGCCGGATCAGGGCTGATGATCGAGATAGCCGATGAGATACACACCGGTGCCATGGTCTATCTCAAGAGGCAGTACTCGATCCTCTTCTTCGTGGTTGCAGCCATTGCCGTCCTGATCTACTTCATTCCCACCCTCGGTCCGGGGACGGCGGTTGCATACGTCAGCGGAGCGCTCAGTTCGGTGCTTGCGGGTTTCTTCGGGATGAAGTCCGCCACCAAGGCGAACGTCCGGACGGCCCAGGCGGCGAACCTGTACAAGCCGGATGCCGCAAAGGCCCTCTCCGTGGCCTTCAACGGAGGAGCGGTGATGGGTCTCTCCATAACGAGTATCGGGCTGATAGGCGTGGGTATATTCTTCTATCTCTTTGGGAAGCCTGAGTTTGCCTACAAAATCAATGGATTCGCCATGGGTGCCTCCTCGATCGCGCTGTTCATGCGTGTCGGCGGCGGCATATACACGAAGACAGCGGACGTCGGCGCTGATCTTGTGGGCAAGGTCGAGGCCGGTATACCTGAGGACGACCCCCGCAACCCCGGTGTGATCGCCGACAACGTGGGCGACAATGTGGGTGATGTGGCGGGGCTCGGTGCTGACCTCTTCGAGTCATACGTGGGGTCGATCATCGCCACGATAGCCCTTGGAGCAACGGCCGTGGCAGGCTCCAAGATAGCGGAACTCGGCAGCAGCACCACACTGATGGCGCTGCCCATCGTGATCGCGATTATGGGGTTCATCGCCTCGCTGATAGGTGTTTTCTCCATGAGGGTGCTGGAGAAGTTCGATCCGGCGGCAGCGCTGAGGTACTCCACCTTCATTGCTGCGGGCGTGTTCCTCATCTTCTCCTATCTGGCCTGCTCCACGATGGCGGTGAGCACCACGGTCTTCTGGGCGATCCTCGTCGGTTCCATAGGCGGCATATCCATCGGTCTGCTCACAGAGTACTATACAGCGGCGGCCCCTATAAGGAGGATAGCCGAGTCGAGCAAGACCGGTGCGGGAACGAACATCATAACAGGCCTTGCAGTGGGCCTGGAGAGCACCGCCCTTCCGGTGCTCGCCATGTGCGTGGCCATATTCATCGCATCAAAGATCGCGGGTCTCTACGGGATCGGGATCGCAGCGGTGGGGATGCTCGGAACGATCGGGGTCACGATGAGCGTGGACGCCTACGGCCCGATCGCCGATAATGCAGGCGGTATCTCAGAGATGGCAGGGCTGGGTGAGGACACAAGGAAGATCACCGACAGTCTCGATGCGCTCGGAAACACGACGGCGGCGATCGGCAAGGGGTTTGCAATAGGTTCTGCAGCGCTCACAGCACTGGCCCTCTTCTCCGCGTACACACAGTCCATCGCAGCGAAGAGCGGCAAGGCCTTCACCATAGTGATAACAGAGCCCATCGTCGTGATTGGCCTGCTGATCGGCGGCATCATACCCTTCTTCATAGGCGCCCTCACGATGACCTCCGTCGGAAAGGCGGCGATGAAGATGGTCGAAGAGATAAGGCGCCAGTTCAGGGAGATACC
>WGEZ01000099.1 GCA_015492515.1 Nitrospirota bacterium
GTGCGGAAGGGCGAGGAGGGGGGCCAACCAGCCGGCGGGCGAACCGGGGCAGAGACCGATGTCGATAGAGATCCTGATAAATAAGACCTTCGACGAGGTGAGGGTCGGACTCCTTGAAGGCGGCCAGCTCGTTGAGTTCTACGTTGAACGGAAACGGGACACCTCCCTCGTGGGCAACATTTACAAGGGCAACGTGGTCAAGGTCCTGCCCGGCATGCAATCCGCCTTCGTCGACATAGGGCTTGAGAAGGCTGCCTTCCTCTACGTGGCGGACGTCAAGGCGGATATCGACTCCTACGCCCCCTTCCTCGAGGACGAGGAGGAGACCATCCAGATACAGGTCAAGAGGGGGAGGCTCGACGTGCCCATCGAGGAACTCATACAGGAGGGCCAGGAGATCCTTGTGCAGGTGGCCAAGGACCCGATCGGCACGAAGGGAGCGAGGGTCACCTCCTATGTGACCATACCGGGAAGATACCTCGTGCTCATGCCCGGTCTCGAACATGTGGGGATATCGAGGAGGATAGTCGATGAGGCGGAGAGAGCGAGACTGAAGGAGATCGTCGAGGGCATAAGACCGAGGGGCTACGGCCTGATAGTGAGGACCGCCTCGGAAGGCGCCACCGAGGAGGAACTCTCCAAGGACCTCGAATTCCTCCTCCTCCTCTGGAAGAACATCCAGGGGAAGAAGGAGAAGGTCTCGGCACCGACGCTCCTCTACAGTGACCTGGACCTCGTCTTCAGGAGCATGCGCGATCTCATGAGTCATGACGTGGAGCGGGTGATCATAGACTCCAGGGAGGAGTACGAGAGGATGAAGGACTTCGTGAACACCTACTTCCCGAAATTCTCCGACAGGATCGAGCTTTATGAAGGACATGAGCCCCTGTTCGACGCCTTCGGGATCGAGCTGGATATATCGAGGGCCCTCGGACGGAAGGTCTGGCTCAAGTCCGGCGGCTACATCGTGATAGACCAGACCGAGGCGATGACCATCATCGACGTCAATACCGGGAAGTTCGTGGGCAAGGAGAACCTCGAGGATACGATCCTGAAGACGAACCTCGAGGCCGTCAAGGAGATCGCCTATCAGATAAGGCTCAGGAACCTCGGCGGTATCATCATCATCGACTTTATCGATATGGAAGCCCCCGAGAACCGCCAGAAGGTCTTCAACGCCTTCAAGGAGGCGATGAAGAGGGACAAGGCGAAGAACACCATCTTCAACATATCCGAGCTTGGCCTGATACAGATGACCCGCAAGCGGGTGAGGGAGAGCCTCGGCAGGACACTCTGTGACACCTGCCCGTACTGTGAGGGGAAGGGGTTCGTCCTCTCACCGAGGACGATATGCTACGAGATATTCCGCAAGATCAACCGTATGAGCATCTCCAGGGGATCGAGGATGATAATCACGGCGCACCCGAGCGTGGCGGAACTGCTCTCGGACGAGGAGAGATACGCGGTGGAGGAGATAGAGGAGGCCAAGGGGATAGAGATAATCGTTAAGGAAGACTCCCACATGCATCAGGAGAACTACAGCATCACCGTCCTGTAGAGCCCCGCACCCCGCCGGCGCCTTCCGAGGCCTCATATCTGACCATGATCGATCTACAGAAGGAGCTCAACCGATGTATCCTCTGCGGAAGCTGCAAGGCCTTCTGCCCCACCCATCTCCTGAAGCATACGGAACCGTTCGGGCCACGGGGCAGGATGAGGCTCATCCAGGCCATCCATGCCGGTGAACTGCCACCCTCGCAGGCCGCGGCGGATAGGGTCTTCAGCTGTCTCCTCTGCGGGGCATGCCTCAAGCAGTGCTCGGCCGGTGTGGATATAATGGAGGCCTTGTATCAGGCGAGGGGGCTGCTGAGGGCGGCGGACAGCAAGGGCAGGACCCTCAGATGGACGATCAAGGCGGCGCTGAAGAGGCCGGACCTCAGCAGCAGGCTCTACAGGCTGATTCGACCCGTGGTCAGGCCCCTGCTCCACAGGATGGGGCTTCCGGATACGCCGCTGCAGGGATACACGCTGAGGGAGACCGGTACCGTATTCAGCCCTCCCGACGGGATCAGCAAGGGCCGGGTCGTCCTGTTCACGGGCTGCAGCGTCAACTACATCCACCCCCATCTCGGTGAATCCCTCATCAGGGTGATGAACGCCCTCGGTTACGAGGTAGTGCTGCCGAAGAGAGAGGTCTGCTGCGGCGCCCCCCTGAGGGGGCTGGGGCTGATCGACGAGGCAAGGGGGTTCGCCTACAGGAACCTCGAGGCCCTGAGGGGGCTGAAGGCGGATGCACTGATCTCGCTGTGCCCGACGTGCGTGGTCACTTTGAAGGAGGGATACAGGAGGATGACCGGCGAGGGTATAGACGCCGTTGATGCCGTGGGCTTCCTCTCGGGCAGGACCGGGCTCGGTGCCGTCCTCGATGCAAAGGCCGCCTACCACGATCCATGCCACGCCCTGTACGGACTGGACCAGTACGACGAGCCGCGGGACCTGCTGAAGAGGGTGGGGCTTGATGTCGTGGATATCGGGACAGGCTGCTGTGGGCTGGCCGGTACGTTCTCACTCAGGTTCAAGGCCCTCTCGGAGGAGATGTTGAGGGAGAGGGCCGGGGGGTTCGGAGACAGCGGTGCCGAGATAATGGTCACATCCTGTCCGGGATGCCTCTTCCAGCTGTCAAAGGCCGTCCCCCCCGAAAAGGTGTTTCACCTCATTGAGGTCGTGGAGGAAGCCCTGCTGAGGTGAGACCGGCACACACCCTCCGGCTCCACCGGAGAGTCCGTGCGGCTTCAGGGTAGTTCAATCGTTTCAGGACCCCTGCCCCCTCAGACAAGGGGAAACCTGAAGCAGGGGGGCAGGGAGGGACTGAAACGATTCACGAGTCTTCGGCACCGAGCTCCTCTCCTGAAGAG
>WGEZ01000100.1 GCA_015492515.1 Nitrospirota bacterium
TCCATGAACTAAAATGATCATACCACTCCTCACGCAGGTCAACAACGGAGGGATCCAGGGTTCTCCTCATGGGCAGAACGTCAGAGGCTCCCTCACTGTCTGCCAAGGGCCCGTGTGCCGGAGGGCAGCGGGCCACCTGGGAAAGGAAGAGATGTCAAGACGGGTGTTTAGAGGGCTGATGCCTCGGTGGTTGCAGACGGGGTTCCTGGCATGGCTCGTCCACAGGGTGACGGGGGTGATGCTCACCCTTTATATCTTCGTCCATCTCTACCTGCTGAGCCACCTGCGCGACCCCCTCGAGTACGAAAGGCTGGCAGGACTGATGGAGACCCCTCTTGTCAGATCAGGCGAACTCCTCCTCCTGGCCCTGGTGATCGTCCATTCCCTCAACGGGGTGAGGCTGACCCTGATCGACCTGGGCCTGTCCTCGAGGCTCCAGAAACCCCTCTTCTGGGCGGTGCTCACCGCGGGCGGGGTCCTCTTCGCCTTCGGTGCATGGCCGATACTCGGGGGTGGCGGTTGAGGGGGCTCTTAGGGTGGCTTCTGCAGCGGATCAGCGGGGTGGTGCTCCTCTGGGGCCTGATGGTCCACTTCTACGTGATGCATTACAGCGGTGAAGGGGTCGGATATGAGGCCGTCCTCAGGAGGCTCTCAAGCCCCTACTGGAGGGCCTTCGACCTCGTCTTCCTCCTCACCGCTGTATACCACGGATTCAACGGCCTCTGGGGGATTGCATCGGAGTACCTCCGCCCTGCCGGGCTGCTGAGGGTCTTCAGGGTCTTCATCCTGGCCGCCGCACTGATGCTGTCGGCCCTGGGGACCTGGTTGCTCACTCTCCCTTGAGGATCGAATATGACGGTGAGCGGATTGTGATGAAAGGGACACCCGATGGTCGCACCCTGCGGAAACCCGCAGGGCGTCTTTACAGGGGTCTATCCGTTCTTGATCCTCGCCAGGGTCTGCTCGATGCCGTCCTCGGCGCTCAGGACGGTCACCCCTGGGTCTATCCTCTTTATCAATCCAGAGAGCACCCTGCCGGGGCACATCTCGACGAAGGTGGTCACACCGGCGTCGATCATGGCCCTCACCGAGTCCTCCCAGAGGAGGGGGCTGTCGAGCTGCTTCACGAGGGATGCCTTTATGCTTCCCACGGTGTTCAGAAACATCGCATCCGCGTTGTTCACCACCGGGACATCGGGCGGGTTGAAGCGGATCCGGTTCAGCTCATCCGCCAGCTTCGTCGAGGCCTCTATCATCAGCGCACAGTGCGAGGGTGCACTCACCGCCAGGGCGATGACCCTCTTTGCACCGGCCTCCCTGGCAAGCGTCATGGCCTCCTCGACGGCCTCCCGTTCTCCGGCGATGACCGTCTGTCCGGGGCAGTTGTAGTTCGCAGCGGTGACGTAACCTGAGGTGACGGAGAGGCATATCCTGTCCACCTGCTCCCTGCCGAGCCCCAGCACCGCTGCCATCAACCCCCTGCCTTCGGGTACGGCATCCTGCATGAGGCGCCCCCGTTTCTCCGTCAACACCACGGCGTCACGGAAGGAGAGCACGCCGGCGGCCACCAGTGCGGCATACTCGCCGAGGCTGTGGCCGGCGACGACGGACGGTCTGATCCCCTTCGCCCTCAGCACCCTCTCCGTGGCTATGCTCACCGTCAGGATAGAGGGCTGGGTCCTGAACGTCCTGTTCAGTTCATCCTTCGGCCCGTGGAAGCAGAGTTCTGCAACGTCATAACCGAGGGCATCGGACGCCTCCCGGAAGGTCTCCCTCGCCTCCCCGAAGCCCTCGCAGAGGACCTTCCCCATGCCTACGTACTGGGAGCCCTGCCCTGGAAAGACGAAGGCTATGTTCATATCCCCTTCACCTCCTTGATCCTCTTTATCAGGGCGGGCACCACCTCATGGACATCCCCCACGATCCCGTAGTTGGCCACATCGAAGATGGGGGCCTCGGGGTTTTTGTTTATGGCTACAATGATATCCGAGGACTGCATCCCTACGAGGTGCTGTACCGCACCGGAGATCCCGCATGCAATGTACAGCCTTGGACAGACGGTCTGGCCCGTCTGTCCCACCTGGTGGCTGTAAGGCATCCAGCCCTCATCCACCGCGGCCCTCGAGGCGCCGACCGCGCCTCCCAGGACCTTGGCGAGCTCCTCGAGCATCCTGAAGCCCTCAGGGCCTCCCAGGCCCCTGCCGCCCGCCACGATCACGTCCGCCTCCTGGAGGTTCACCCTGGCCTCCGAGACCTCCTTTATCGTCTCGATCACGCTGGTCCTCGAGGTGATACCATCTGCCTTCACCTCGATCACCTCTCCCTCTCTCTCCTCGTCGGGCACCCCCTTCTTCATCACCCGTGGTCTAACGGTCGCCATCTGTGGTCTGTGCCTGGGGCAGAGGATGGTGGCCATGATGTTGCCGCCGAAGGCGGGCCGTATCTGCAGGAGGTTGCCCGTATCGGGATCTATCTCCAGGGAGGTGCAGTCCGCGGTGAGACCGGTCCCCAACCTGGCGGCGACCCTCGGAAAGAAGGACCTCCCCATGGGGGTCGCGCCGGCAAGGACGATCTCGGGCCTGTACTCGGAGACGAGTCTTTCAAGGAGCGCCACGTAGGGCTCGTCGTTGAAGTGTTCAAAGACGGGGGATTCGGCGTGGTATACCCTGTCTGCCCCCCAGTGGATAAGCCTCCTGGCCTCCTCGCTCCCTCCGCCGAAGAGCACTGCGGAGAGCTCTACGCCCCGGGCGTCAGCGAGCCTCCTGCCGGCACCGAGCAGTTCAAACGCCACATCAGCCACCCTGCCCCCCCTCTGCTCGGCGAAGACCCAGACCCCTCTGAAGCCGCCAGGCCCTCCAACAGGAGCCTCCTCTTCCCTCTCCTTTATCGCGCCCTCGGGACAGACCTCCAGGCAGGCCCTGCAGAACTGGCAGTACTCGTTTATGAAGGCCTTGTCCCCCTTCATCACTATGGCGTCATAGGGGCACGAGCTGAGACAGGCCTCGCAACCGGTGCATTTCTCAGGGTCAACGACTATACGCATGAAAAACCTCCCGACACCCCTCTACGGAGGCACCACCGGTCATATGCATTTGAGGGACTTCAGCTCTTCAACGAGCCGTGTTACCTGTTCCTCCGCTGTACCGGTGAGCATCTTCCTCTCCTTCCTCGTCTCAGGGGCGAAGATCCTCCTCACCTGGGTGGGCGATCCCTTCAGACCCACCCTCTCCTCCTCGGCCCCGATGTCTTCGCGGGTCAGCCTTCTTATCTCGGCCTTCCTCGCCCTCATCTTGCCCTTCAACGACGGGAGCCTCGGCTCGTTCAGCTCCTTGACCACTGTGAGCAGAACGGGCAGCGGCGACTCCACGATGTCGTAGCCGTCCTCCATCAACCGCTGGACCCTGACGCCCTCGACACTGAAACCGACGAGCCCCTTCACATAGGCGATATGGGGGATGCCGAGGAGCTCGGCCATCTCGGGTCCCACCTGTGCGGTGTCGCCGTCGATCGCCTGCTTGCCGCAGAGGATCAGGTCGAAACCGACCTTGCGGGCCGCCCTGGAGAGGGCATAGGCCGTGGCCAGGGTGTCCGCTCCGGCAAAGGCCCTGTCAGTGAGGAGCACTGCATCGTCGGCACCCATGGAGATCGCCTCCCTCAAGGCCTCCTCCGCCTGAGGCGGTCCCATCGTGAGGGCCGTCACAGTGCCTCCCACCTGCTCCTTCAACCGCAACCCGGCCTCGAGGGCGTGGAGGTCGTAGGGGTTTATGATGCTCGGCACCCCGTCCCTTACGAGGGTGTTCGTCTCGGGGTTTATCCTCACCTCGGCCGTGTCGGGCACCTGCTTGATGCAGACGATGATCTTCAATTCAACCTCCTGGCCCGGTGTTTGTCTCCTCTGTTGCCTTGACCGCCGTCATCCCTCTCATGCCTTCCTTGCAGCCTCCCTCACAAGGGCCTGACCGATCACGTTACGCTGGATCTGGTTGGTCCCTTCGTATATCTGCAGTATCTTCGCATCCCTCATCATCTTCTCCACGGGATACTCCCTCATATAGCCGGAACCGCCCATCACCTGGACCGCATCGGTGGTCACCTTCATGGCCATATCGGTCGCGAAGACCTTGGCCATAGCGGAGGCCTTCGTTATCTCCTTTGCACCGCTGTCCACATACCGCGCCACTGCGTAGACCAGGGCCCTTGCAGCCTCCACCTGGGTGGCCATATCCGCGAGCATGTGCTGAACGGCCTGGAAGCTGATTATCGGCTTTCCGAACTGGACCCGCTGCCTCGCGAACTTCACCGCCTCGTCGAGTGCACCCTGGGCGACACCGACGCCCTGCGCTCCGACACCCACCCTCGACTGGTCGAGGGTCTTCATGGCCACTATGAACCCCATCCCCTCCCTGCCGAGCATGTTCTCCTTCGGTATTCGGCAGTCCTCGAATATCAGCTCCCTCGTCACCGAGGCCCTTATGCCCATCTTCTTCTCCTTCTTCCCGAAGGAGAACCCCGGCGCACCCTTCTCGACGATGAAGGCGCTCGCACCCCTGGCGCCCCTAGTCCGGTCTGTGATGGCTATCACCGTGTATATCTCCGCCTCTCCGCCGTTGGTGATCCACTGCTTTGTACCGTTCAGTACGTAGTGGTCTCCGTCCTTCACCGCGGTGGTCTGGACCCCCGCGGCGTCACTGCCTGCATTGGCCTCTGTGAGTGCGAAGGCCACGAGCCTCCTGCCAGCGGCTATATCGGGAAGGAACCTCTCCTTCTGTTCCTCCGTGCCGAAAAGAAGTATGGGATAGGTGCCGAGGGCGTTGGCGGCATAGCTCGTGGAGACCCCGAGGCAGGCCCTGCTCAGCTCCTCCACCGCAAGGCAGAGCTCGAAGGACCCCATGCCGAGTCCGCCGAACTCCTCGGGGATGAATATCCCGAACATGTCGGACTGCGCAAGGGTCTTCATCACCTCCCACGGGAACTCCTCCTTCTCGTCGAGCTCCGCCCTCTGGGGGACGACCTTCTCTTCGGCGATCTGCCTTGCCAGGTCCCTGATCATCTGCTGTTCCTCGGTGAGAAAGTAGTTCATGATGACCTCCTTCTTGATTCATTCCAGCTCCACAGGGCCCGAGGAGCGGGCCGGAAGTCACAACACCCGGGGCTGATCATCCGCTGATGTCCACATCCTCTATCAATAGATCGGGCACACCGATCCTGCCATAGAACCTCAGGTTGCTGCTGACCGCCGCCACCTTCCCGAAAAGATCGAGCATGTTTCCCGTGATCACCGCCTCCTTGACAGGATACGCGACCTCCCCCCCCTCGATCCACAACCCCGTCACACCGATCGAGAACTCCCCGGAGATGGGGTTCGCCGTATGGACCCCCATGGCCTCCGTCACGAGCAGCCCCCTCTCCACCAGCCTCACGAGGTCGTCGAAGGGATGGACGAACTCCTCCGATACGGCCTCAAGACAGAGGTTGGAGATACCCACACCAGGCACGCTGTATATCCCGCTCCTCACGGCGTTGCCCGTCGAGGAGGTGTTGTCCTTCCTCGCCCTGTAGAGGTCGTAGAGGTAGCCCTCAAGGCGCCCCTCCCGGACCAGTCTGTTCTCCCTCGAGGGGGCACCCTCGGCATCGAAGGGTCTGCTGCCCACCCTGCCTTCCAGGAGGGCGCTGTCCGTAATGTTCACCCTCTCGGAGACGACCGCCTGCCCCTTCCTGCCGACGAGGAGGGACTTCCCCTTCTGAACATTCTCGGATGAGAAAGACGGTGCAAGGACACCGAGGAACTCCGAGGCCACGGGGCTCTCCAGCACAACGGAGCCCTTCGCGGTGGATGCCTTCCGTGCACCGAGCAGCCTCAGGGCCCTCTCAGCGGCCTCCCGACCGACGGCGGAGAAATCAACGTCCTTGATGAACCTGCTGCTCTCATACCCCCAGCCCATCTGGGAGTCGCCCCCGTCCTCCGCCACAACCGCCAGCTGTGCCGTGACGGAGGTCGACGCATACCGGGCCTCTACCCCCTTTGAATTGAGCAGGAGGACCTCTGATCTGGAGAAGCTCCCCGCGGCCTTCCTCACCTTCCTGATCCTTCCGTCCCTGTTGAATGCACCCGCCTCGATCTCCCTCACCCGCTCGATGGCGTCCTCCTCGGAGATCTCCGCCACCGCCTCGTCATAGATGCCGACCTCGGGATAGGGAGCCGGTGCAGGGATGTCCAGACATCGATCCTCCTCGGTGAAGGAGGCGGACTCCAGGGCCGTGTCGACGACCCCCCGCCAGTCCTCTGCAGCGGTTGAGTATGAGAACCCGAGCCGTCCTCCCTTTATGACCCTCACGGAATAGCCGAAGTCGGTCGATGTCTCAAGGGCGTCGAGCTGTCCGGACTTCACCTCTGCAGAGAGAGCCCTGGCCGCGACCATGTAGACCTCCGTCAGGTCCGCACCCCTCCTCACCGCCCTCTGCAGCATCTGCACGGCCAGATCCCTGTCAATCCTCATAGTAGGTTGCGGATGCAGAGTCTGACTCCCAGACGGTAACCGCCGAGACCCTGATATTGTCGTCGTTTATCTTTCTCTTCAGGGAATCGAATATCCACCTGGCGATGTTCTCCGACGAGGGGTTTATCTCTGTAAAGGGGAATATCTCGTTCAGGAAGCCGTGGTCAAGCTGCTCGACCACCTCCTTCGTGTACCTCTTCAGGTCGTGGAAGTCCATGGCGATGTCGATCTCGTTCAGCCTCTCGGTGGTTACATGGACCTGGACCTTCCAGTTGTGGCCGTGGAGTTCCTCGCACTTCCCCTTGTAACCCCTGAGCTGATGTGCCGCTGAAAAGAATGTCTCTATCGTCAGTTCATACATATTTGAACAGCCGTTTCCGACGGACGGATCAGTCGCTCCTTCTGAACTCCGAGATATAGGGGAGGTTTCTGAATTTATCGTCGTAATCCAGACCATATCCAACGAC
>WGEZ01000101.1 GCA_015492515.1 Nitrospirota bacterium
CCTGAGCACCGAGACGATCCCTCCCTCGAGCACCGTAACGCTCTCCACCACATCCATGATCTCGTATCCAAAGGCGCCCGCATTGCCGAAGAGCGCCCCGCCTAGGGAGCCGGGGATCCCTGCAAGCCCCTCCACCCCGATGAGCCCCTCTTCCCTGCAGAACGTCACAAGCCTCTGCAGGGGGAGGCCGGGCCGGGCGTCGAGCACCAGCTCATCACCGCTGTCCTCCACCACCTCCATCCCCTTCAGGGCGCTGAGGGCGATGACCGCCTCATCGATCCCCTCGTCCGCTATCAGGAGGTTGGTCCCGCCTCCGATCACCATGTAGTCCCTTCCGCTTTCAGCAAGGGACTCTATCAGCGCCTTGAGGCTCGGTGGATCGGCAGGGATGAAGAGCTCCTCCGCCCGGCCTCCTATCTTCAACGAGGTATACTCACTTAGCATCACGCCGGAGAGGATCGTACCGTCGAACCCCTCACCGATCGTTCCGGTCTTGAGCCTTTCCTTCATCATCTCCCCCTTCCTCCCCGGGAGTTCAGGATATCTTCGGCCACCTTCCATACGTCCCCGGCACCGAGGGTGAGGAGTATATCACCCTCACGGAGCTCTTCCTCTATCTCCGCCGTCATCTCCGCCCTGTCCCTGATGAACCTGACGTCCTTCACCTCCGAGCGCAACCCCCTGTAGAGCGACTCGGAGCTCACACCTTCGATCGGCTCTTCGCCTGCCGGGTAGATCTCCATGAGGAAAAGGACGTCCACGTCCTTGAAGGAGCGGATGAACTCATCGTAGAGGTCCCTCGTCCTTGTGTATCTGTGGGGCTGGAAGGTGACGATGAGCCTCCCTTTTATCGCCTCCCTCACGGCCCTGATGGTGGCGCCGATCTCCGTGGGGTGATGACCGTAATCGTCGTAGATCCTTGCACCGCCGACCTCCCCCTTGAACTCGAACCTCCTCTGGATGCCCGAGAAGGAGGCAAGGGCCTCCCTCGTCACCTCCGTGTCGATCCTCAGCTCCGAGGCTATACAGATGGCGCCGAGGGCGTTCAGTACGTTATGTCTCCCTATGAGGGGTATCCTGAACTCGCCGAGCTCGGAGTCGCCCTCCCTCACCCTGAACCTCATGCCCAGGCCCTCTGGTCTGATCTGATAGGCCCTCACGTCCGCCTCGGCGGAGGAGCCGTAGGTTATGTATTTCCTGTGGAGGCTGGCGGTGAGCCTCCTGAGATGGTCGTCCTCGATGCAGAGCACCGAGACCCCGTAGAACGGGACCTTGTCGAGAAACTCCCTGAAGGCCTCGCAGAGGGCGTCCATCTCCTTGAAGTACTCCATGTGTTCCCGGTCGATATTCGTTGCCAGGGCCATGGTGGGGGAGAGCTTCAGGAACGAACCATCGCTCTCATCCGCCTCTGCCACCAGGAAGTCCCCCCTTCCGAGGATCGCATTCGATCCCGTGGCCTTCAGGCGTCCTCCGATGACCACCGTGGGGTCCAGCCCAGCCCTTGTGAGGATCGTGGATATGAGGGATGTGGTGGTCGTCTTTCCGTGTGAGCCGGCCACCAGGATGCTGTACTTCAGCCGTCCCAGCTCTGCGAGCATCTCGGCCCTCGGTATCACCGGGATCGACCTCGCGCGCGCCTCCTGCACCTCTATGTTTTCGTCGCCGACGGCGGAGGAGGTGACCACGACGTGGGCGCCGTCGACGTTCTCCGGCCGGTGTCCGGTGAATATCCTGATCCCCATATCCTCCAGCCTCACGGTGTTGGCGGACCTCTTTATGTCGGAGCCGGTCACCTCATAGCCGAGGTTGTGAAGGACCTCGGCTATACCGCTCATGCCGATCCCCCCGATGCCCACGAGATGTATGACCCTGTACCGCTCAAACACTCCTCTTCACCTCCGGGCCTCCTCTCTTCCCCATCCCCTTCCTCCATCCGTGATCAGTGGGAAGGCCGTCGGAGACCCCGATCCCCGTGTTCTTTATTGAAGCGAGACTGAGGGCGATATCCGCGACCTTCCTGACGGCCTCCGGCCTTCCGAGGCTGATGGCCTTCGACCTCAGGCCGTCTCTCAGCTCCAGACTGCCGTAGAGCCTCCTTATCTCGCCGGCGAGCCGCCTTCCGTTAAGCTCGGCGCTGCGGATCATCACCACGGCGCCGTAGCGTTCAAGCCTCCGGGCGTTGACCTCCTGGTGCCTTGCCGTTGCGTGTGGGAAGGGGATGACGATGGCGGGGCGGCCGGTTATACATATCTCGGAGAGGGTGCTCGCGCCCGCCCTCGAGACGACGACGTCAGCGACTGCGTAGGCCTCGGGCATCTGGTATATGTACGGGGTCACGGTGCCGCTGTATCCGTAGCTCCTGTAGGCGGCCCTCACGAACTCGAAGTCCTTCTCACCGGTCTGGTGGAGGAACTGTATCTTATCCTTCAGGTCAAGGAGGTGTTCCAGGGCGTCGACCACGGCCTTGTTTACCGCCCGTGCACCGGAACTTCCGCCGAAGACGAAGACGGTGAAGAGCTCATCCCTGAGGGAGAAGACCCTGAGGCCGGAGGCCCTGCTGCCGGACCGTATCTTACCCCTGACGGGGTTCCCCGTGAGGTGGACCTTCTCCCTGGGGAAGAAGGCCATGCTCTCCTGGTAGGTTATACATACGGACTTCACGATGTGTCCGAGGACCCTGTTGGTCATCCCCGGGACGGAGTTCTGCTCGAGGATCATGGTGGGTATCGAGAGCAGCCGGGCGCACAGGAGGGGGGCCAGCGAGGCATAGCCGCCGGAGCCGACCACTATGTCGGGCCTGATGTCGCGCAGGTAGCCGAGGCTCACCTTCATGGCCTGGAGGAGCCTGAAGAGGGAGCGCGCCTTCCTCAACAACGAGACACCGACAAAGCCCTCCGCAGGGATGAACCTTATCGTATATCCCTCCTTAGGAACGATCCTGGCCTCGATACCCCTCTCGGTACCGATGAAGACCACCTCTGTCCCGGGGTCCCTCGTCTGGAGCTCCTCGGCGAGGGCGAGCCCCGGGTAGAGGTGTCCGCCTGTTCCGCCGCCTGCGATGACGACCCTCATCGCACCGCCCTCCTCAGTCCTCTGGCCTTGAGCCTCGCCCGTCTGTACAGGAGGGCCTCCCGTGTGGGGAGGCCGCCCTGCTCCGGATCACCCCTTGAGATCCTGAGCAGTGTGCCTACGGCCATGAAGTTCACCAGCAAGGAGGAGCCTCCATAACTGATGAAGGGTAGGGGAAGCCCCTTCGGTGGTATCAGGCCTGTGACGACCGTTATGTTCATCAATGACTGCAGGGTTATCATCACCGTCAGTCCGAAGGCCAGGTAGTAGGAGAAGGGGCTTCTGGCCCTCCCTGCGATCCTCACCCCCCTGGCGAAGAGGGCTCCGAAGAGCAGCAGGACCACGGCTGCGCCGATGAAGCCGAGCTCCTCGCCGATGAGGGAGAAGATGAAGTCCGTGTTGACCTCGGGCAGGAAGCTCAGCTTCTGTTTGCCCTCACCTATGCCGACCCCCTTGAGTCCACCGCTGCCGAGGGCGATGAAGGACTGCACAAGCTGGAAGCCGCTGCCGTAGGGGTCGCTCCAGGGGTCGAGGAACGACAGCAGCCTCTCCCTCCTGTAGGGTTCCATCAGTAGCTTTATCACCACTGGAGCGAGCCCGGCCACCGTGTAAAGGATGTACCGGATCGGGGTGCCTGAGACGAAGAGCATGGAGAAGGTCAGGAGTCCGAGGATGAAGGCCCCTCCGAAGTTGGGCTGCAGGACCAGGGCGCCCTGAAGGACGAAGACGATGAGCACGGGCTTTATGTATGAGCGGAAGCTCTCCCTGTTGTACTCCGGAGAGGAGAGATACCTTGCAAGGAAGAGGACCATTGCGAACTTCACAAGCTCACTGGGCTGAAACGTGGTGGGCCAGAGGTTCAGCCACCGCCTTGCACCGTTCAGCTTCACACCGAGCCCTGGTATGAACACACAGAGCAGCAGTACAGAGGAGACGGCGAGGAGCGGGTATGCGTATCTGCCCAGCGTTACGGTCTTCACCCGGTAGGAGGCCGCCATGGCCACAAGGGCGATGAGCAGCGCCAGGGCGTGCTTTTTCAGGTAGTGGAACTGGAAGTCCGGCTCCTTCAGCAGGGGGTTGTCGGACTCCGCGATGGGCAGAAGCGCGGTAGAGCTGTAGACCATCACCACCCCGATGAAGGAGAGGGCCAGAACGATGGACAGGAGCAACCTGTCCGGCCTCCTCCCGATCCCGTCTTTGATCGTCTCTGCCCTGTCGACGTTCGTCATCGTCCCCTCATCCGGAGGGTCCTTCTCAGCTCCTCCACGGCCTCCTTGAAGGCCCTTCCCCTGTGCTCGAAGTCCTCGAACATATCGAAGCTTGCGCACCCCGGCGAGAGGAGCACCACATCCCCTGCTTCCGCCAGGGAGTACGCCTTGCCGACCGCCTCTGTCATATCATCCGCCGTCTCTGTGGCCGCTATCGTGCCGAGCTCGCCGAGGATCTTCTCCTTCGCCTCCCCCATCACCACGAGCCCCTTCGCCCTTCTCCGGAGGGGGTCCCTGAGCAGGGAGAAGTCACCCCCCTTGTCCATGCCGCCGAGGATGAGTATGATCCCGCCTCCGAAGCCCTCGATCGACCTCAGGACCGAACCGACGTTCGTGCCCTTGGAGTCGTTGTAGAAGCTCACCCCCTGTAGTTCATCGACGAGTTCCATCCTGTGCTCGAGCCCGTCGAACTCCATCAGCACGGCCCTTATCACCGCCGGGTCCACCCCGCAGAGGTATGCGTTGAGCGAGGCCGCCAGGGCGTTCTCCAGGTTGTGGAGGCCCCTTATCCTCACCTCATCGGCCCGGACGACCCGCCTCTCCGAACCGTCCGTGTCGAGACAGAGCCAGCCTCCGTCCAGATAGGCCCCCCTGATCCTCTCGGCCCTTGAGAAATAGAAGAGCTCCGACGGTGCCCTTGCACCGAGATCGCCGGAGTAGGGATCGTCCAGATTGAGTATGAGGCGGTCCTCAGGCCCCTGGTTCCGGAATATCCCCGCCTTTGCCTCGACGTATGACCCCATATCCCCGTGTCTGTCGAGGTGGTCGGGTGAGATGTTCAGTATGGAGGCCTGGGAAGGCCTGAACCTCTGTATGCTTTCAAGCTGGAAGGACGAGACCTCGACAACGACATAGTCCAGCTCACCGATGGTGCCGGCTGTGGAGTGGTTCAGGACCTCCTCCGTGATCGGGGTTCCGATGTTTCCGGCCACGACCGCGTTGTATCCGGCCCTCCTCAGCATCAGCCCCGTGAGGGTCACGGTGGTCGATTTCCCGTTCGTGCCCGTCACGGCTATCCAGGGGACCCTGTAGGGTTCCGCCACCCTGTAGGCGAGCTCCATCTCGCCGATCACCTCTATGCCCCTCTCCCTGGCGGAGCGGAGGAGGGGCTGCTCCACCGGCACCCCGGGACTCACCACCACGATATCGGTCCGGTCAAGGAGGGTCGCGGGGTGGCCTCCGGCCTCGATCCTTACACCCTCGGGAACCGATCCCAGGAGCGGCGAAAGAGACCGTCGGTCCTTCCTCTCCGTTATCGTCACCTCGGCGTCAAGGTAACGGAGCAACCTCGCAGCGGCGAGGCCGCTCCTTCCGAGGCCCATGACGAGGACCCTCCTGTCTTTGAAGGCAGATCGAGTATCGACCGCCGATGGATCTTCCGTCCTGCATCTTCCGCTCTGCAATCTATCCATTACCTCAGCTTCAGTGTCGAGAGGCTCAGCAGGGCCAGCAGTATGCCCACTATCCAGAACCTCACGACCGTCTTCGGTTCGGGCCAACCCTTCTCTTCGAAATGGTGATGGATCGGCGCCATGGAGAAGACCCTCCTGCCCGTGAGCTTGAAGGAGAGGACCTGGAGGATCACCGAGATCGTCTCCATCACGAATATCCCCCCCACCAGGGCGAGCACTATCTCGTGTTTTGTTATCACCGCGAGGGTGCCGAGGGCGCCGCCAAGCCCCAGGGAACCCACATCTCCCATGAATATATCCGCCGGGTAGGCGTTGTACCAGAGAAAGCCGAGGGCTGCGCCGAAGATGGCGCCGCAGTAGACCGTGAGCTCGCCCGTGCCCGGCAGATACAGGACCTGGAGGTACTGTGCCAGTCTCGCATGTCCGCTGAGGTACACGAGGGCTCCGTTTGCAAGCACGGCGATGGCCACAAGCCCGATGGCCAGGCCGTCTATGCCGTCTGTCAGGTTTACGGCGTTTGAGGCTCCGACGATGACGAAGACCGAGAAGGGGAGGTAGAAGAAGCCCAGGTCGATGAGCCACTTCTTGAAGAAGGGCACGCTCAGCTTCGTGCTGTAGGGGTCGAGGGGGTTGTGGTAGAGGAAGAGGCTTATGCCCGTTGCAACAACGATCTGGAGGGCGAACTTGTAACAGGCCCTCATCCCCTTGTGGTTCCGCCTCACGATCTTGAGGTAGTCGTCGGCGAGCCCTATCAGGCCGAAGCCGGCCGTCGCGGTGATCAGCACCCATACGTAGGGGTTGCCGAGGTCCATCCAGAGCAGGGCGGTGATCAGGATGCTGGCAAGGATCAGCACACCGCCCATGGTGGGTGTGCCGGCCTTCGAGATGTGCGTTTTCGGTCCGTCATCCCTGATCTGCTGCGTCAGGCTGAACCTCCGGAGCCTCTCTATCACGAAGGGTGCCAGCAGGAACGTGAGCGCCGAGGCGGTGATGACCGCAAGGGCGGTCCTGAAGGTGATGTACCTGAATACATTGAAGGGGAAGAAGTATTCATGAAGTCTGTATAGCAGTGTATAGAGCATCAGCCCTCCAGCAGCCTCTCCAGCCTCATGCCCCTGGAGCCCTTTATCAACACCGTGTCTTCGCTCTTCACGATCTTAAGCAGTATCCTCCTCGCTTCCTCGGGATCCTTGACGTGGAGGGAGATCCTCCTGCCGTTGTCTCCCATGAACTCCTCGGCTGCATAGGACATCAGCTCACCGATCCCGATCAGGACATCCACAGGGAGCGTGGCGAGCCACCTGCCCAGCTTCCTGTGGGCCTCCTCTCCATAGGAGCCGAGCTCGAGCATGTCGCCGAGGACGGCCACGGCGCGCCCCCTCTTCAGCCTCACCAGCTCCTTCACCGCCTCCTCCATGGAGGCCGGGTTGGCGTTGTACAGGTCGCTCAGCACCGTCGCCCCCTTCAGCTCCCGCAGCTCGAGCCTCATCGGGATGCCCCGGAAGCCCTCGAGGGAAGCCCTCACGACCTCGATGGGGACCTCGAAGAGGCGGCTTACCGAGATCGCTGCAAGGGCGTTGTAGACGTTGAACAGCCCGAGGACCCGGAGCCTTATCTCCGTCTCTGGTCCGTCCTTCACCAGGACCCTGAACCTGATCCCGCCCTCTTCATGGACGATCCGGTCCGCCCTGACGTCCAGACCCTCGCCGCGGCCGAAGGTGATCACCCTCCGACCCTCCGAGGGCTCGATGCCGATGTTCGGATCGTCGCCGTTGACGACCAGGGTGCCCACGAAGTCGACGAGCTCCAGCTTCGTGCTCCGGACCGTCTCCAGGGAGCCGAACCCCTCAAGGTGGGCAGGTCCTATGTTCGTTATGACCCCGATATCAGGCAGGGCGATCTCAGCAAGCTCCCTTATGTCACCGGGCCTGCTGGCCCCCATCTCCAGGACGGCGATCTCATGGTCGTCGAGCTCGGAGAGACAGAGGGGCAGCCCTATGTGGTTGTTGAGGTTCCCCCTGCTGCTCAGGACCCTGTACGAGCTGGACAGGATTGTGTATATCATCTCCTTCGTGGTCGTCTTTCCGTTCGTACCCGTCACGCCCACGACCCTGGCCTGTCTGTTCAGACGCCTGTTGCGGGCTATCCCCTGGAGGGCCTTCAGGGTGTTGTTGACGTGGATGATGCTCCTTCCCCTTGTGGGTATCAGGGGCGGGTAGTTCACGATAGCGCCGGAGCCCCTCCTGATCGCCTCGTCCACGAAGTCATGTCCGTCGAACCTCTTCCCCTTCAGGGCGATGAAGAGCTCGCCCGCCCTGATCGTCCTCGAATCGATGGAGATGCCGCTGAAGAGGTCCGGGCCCTTCAGCAGGAGCCTTCCCGATGTGGCCTCCAGCACCTCCGTCAACGTATACCCCGCCGCCCTCCGGCGGGGCGGATCGGACGGCCGGAGGGCCCTGATGGCGCCTTTCAGGGCCTCCCTGTCGCTGAAGGGGTGTCTGACCCCCCTTATCTCCTGGTAGTCCTCATGCCCCTTCCCGGCAACCAGGACCACATCGCCCCTACCGGCCATGGAGACCGCCCTCTGGATGGCGCGCATCCTGTCGGGCTCGACGGTATAGTTGTCCCCCTTTATGCCGGAGGTTATATCCTTGATGATGGCCTCCGGGTCCTCGGTCCTGGGGTTGTCCGAGGTGACGACGACGAGATCGCTCAGCTCTGCGGCTGCAGAGCCCATCTGGGGGCGTTTCCCCCTGTCCCTGTCGCCGCCGCAGCCGAAGACCGTTATGATCCGTCCTTCCGTGATCCTCCTCAGGGTCTCTAACACCTTCCTCAGGGCATCGGGCGTGTGGGCGTAGTCGACGACGGCGAGGAAGTCCTGACCGGCCTTCACGGGCTCCATCCTCCCCTCAACCCCCCTGAACCGCCTCACCCCTTCGGCTATCCTGCGCCACTGCAGCCCCAGTGCCACGGAAGCTCCGATGGCCGCCAGTATGTTGTAGACGTTCGTGATGCCGATGAGGGATGAGGCGATGTTGGCCATCACGGCCGTGGCCCCTTCGGGCCTGTACATCACCGTGAAGTTGAGGCCCTGAACCGTCTCGTTGATCCCTATGGCCCTCAACTCTGCATCCTCACCGAGCCCGTAGGTGATCATCCGCAGTCCTCTCTTGCCGCCGGAGCCCTTCATCTCGTCGATCAACCTCCTGCCGTAGGGGTCGTCTGAGTTCACCACCGAGGCGGCCCTGGTGAGCTCGGAGAAGAGCCTCCTCTTCGCCCTGTAGTAGGACTCCATGTCGCCGTGGAAGTCGAGGTGGTCCCTCGTGAGGTTGGTGAAGACCGAGACCTGGAACTCGGTGCAGTCGACCCTCCTCATTGAGAGGGCATGGGAGGAGACCTCCGTGACGGCGTGGCTCATGCCTGCATCGCGGATCTCCCCCAGCATCCTCTGGAACTCTATCGCTTCGGGTGTGGTGAAGAGCCCCTTCTCGACCTCCCCGCCGAGGATGTAACCGGTGGTGCCGATCAGACCTGCCTTTATGCCGCTGCACTCCAGGATGCTCCGCACCAGGTGGGCGGTGGTGGTCTTGCCGTTGGTGCCTGTTACGCCCACGACCTTCAGTCTGCCCGAGGGATGGCCGTGGAACCTGTCGGCGATGGCGGCCATGGCTCGGTGTATGTCGCTGACCTGGAGGCAGGGGACACCCAGATCCCTCCGGGGTGCCCTCTCGGAGATAACGGCCCTTGCACCCCTGCTCACCGCATCCACGGTGTAGTCGTTTCCGTTGTGACGGCCTCCCTGGATAGCGAAGAAGAGGTCTCCCTCCCTCACCCTCCTCGAGTCGGAGGCGAGGCCCTTTATCTCGCAGACCGGGTCTCCGACGGTGAGGCCCAGACCCTCTATCAGTTCCTCGAGCTTCATGCTCTCTCCGTTGCTCTCCAAGCCCCGGCAGGGACTCAGAAGTCCCGGCTCCTCGGGGGCCTTTCAGCGCCCCTTCCGGCCACGAGTATGTTGTTCATCCAGGTGTCGTCCCTGGGGATGAACCAGTAGGAGAGGGCCTTCTCGGCGATGGCCTTGAAGACCGGGGCTGCGACTTCTCCTCCGTAATAACCCCCCTTCGGTTTCCATAGAACTACTATAATAACAAAAAAAGGGTCGTCGGCGGGGACGAACCCGACGAAGGAGCTGACGAAGTCCTCATGGGAATACCTGCCGGTGACGGGGTCGACCATCTGGGAGGTCCCCGTCTTGCCGGCGACCCTGTTGCCGTCGATGGCGGCCAGCGGAGCCGTGCCGTCCTCCTCGGTGACGGAGACGAGGGTCTCACGGAGAAGCTCCGCCGTCCTTTCAGAGATGATCCTCTCCCTCTCGGGGATGCCCTTCTTCCAGAGCACCCTCCCCTCGGGGGAGATGATCCTGGAGACCACGTGGGGTCTCACAAGGTAGCCGCCGTTGGCGACCGCGGAGTAGGCCCTCAGCACCTGCACGGAGGTGGCCATCACCTCATGCCCTATCGCAGCCGCTCCGATGGTGGTGCCCGACCACTCTTCAGGGGGCTTCACGAGCCCTGCCGCCTCACCCGTGAGGTCGATGCCCGTCTTCTCTCCGAAGCCGAACCTCCTCATGTAGGTGTAGAACCTCTCCGGCCCGAGCATCAGGGCCAGCTTGACGGCGCCGACGTTCGAGGACTTCTGGACGACCTCCTTCAGGGTGAGTACCTCGTGCCTTTTTGGATCCCTTATCTTTATGCCTCCCACCTCTATCCTGCCCTCGGAGCAGTCGAACCTGGTGTTGAGTGTGGCCAGACCGTCCTCGAGGACCCCGGCGGCCGCGACTATCTTGAAGGTCGACCCGGGCTCGTAGAGGTCGGTGACGGCCCTGTTCCTCCGGAAGGCCGGACTGTAGCTGCCGGGTCTGTTCGGGTCGAAGGTCGGTCTGTTCGTGAGGGCGAGTATCTCCCCGGTGTAGGGGTCCATCATCACGGCGGTGGCTGCCGAAGGCCTCCACTGCCGGACGGCCTTCTCCAGCTCCGATTCGACGATGTACTGCAGACCTTCGTCGATGGTGAGCACGATGCTGTCGCCCCGCTCTTCGTAGTCACCGCCCCTGTAGAGGATCCTGCCCCTGGCGTCCCTCGTCAAGTACACCCTGCCGCCGTCTGCCGAGAGGAACTCCTCGTACCTCATCTCCACACCCTCGAGGCCGCGGTTGTCTATGTCCACGAACCCGAGGACGTGAGAGGCGAGATAACCCTTCGGATAGAACCTCTCGGAGTCCGGGAGGAGCCCGATGCCCTTCAGGTTCAGTTTCAGCACCGACGCCGCCTCCTCGGGCGAGACCTTCCTGGCGAGCCAGACGAATCGTCTCTCCTCCTTCAGCTTCCTCATGATGGCGGTCCTGCTGGCCTTGATGGCGCTGCCGAGGGTGGCGGCCACCTTCTCCGGTGAGTCCACCATGGAGGGGTCGCCGTACAGGGAGGGGCGTTCGAGGTTGAGGGCGAGCTCCTTCCCCCTCCTGTCGTAGATGTTGCCCCTTCTGACCAGTATCTGCTGGTTCTTGGTATGCTGCAGCGTGGCGAGCCTCAACAGCTTCTGGTGGTCAAGGAGCATGAGGTCGGCGAGGCGGACGAAGACGATCACGAACCCCGTGGTGATCACCACGACTACGATAAGCGGTCGAATCCTCATCCTCCAACTCCCCCCTTTATCTCTTCGATCAGGTGAATCTACTTTTCAAATCTGTCCCTTCCTTCTAAGCCGGTCGTACGCGGCATCGGCGGAGAACCGGATTTGACAAAGAAGACCCTTCTCCTGTCGGGATAGACGAACCCCATCTTGCTGACCGCGATACGTTCGATCTTCTTCATCGAGGCCATGCTGGCCTTTCGGGCGATCAGCTCCCTCTGCTCCTTTATCAGCTCTGCCCTCAGGATCTGCAGGTGTCCCAGCTCGTACTCGAGGGCGACGAAGCTGCTCCTCAGCCAGATGATGGAGAAGACCAGTGCGACGGGTATGACGAAGAGGACGGGTTTCAACACCCTGGACAGGCCTCTCCTCCTTCTGCTGATCATACCTTCTCCGCTCCCCTCAACTTGGCGCTCCTTGAGGAGGGGTTCCTCCTCAGCTCCTCTCTGCCCGGTACGACGGGTTTCTTGTTGAGCCTCCTGAGACGTCCCTGCTTCTCGGCTTCGATGAAGTACCTCTTCACTATCCTGTCCTCGAGGGAGTGATAGCTTATCACGCAGAGACGGCCTCCTATCTTCAGTATCCCCGTGGCGTTCCTCAGCCCTGCCGAGAGCTCCTCGAGTTCGTTGTTCACGGCGATCCTCAGGGCCTGGAAGGTCCTGGTCGCCGGGTGGATCCTCCCCCTCCTCCTGCAGACCCTCTCCAGGAGGGACGAAAGCTGCAGACAGGTCTCGATCCTCGCCTTCCTCCTCTCCGTCACGATGGCCCTTGCGATCCTGGCGGCCTTCCTCTCCTCACCGTACTCTCTGAGTATCCTCTCGATCTCCCTCTCGCTCCAGGTGTTCACGATATCCCCTGCCGTGAGGGGGAGGCTCCGGTCCATCCTCATATCGAGGGGTGCCCTCGAGTAGAGGCTGAACCCCCTCTCCTCGTCCTTTATCTGGATCATCGAGATGCCCAGATCCATGATCACCCCCTCGACATCGCGGTAACCGAGGGACCGTACCTTCTCGGCCATCTCGGAGAAGCGCCCCTGCTGGAAGATGACGCGCCGGTCCTCTATCTGCCTCCGTGCCCTCTTCAGGGCCTCCTCGTCCCTGTCCATGGCGATCACCACACCCCCTTCATCGAGCCTCTTGAGGAGCTCCCTCGTGTGGCCCCCTCCGCCGAGCGTGGCGTCCACGTAACGACCGTCACTGACGGGATCGAGCATCTCCATCACCTCTGTGGTGAGTACAGGCGTATGCACCGTCATTCATCACCGTCTTCTAAATCCCGTATGATGCGAGCTCAGCCTTGAAGGCCTTGCTGTCCACCTTTGTGGGATCAACGACCTCATCCCATCTCTCCCTCTTCCAGATCTCTATCTTGTCTATCAGACCGACGATCACCACCTCCCCCTCCCCGTCTATACCGGCGTCCACCCTGTGGGGGGCGGGGATCAGGATTCTACCGTGACCGTCCAGCCCGCACTCCTGTGCAGAGGCGATCACCCGCCTCCTGATGAATGCGGCGGCATCGCTGATCGTGGGGAGGGCCCTCACCTTCTCCTCGAACCTCAGCCACTCCTCAAGGGGATAGAGGTGGAGGCAGGGGTCGAAGGGCGCCGTGGTGATGTAGAACCTTGTGCTGTAGCTCTCCTCGATGACCGCCCTCAACTCCTTGGGGATCACCACCCTCCCCTTGTCGTCGACCCTGTTGTAGTGCTTGCCACTGAAACCGGGCACAGCGCACCCCACTTTTTACCACAATTTACCACATACTTTACAGAAAAAAGTCTCACTTGTCAAGCAAAAAGTGGGGTTTCACCTCAGCTTCCTGTATGTTGCGGTTATGATGGATGGCAAACACAATATATTGCGTTAAAGGATCTCCTTCATCCTCCCCTTCAGTGGGATGACGTAGTATCCGGGGGTCTTCCTGTAGGGCTGGAGCACCTTCAGTATCCCCTCGGGGAATCCAGGTTCGGGCATGATCTCGAGTGTGCCCTCGAAGTATCCCCCCGAGAGCCTGCCCTTCAGCCTGCTGTAGGCCAGCTCCCCCTCGAGGCTCAATGCATCGATCCGGACCTCCTCGCCCTTCAGGGTGAGGGAGCCCTTCAGCCTCTCGAAGAGCCTCAGCGGTACATAGAGGGTGTCGGTGATCAGGTTTTCGGCGACCAGGTCGTCGATCTCCAGATAGACCCTCCCGTTGCCGTCGCGGACCTCTCCGTTCATCGTGAGAACCCCCCCGGCCTTGATGGGGAGGGTCTTCACCGCACCGAGGCCCTCGATCCTTGCCGAGCGGACCTCGAACGAGCTGGAAAGGCCCTCCCTGCTGAGGAGGACCCGGCCGGTGAGCCGCCCATCCGAGAGCTCCCCATCGAAGGAGAGGTCCCCTTTCAGCAGGAGGAGGCTTACGGGATCGAGCCTTGCGTTGAGGTCGTTTATGATCAGGACCTCGTAGCCCCTCCTCTTCACCCTCACCTCCTTCACCCTCAGGCCGAGGAGGGGGGTCTTGCCGAGACCGACGAGCTCGACACTGAACCCGGCGTCGCTGAAGAGCCTTTCCGCCGTCTCAACGAGCCAGCCGTCGGGTATCCCCACGTACCAGACGCCTATGATTAGGCAGAAGACGACGACCAGAAGGATTATGATCCTCTTGACCATTATCTCGACCTCACCTGATCGGACGCCTGTCCCTCGCCTTGAGCACGGCCACCTCGAAGGTGACGTTCAGCCTCTCGGGTCGGGAGAAGTCCTTCTTCATCGTCAAAGACCTCAGGATGAATCCCTCCTGTCCCCTCTCGACGGCGTAGAGGAGGTTTACGGCCTCGTTCAAGGTGAGCCGCTCCATCTTCACCTCCGCGCCCTCGACCAGGTACTTGCCGGCCTCCTTCTGGACGGTCGGTCTGATGCTGGAGAGCCTCTCCTTGAGGTGTAGTCCGTCGAGGACCTCTTCCAGGACGACGGAGACCTCCTCTTCTTTCAGGAAGACCCTCTTCCTGTAGGCCTCCATCTCCGAATCGGCCTCCTCGTACCCCTTCATAAGCTCCTGCATCTCCGAGAGCTGCCGCCTCAGGTGGGAGGCCCTCCGCTCCTCGCCCGTCACCTTGACGTACAGGGCCAGGGCGAGCAGGAGGGGCAGCAGGACGATCGCCGGAGTCCTCGGATCCATCTTGAGCTTCCTCACTCCTCGTCTCATCTTTCGGGCCCTTCCGCCGTTATCGAGAAGGCGAGCCTTCCGCTGACGGTCTTCCTGGACTCTGCAAGCTCCACGCCCCTGAACCCCTTCTTGAGGGAGCTGATCAGGGACTGGACGTCCTTGAGGCTCCCCGCCTCTCCCTTCAGCAGTACGAGTCCGGGGTTGACGGTCAGCTCCTCGAGCACCACCCCGTCGACCCACCTCTCGCTGAAGAGGGAGAGCATGTCCAGGGCCCTGACACCCCTGATCCCTTCGAGCTCCTCCCGCAGTTGTTTGATATTCGCCCTCAGCTGGTAGAGGGGGTCCACGACCCTTGTCCCCTCGCCGAAGGCGTCCCTGTAGAGGGCCTGCATGGAGGCGGCCGTAGTGGCCGCCTCCTTCCTGTAGCCGAGCCACTGAAGGAGGAGCCCCAGGGAGACCAGCAGGAGTGCAAGGGCTGTGAGCCGGGAGAGCCTCCTGAGCAGCCTCTCCTTCTCCTGGGAATGCCTGGTGAAGGAGAGGTCGTCCTGACGGAGGTTTATCGTGGGCCCTTCCAGTTCTTCCAGGACCAGCGCCCTGATCTCCTCTTCGGAGAGCTTCACACCTCCGGTCAGCGCCTCTGTGCTGAACTCCTTCCTCACCCTGGCGAGCTCCAGGGAGGTCACCACCTCCGGGTCGATCCCTCTTGCCCTGAGGGGCTCCATGATACCCCTCAGCCTCTCCTTCTTCATGTAGGGGACGAGTACCACGAAGGAGTTCTCTTCTTCGGAGATGACGAGGGGGTCGAAGACTATCTCATCGACGCTCACCACGAGCCCCTGGAGTTCATAGGGTATCGTCTCCCTCAGCTTCTCCCTGCTGGAGAAGGGCATCCTGAGGAGGCGGAAGTCGAGGTGGCGGAGGGGGAGGCTCAGGTAGAATGAATCGAAGGCGGATGTCTGCAGGTGGTCGGCGCCGTCCAGGCCCTCCTCCCCCTCGATGCTGAACCCGCCGCTCCGCTCCTTTATTCTGAGGAGCCTGAGGGAGTCTTCCTCGAGCAACAGAAATCCGGTCATTCAGTAATCCCTGTAATAGAGCACCTTCGACGTCGTCATATCGATAACCGCCTCGGCCGTCCGGGTTATCCCCCTGACGGAGGCCGTCGCCCTGATCCTGTAGAAGCCGCTCTTCGTGACGTACATCCCGGAGACCTCGGCCACTATATCGCTGAACCCGGGTACCCTGGCCAGATCACCGGGTCTTTCAAAGGGTGCCCTCTCCCTGTAGGTGATCACGTTCCCGGCGACGGTCTCGTCTATCCTGTCGGAGAGGGCCATTATGAGTGTTTCATCAGCGGTGTTGATGTTGATCCTGCCGCCGCTGTCACCGAAGACGGTTACGTAGGGCTCGATGGCCCTGAAGGTCTCCTCGTCGACGCCCTTAACGTACCTCAATTCGGCCGTAGTATACATCGGTGCGTTCTTGGCCCCCGCCTCCGACCCGGCCCTCCTGGGCTCGCTGTCGGGATCGATCCAGTCCGCAATATAGTATACCAGGTTTTCGTCCCTGCCATTAAGCCTGAGCAGCCTCTGGAGGGTCCGCAGCGCCCGCACGTTGTCGTTCCCGTTGGCGTAGATGATGCTGTTTATGTTGAACCTGCTCTGTTCGTCGATTATCTCGACGGTCAGGGCGTCATCCGTATCCAGGAGCGGCACGGGGATCAACACCCGTTCGGGATAGGTGTACCCCCTGGAGCCGATCGCCTCCTTCAGCAGCCCCTGCGCGACCTCGATGCCTGAGTCTGCGAGCTGAGAGAGCCTCCTGCCCTCTGACCAGTTGTAGAGGCTGGATGTCGTGGTATAGACGTCGTAGGAGAACTCGACGACCACGGCGACAAGGAGGGCGAGGACCAGGAGCACCAGGACCAGGACCACCCCCCTTCTGTCGGACAACAGAGCCGTTCTGAATCGCCTCTTACCGCTCACCGTGCATAACGGGGACCTTCGGTCCGCTCTCAGAAAAGCGTCGCCTGACCCTTGATCTCCGCCCTTTCCACGCTCCCGAATATGCTGATCTTGCCGTACTCACCGTCGAACCCGGGCCTTATACTGACCCTCCCCTCCCTTATCCTCCTCACCCCCTCGGCGACGACCTCGCCAGCGGACCTCTCGATCTCATCCAGGGGGGCGTCCATGAGCACGGTGAACTCCGGACCCAGATCCCTGACCGCCTTGAGGTAGAGCTGCTGCACCTTCTTTGTGCCCACCCCGGCCTTCAGGGCCTCGGAGATGATCTCCTGCAGGGGGACCATCGAGCGGAAGGGCCGTGCCTGGGGCGGTCTGAAGTCTCCGTCTCTGTCGGCAAGCCTCGCCACCCTGTGCATCACCCCGACGGTGACTGGTCTGCCGCAGACGGGGCAGCGGTAGTCGTGCTTCTCCGTCTCATCCGGTGACATGCATACGTTGCAGGGCCTGTGTCCGTCAAAGTGGTACTTCCCCTCCTCGGGGAAGAACTCTATGGTGCCTGCAAGACCGCGCCCGGTCTTTATCGCCTCCGCGATCCCCCTGTACGAGAGGTCGGTCTCGAATATGTTCGCCTCCCTGCCGATCTTTGCAGGGGAGTGGGCGTCGGAGTTGGATATCAGCCTGATTCCGTCCAGTGCCGAGAGCCTCCAGTTCATGGGCGGGTCGGAGCTGAGCCCCGTCTCGATGGCATAGACATGGGGGGTGAGGTCCTCGAAGCACTCCTCGAGGCTGTCGAACCCTGAGGAGGCGCCGAAGACGGAGAAGTGGGGGGTCCAGGCATGGGCGGGGATCAGGAGGGCCTCCTCCGAGACCTCGAGGGTGATCCTGAGAAGCCCCTTTGCATCGAGGCCGAGAATGGGCCTGCCGTCGGCGGTGAGGTTGCCGGTCCTGGAAAGCCTGCTGTTCAGCAGCGCTGCATCCTCCAGTCCGGGCATGATCACTATGAGGTGCACCTTCCTGAGGCGTCCGCCCTTGCTGTAGATGCAGCTGATCTCCGCCGTGGGTATGAAGTACACGTCGGTCATGCATGAAGGCGGGACTTCCCTCAGGTCCATCGTCCTCAGGCTGTAGAGCCCCTCCGGGGTCGGTTCCAGCTTCTCCCTCAGCTCTTCGAACCATCCGGGATGGGTGAAGTCTCCCGTACCCATCACCCTGATCCCCTTCAACCGGGCCCAGTAGGCGAGGTTCTCGAGGGTCATCTCCTTGCTCGTCGCCCGCGAGTGTCTGGAATGGATGTGAAGGTCCGCGATAAACCTTGAACGTCCGCCCCCGGGCGGACAGGCCCTCTCAGAACCTCTCATGGTGTATCTTCCTCTGGTCGTACTCTCCGTCGCTGTGCTCCGGGAGCTCGGTGCTCGGATACCCGATGGGCATCATGCAGAGGACACGGAAGTTGTCGGGGACCCCCAGCAGCTCCTTCACATAGGCCTCTGCATTGCCGTGGATGCCGACGGTATCGGCGATCTGGACGAAGCAGCTCCCGAGCCCCTGGTTCACGGCCTCGAGGTGGATGTGTTCCGCACATATGGAGGCGTCCTCTTTGAACCTCGTCCCCTTCGCGGTATCATAACAGACCACGATGATGACGGGAGCCTCCTTCACGAAGGCGGCATATGGCGTGGCTTCCGAGAGGGCGTTCGCCGTCACCCGGTCCTTCACCACCACGAACTCCCACGCCCTGCTGCCATGGGAGCTTGGAGAGAACATGGCGGCCTTCAGGATCTCCTTCACCTTCTCACTCTCCACCTCCTTCGTCCTACGATAGGACCTTATGCTCCTTCGCTTCCTGATGGCCTGTATCATGAAGCCCTCCTTTCCTTGAGAGACTCTGTGCGAGAAGCGCAAACGGCCTCCTCCTTCATCATCAGGCCGCTCCGGAGAGACCGCCTACAAGGGCGAAGAGGAGTGCAAGCACCACGATCTGGATTACCCAGCCTATGGCGCAGACCCCCACGGCCCTCAGGGTGCTCCTGTAGTCAAGGGCCTGCCTCACGGCTATCACCATCGCTACGAGCATCCATATCGAGGCCACGAAGAAGACAGGGCCCGTCAGCCCCGGGATGATGCCCAGCACCCTTATCAGACCGGGTGAGCTGGAGAACCCGATGGCGCGGAGCAGCTCGTTGGGGGTGGCCCTCGTCTGGGGCTCCGGCAGGACCCTGGTGCCGATGAAGTAGGTGAGGTAGGCCCATATCAACCATCCCGCAATGGCCGAAACGGTGCCGATCAGTATCCCGGCGAGCCCTCCTCTGACAACGGTCCCTATACCAGCGGCCAGACTGGAGAGGACGACGACCCCCAGGGCCTGGGTCGTTGCCCCTGTGTCCGCCTCGACCTCCTCATAGAGGTGGACGTCCAGCCGGGCGGCGCGGATGATCCGATTCATGAAGCTGTTCATCTCCGTTGCCCTCCTTTTATGGAATTCACGAAAGCCTTTAATATAATATCCATTCAGGGAGCTAAAATCCAGTGCCGCGGAGCGGGGGTGCGCGCACCTTCCAGGACCCCGACGGAGATCCGGTGAATCCCGGCGAGATGGTTACGTTGCCTTTATGAGCTCCCCGGGTCCACGGTCACGGCGCTTGACAAAGGCTGCCATGACATGATTCAATTGAATCAGTTGGAAGACGTAATGTCCTGTCCGTGCTGGATCAGAAGAAGACCTCAGATAGACGCATACCCGGAAAGACACCCTCAGAAGGTCCTCACCGCCAGGGATCTCTCGGAGGCGTTGGATATCGAGGCCAATACGAGCGGCACGAGGCTGCTGAACCTCCACAAGAAACGGCTATGGGTCCGGAGCGTCAAGCAACAGCGGGGGTCCGGCTTTATGAGCGTCACTGATCAATGCCACGGGGGAGTGGAGGGGAGATGATCGTCAGGAACGAGGACGTAAGGGAGGTGAGGGTCGAGACGCCCGAGGGGCACAGACACCTGAGGACGACCCTGGTCTTCCAGGACGGTGAGGAGCTGGTGCTGCAGGAGGCCACTGTGGCGAACATCGTCCGCGCCTTCATCACCGTCAAGACCCATCCCGCCGTTGGGCATATCACGTTGAAGGGCCGAAGACTCACTGAAAGGAAGGAGGGCTATGCGGAATGGCAGCTCCTGGAGGACGGGGACCGACCTCCCCGTGACTGAGATGGACATCGAGGAGGGTTTTCCATGTCGGATATAACATACCTGATAGCCGGGTTTTCAGCGGGGCTCCTGGCGGGAGGCCTGGCCGTATGGTTCGCCCTGAGGGGTTCAGCGAGGGTGCTGGCCGGACAGATGGAGCAGAAGGACCGGGAGCTCGATCTCCTGCGGAAGGAGATCGAGGGTGAGAGGAGGTCCAGGGTCGAGGCGGAGACCAGGCTCGACGAGTTCCAGAAGCAGAGGGCCTTCATCGAGGAGGAGCTCAGGAGCAGATTCGCCGAGCTCTCGCTGGAGGCCCTTTCCAAAAACACCGATGAGTTCTTGAAACGGACGGAACAGCTGATGAGACTCGCTGAGGAGAAGCTGAAGTCCCAGACCATGGAGGGCAAGAAGGAGCTCGAGAGCAAGAAGGAGCTGATCGACCAGAGTCTGGATACGATCGGAAAGACCCTCTCCGATGTGCAGAGGAGGATCGAGGAGCTGGGGAAGCGCAGCGGAGAGAAGTTCTCCGAGGTGGCCACCCTCATCAGGAAACACGAGGAGATAACGTCGAAACTGAAGGATACGACAGACCACCTGAGGCACGCCCTCGCAAGTTCGAAGAAGAGGGGGGAGTGGGGCGAGCGGATGGCGGAGGACATCATCAGGCTCGCCGGGATGATAGAGGGGGTGAACTACATAAAGCAGAAGGTGATGGAGAGCGCCTCGGGCAGGCCTGACTACACCTTCCTTCTGCCGAACAACCTGAAGATAAACATGGACGTCAAGTTCCCGCTCGACAACTACCTCCACTACCTGAATGCCGACTCTGAACACGACAGGAGGCGCTTCAGGGACGAACTCCTGAGGAACGCAAGGGGGATGATCAAAGAGGTCTCGACCCGTGAGTACATCAACCCCGCCGACAACACGGTCGATTACGTCATCGTCTTCATTCCGAACGAGCAGGTGTACGGATTCATAAACGAGGCCGACCCCAAGATCATCGACGAGGCCTTAAGGCAGAAGGTGATCCTCTGTTCGCCCTTCACCCTCTACGCGGTGCTCGCCGTGATACGCCAGGCGGTGGAGAACTTCAACCTCGAGAGGACCGCCTCGGAGATACTGAGGCTCCTCGGTGAGTTCTACAAGCAGTGGAACGCGTACAAGAAGAGGTTCGCAGCCATGGGTGAGAAGATAGACGCCGCAAGGAAGGAGTACGATGCACTCGTCACCACGAGGAGCAACATGCTCGAGAGGCCCCTGAAGAAGATAGAGGACCTGAGGAGGCAGAAGGCCATCACCTTCGACGAAGAGGTGAGGCTCGATGAAGGTCTCCTCTGACGCCCTCCCCGAGGCCCGTTCCCCCTCTGGCGCAAAGCAGAGGGTGCGGCGGCTTGCCCATGCAGCGTCCTCAGGATGGACCCACCATGTGATTCAGGGAGAGGTGGGCGTTTGACGGTGTCAATTCGATGACACACACGCTCCCTCCTCCAGGGCCGTTGATTGTCACCCACCCTGCCTTATTACGGCAGCCCGCGACCCGCTGCCGGTGCGTATTGATGCCCCCGGGAGGTCCCGCCGCTGTGTCCGGTGCTTCATACGCCTGCTGGATATGGTATATAATTTGCTTATAAATCATGGTATATCCTTTTCAGGAGGAAGCCTTGAGGAACGTGCTCGTCGTGGAGGACTCCGACTCCACCAGGCGTATGATCAGGGCTGTTGTCGAAGACCTCGGGGAGGAGTTCCAGGTCTACGAGGCCGGCAACGGCTTCGAGGCCCTGAAGCTGCTGCCCACCGAGGAGTTCAGCCTGATAATAACGGATATAAACATGCCGGACATAAACGGCCTGGAACTGATAGGCTTCGTCAAGAGGACGCCCCGGTACAGCGCGATCCCGGTGATCATAGTGAGCACGGAGAAGACCGAGGAGGACAAGAGGAGAGGGCTGGCCCTCGGCGCGGAGACCTACATAACCAAGCCCTTCACACCGGAGGATCTGGAGGGTGCCGTGAGGAAGGTCTTGAGGCTATGAGTCCTTCGAGGAAGGAGTTTGTTTCAGAGGCGGAGGACCTGCTTGCTGAGGCGGGGGAACACCTCCTCCGGATACAGGAGACGGGAGGGTCCGAACCGGAGGCCCTCAACGGCCTCTTCAGGTCGATCCATACCCTGAAGGGCCTGTCCGGTCTCTTCGGGCTGGAGGGGCTGCGGGAGCTGAGCCACGGCCTCGAGAGCCTCCTTGATGACCTGAGGCTCGGCAGGCTCGACGTGACAGCCGAGACCGTCCGGTTCCTCTTCAGGAACCTCGACGTACTGAAGACGCTGGTCAGGGATGCGGAGCGGGGCGGGGAGATCGACGTAACCCCCCATATCAGGGAACTGGAGGCCTTCCGGGAGGGAGGCGTGCGGGGAGGTGCCGGCGATCCGCTCGTCGGTGTCGTGGACGAGGCGACCCTGAGTGTGCTCACCGAGTATGAGGAGCACCGGCTCAGGGAGAACATCAGACAGAAGAGGGGGGTCTTCAGCCTGGACGTGGTCTTCCCCTTCGCTGAGTTCGAGAGGGCCCTTTCGGAGCTGAGGGAGAAGATCAAGGGGGTGGCCGAACTGATCTCCACACTCCCCACATCCGACAACGTCCCGGAGGACTGCATCGGCTTCAGGCTGCTCTTCGCCTCGGCGGAGGACCCTCATTCTCTGAAGGAGGGCCTCGGGATCGAGCCGAAGACGGTCGTTGCACCAGGGTCTGCGGTCTCCGGGGAGGAGGGCCAGCCCTCACTGAAGAGCCTCTCCACGACGTTGAGGGTGGATATAGAGAAGCTGGACATGATACTGGACACCATCGGTGAGCTCGCCATGACGAAGGGCGCCCTGAAGAGGATAGAGACCGAGCTGGCCGAGGCCTACGGCCACTCCCATCTGATCTTCGACATCCACAGGGTGAACCAGATCCTCGGCAGGAGGCTCTCGAAGCTCCAGGATCAGATAATGGAGATCCGGATGATCCCCATCGGACAGATATTCTCGCGCCTCTCGCTGATCGTGAGGAGATACTCACGGGAGATCGGGAAGCCCGTCGAGCTGAGGGTCTTCGGTGAGGAGACGGAGATCGACAAGTTCATCGCCGAGGAGATCATCGACCCCCTGATGCATATCGTCAGGAACGCCCTGGACCACGGGATAGAGGGCCCTGAGGAGAGGAAGGCCGCTGGCAAGCCGGAGAAGGGGAGGGTGGTGCTGAGGGCCTTCCAGAGGGGTAATCACGTGGTGGTCGAGGTCGAGGACGACGGCAGGGGGATCGACAGGGAGCGGATACGGACAAAGGCGGTGGCGGAAGGGATCATCCCCCGGGGGACGGAGATGGAAGACACGGGTCTCCTGGGCCTGATATTCCGACCCGGCTTCAGCACAAAGGATTCGGTCAGCGAGATATCGGGGCGGGGGGTCGGGATGGATGTGGTGAGGGAGCGGATCTCCTCCCTCGGCGGGTTTGTGGATGTGAGCACGGAGGAGGGCCGCTACACCCGCTTCTCCGTCACCATCCCCATCACCCTCGCCATCATAAAGTCCCTCCTGGTGAGGGTGGGCAACAGTGATTTCGCCCTCCCGATGTCGACGATCTCCGAGACCCTGCTCATCGACGGTGAAGCGCTCCAGAGCATCGAGGGCAGAAGGGTGTATAATTTAAGGGGAGAGCTGTTGCCGGTGGTCTCCATTGCCGAATTCTTCCGGATCCCCGGAGGACCGGGCGGCTACATCGTGGTTTCCGGACATGAGGGAAGGAGGATCGGCCTCGTCGTTGATGAGCTCCTGGGCGGACAGGAGATAGTCATTAAGTCCCTCGGAGGGTACCTCGAAGGGCTGAGGGGGTTTGCAGGTGCAGCAGAGGTGGGCAGACACGAGGTGGTGCTCGTAATCGATGTGGAGGCCCTTGTGGAGGAGACCCTCCTGGGGCATAGAGGCCTGGCTCGGGTGTGAGACCATGGATGGAGGACCCGCCAGAGAGGAAGCTGCAGGGGGAAGGCCTGAGGAAGGCGCTCCGGAGGAGATGATCGAGATCCTCTCTTTCCGGCTCGGAAGTGAGATGTACGCCTTCCCGATGGAGGGGATACAGGAGATCGTCCGCCTCTACGCCGTGACAGCGGTGCCGGGGACACCCCCGTATCTCAGGGGCATCACCTCGCTCCGGGGCAGGATGATCCCTGTTCTGGACCTGAAGGCACGGCTGAACGTGACGTCCGAGGGAGAGAGGGCCGCTGGGGGACGGGACAAGGGCAAGACGATCGTCGTGAGGGGGCCGAGGGGGCCCATCGGGGTGATGGTCGACCTCGTCACCGGTGTCAAGCGGCTCCCTGAGTCGGCACTGATGGCCCCGCCGCCGCATATGGGTGGAGATGAGGCGAGGTTCCTCAGCGGTGTCGTTGTTGAAGACGGGAGGTTCATAAGCCTCCTCAGGATGGATACGGTCCTGGAGCTCGAGGGACCTTCCACCGCGGAGGACGGCCTGGAGAGGAGGCGGGAAGATGGGAAGGCTTGAGAGAAGGGTCCTCGGTGTCTTCGTCGCGGTCATAGTCCTGAGCGTGATCTTTGCCGTGGGCCTGGTGAGCTATCTCCAGAAGAAGAGCATATACGAGACGGCCACGGAGAGGATGACCGTGACCGCAGAGGTGGTGAGCAGGACCATAGAGGCGGCGATGCTTGAAGGCGAGGCCGGGGCGGTAAGGGCTGTGGTCGACGCCCTCGGTACGATCGAGGGCCTCGGAGAGGTCGTTGTTGCAGACAGCGAAGGCCTCTCCACCTTCGACGGTTCGGGTGCCGTTGTGGAGAGGGAGGTCCTGGAGAGGCTCAGGAGCCGGGCATCCCCCTACGTCCGGATCAGCGGCGGTGTGATGACCGTCTACAGCCCCCTTCAGAACAGGGCCGCCTGCAGGAGGTGTCATGATCAGGGCGGTGACTACCTGGGGGTTGTGAAGGTCTCGATGAACCTGGACAGGGAGGAGGGCCGGATGGGGGGTCTCATCACCTTCGACGTCGGCGCCTCCCTCTTCGCCGTCCTGGCGCTCTCCCTCATTGTGAGCATGCTCCTGCGGAGGATGGTGATCCGTCCTGTGGAGAAGATGGAGAGCGCGGCGAGGAGGGTCGCTGAGGGTGATCTCACCTTCAGCGCCGATTTCCGCTCCGACGATGAGATCGGACAGACCTTCACCGCGCTCCAGAGGGCCTTCCAGTCCTTATCCAGGGTCCTGCAGAGGGTGAGGGATGTCACAAAGCGGATCTCCCGGGTCTCCTCAGAGGTGGAGGCTGATTCCAGGGAGGTCGTGGAGGGCACGAAGCGCGAGGCTGAGGCGGTCGAGGATATCTCAAGCTCCATCGAGCAGTTGAGCACAGCGGTCACCGAGGTGGCGGAGAGTACGGCCGATCTGGCGAGGTCGTCGGAGCGGTCCGCGTCCTCTGTGGAGAGGATGGCTGTCAGGATCTCTCAGATCGCCCAGAACAGCAACGACCTCCTTGGCGCCTTCGACTCCACATCGTCATCCATCGAGGAGCTCTCCTCCTCGGTGAAGGAGGTGGCGCGGAGCACGGACGAACTCTCCAGGGCTGCCGACGACACCCTATCGGCGGTCGAGGAGATCACGGCCTCTATAAGAGAGGTGGAGGGAAACACCAGGGAGTCCGCCAGGCTGACGGAGCGGGTCGTCCAGGAGGCCTCCTCCTACGGGATGGGGTCGATAGAGAAGACCCTGTCCGGCATGGAGAGGATCAAGGATTCGGTGCAGAAGACGGCGGAGTACATCGAGAGGCTCGGAGGGAGGTCCGAGGAGATCGGCAAGATCCTGACCGTGATCGACGAGGTCACGGACCAGACGACCCTCCTGGCACTCAATGCAGCCATACTGGCGGCACAGGCGGGCGAGCACGGCAGGGGTTTCTCCGTCGTCGCCGACGAGATTAAGGACCTTGCCGAGAGGACGTCCTTCTCCACCCAGGAGATAGCCACCCTCATCCAGACGGTGCAGCAGGAGGTGAGGGATGCGGCCTCGGCGATGAAGCGCGGTCTCGAGGCGGTCAACGAGGGTATGGGGCTTGCATCAGAGGCGGCTGATGCACTGAGGAAGATCGTGGAGAGTGCACGTGCCTCCTCGGAGATGTCCTCCGCGATCGAGAACGCTACCTCGGAGCAGGCGGCCTCGGCCAGGTTCGTGAAGGAATCGATGGAGAAGGTCCGCGACATGTCCAGCCAGATCGCAAGGGCCACCTCAGAGCAGTCCAGGGGGATGGCCCTCATAATGGAGGCCACGGAGAAGGTGAGGAACATCGCCATGGAGGTGAAGACCGCGACGGCGGAGCTCTCCACCCAGAGCGAACAGATAAGGAAGAACACCGAGGTGGTATCCGATAAGAGCCAGCTCATATCAAGCGCCATCAACGAGCAGAAGAGCGGTGCCGAGCAGATAAAGAGATCGGTGAGGGCGATAACCGACCTCCCCGTCAAGAACAGGAACCTCGCCTTCAAGGTGAACAACGCCATCAGGGCCCTCGTCAAGGATGCGGAACTGGTAGTGGCCGAGATGGAGGGGTTCAGACTCCATGCCTCGGCAGCCGACGAGAGGGTCCTCAGGCTCGGTGTGGTCCCTCTGCAGTCGCCGGCGGAGATGCACAGGAGGTTCGGCCCCTTCGTGGACTACCTCGGCAGGAAGCTCGGCAGGCACGTGGAGCTGAAGGTGGGGCTCGATTTCCGTAGCGCCATAGAGGACATAGGCAAGGGCGTGACGCAGTTCTGTTACATGACCCCTTCCACGTTCATAATCGCGAACAACGACTACGGCGTCAGGGTCCTCGTGCAGGCCGTCAGGGACGGCAGGCCCTTCCATCATTCCGTCATCATCGCAAGGGCCGACAGCCCCATATCCGGCATCGAGGACATCAGGGGGCGGTCCTTCGCCTTCGGTGACCCTGGATCGACCTCGTCCCACATAGTGCCGAGGCATATGCTCCTTGAGGCGGGCATAACCCTCGACGACCTCCTCTACTACAACTACCTCGGCCACCACGACGACGTGGCGAAGGCGGTCCTCTCCGGACAGTACGATGCCGGTGCGGTGATGGAGTCAGCGGCGGAGAGGTTCAGGGAGGAGGGTCTGAAGTTCGTGAAGATCTCCGAGGCCATACCGGAGTTCAACGTCTGCGTCTCGAAGGACCTGCCTGACGAGGATGTGGAGGCCCTGAGGGCCGCGCTGCTGTCGCTGAAGGATACGGACCCGGAGGGTGCAGCGGTGCTGAGGGCGATCGATGAGCACTACAGGGGGTTTGTGGATGCCAGCTACGAGGACTATCTGTGGATAAAGGAGATCATGTCAAGGCTGGGCATGCTTTGAGATCGAGAGGGATGGTGTCCCTCTGGAAGACGAAGAGGCTCTCCAGGCGGTTCATCCTGAGGGTGCTCGCGATCCTTCTCCCGGGCCAGGGCCTGCTCTGGTTCTGGTTCTTTTCGATCCACCGGGACCTCATCGGTAAGGCCCCGGGGACGATCCTCGCCACCCTCTCGCTCCAGGCGGCGGTCCTGGCGGTCTTTCTCATCCTGATCCACCGCTTCTTCAGCAGCAGCATCACCGCAAGGATAGAGGAGCTCAGCAGCGGCATCGAGAGGGTCACCGCCGGTGATCTTACAGAGAGGGTAGAAGGCACAGGGGACGACGAGATCGGTTCGATGGCGAGGGGGCTCGGCTTCCTCACGGACCGTCTCTCCTCCACGGTGAAGAAGCTTAGGTTGATCTCCGGCAACGTCGCGGCGGCGATAAGCCAGCTGCACCTGATATTCAAGGACGTTGCGGAAGGCATGTGGAGGCAGCAGTCCTCATCAGAGGAGGTGCTCAACGCGGTCAGGAAGGTCTCCGGATCACAGTCCAGGATCATCGAGCATACCGAGAGGCTCCTCTCCCTCTCGGGAGACAACCTCTCGGCCCTCCTCCAATTGAAGTCCACCTCCGAGGAGATAGCGGCCGGTACGGAGAGGCTGAAGGTCGACTTCGACAGCTCCTGCTCGGCCGTATCAGGGCTGATGCACTCGGCACGGGAGGTGGCCTCAAGGGCGGCGGAGGCGTCGTCGGCCCTCCAGGATGCCTCCTCATCGGTGGAGGAGGTGAACGCCTCGGTGAAGGAGGTGGAACGCAACGCCGCCGAGTCCGCCAGGCTCAGCCAGGAGACGACGGAGGTGATATCGGAGAAGGGGATGATCTCCGTCGTCGATGCGGTGAACGTCATGGAGAGGATCGAGGCCGCCGTAAGGTCCCTCACCGAGGTGATCAGGAGGCTCGACCAGAGGTCCCAGGACATCGGAAAGATCACCTCCGTCATCAGGGAGATAACGGAGCAGACGGGGTTGCTCAGCCTCAACGCCCAGATACTCGCGGTCCAGGCCGGAGAGTACGGAAAGGGGTTCTCCGTCGTCGCCGACGAGATGAGCGCCCTCTCGGAGAAGACCGCCGCCTCCGCCCGTGAGATCGCGGGCATCGTCTCCACCATCAAGAAGGAGATCGAGGGCGCCGTGGAGAGGACGGAGGAGACTGTCAGGATGGTCGAGGAGGGGAACGGCATCGTGCTGAAGGCAGGTGAGGCCCTGAGGGAGATACTGGTGGCCTCCAGGAGGTCGTCCGAGACGGCGGCAGGCATAGAGAGGGCCGTCACCGAGCAGAGGAGCGGCCTCGGACTCATCCTGGATTCGATCGAGAGGATAAAGCAGATGGCCTTCGACGTCAACACCGCGGCAGAGGGTCAGGAGAGGAGCACTGCCTACCTCCTGGAGAAGATGGATTCCATGAAGGACTCCCTGGAGCTGACCAGGAAGGCCACGGACGAACAGGTGGAGAACGCCCGCTTCATCACGGACAACATCGAGCTGGCCAACGAGATGACGGCGGAGATCACGAGGGCCTCATCGGAACAGCAGGCGTTGAACGGAGAGGTCGTGGCGGCGCTGGAGGAGATCATCAAGACGAGCAAGGACTCCGCAGAGGGGCTTAAGGAGGTCTCGCTCCTCATCTCCTCCCTCCGCGACGAGGTGGAGTCGCTCAAGCAGGGGATGGGGATCTTCAACACAGGAGACAGAAGGGGTTAAGCCGGTTGCCGGGAGGGCACAGCTCAGACGTCCCGGGACGCCGGCATCAGACGGAGGTGATGGTGAAGGCCGGAGAGACGGAAGAGAGGATGGCGAGGCTCCTTTCACTGGAGGGGGGGCCGGAGGACCTGGGGTTCGTCCTGGACTCCCTCAGGAACGGGAGCTGGCGCATCAGGAAGGCCGCCCTCGACGTCCTGTTCCAGCGGTACAGCCCGGAGCAGTACGTCGAGGAGCTGATAGGGCTTCTGTACATCGAGGACAACGCCGGGGCACGGAACACCGCCATGGAGGCCCTCGTGAGGCTGGGAAGGCGGGCCGTGGATCACCTCGCCGCTGCCTACAGGACGGAGAACCGTGACGTCAGGAAGTTCATCGTGGACATCCTGGGCATGATCGGCGGCAGAGGGGTCCTGCCCGTCCTGCTTCAGGCGATCAAGGACGAGGACGACAACGTGAGGGCCTCGGCGGTGGAACACCTCGGGAGGCTCAGGGACCCCTCAGTCGTCGACGCCCTGCTGGAGATAGTCGACTCGGGTGAGTTCTGGACCGCCTATCCAGCTCTGGAGGCCCTCGGCCGGATCGGTGACAGGCGGGCCGTTCCACACCTCCTGAGGGCCCTTGAGAGAAGGCGCCTAACAGAGCCCGCGCTGAAGGCGCTCTCAGGATTCGCCGTCCCGGACGCCCTGGACGAGATCATCCCCCTGCTGCGAGACAGGCGGCGTTCCGTCCAGGAGGAGGCCTTGAGGACGATAGAGGGCCTCTACCAGAACGGGGTCTCCGGCGAGCTCATATCACTGAAGCTGAGGGGACTGATCGGTGATGAGGTCTCCGATCTGCTCCTCAGGCACGCCGACCACAGGGATAAAGATACCAGGGCTGCAGCGATGGTCCTCCTCTGCCTCATCGGTGATCACCGTGCGATGGCACCCCTGCTCGACCTTTCCGAAGACGACGGGTTCAGGGAGAGGGTGAAGCGTTCGCTCCTCTTCATCGGCGGGAGGGAGCCCGAGAGCCTCATAGCCGTTGCGAAGACGGGATCAACGTTGAAGAGGAGGCTGATGGCCGAGGTCTTCTCCGAGCTCGGGACACCAAGGCTCTTCGGGATACTCCTGGAGCTCCTCAGAGACGACGACGGCCACGTGATAGCCCACGCCGCCCGCGGACTCGGCCGGATCGGTGACAGGCGGGCTGTGGACGAGCTCCTTCCCCTCCTGGGCCATCCATACCCTGACGTCCAGGAGGCCGCTGTCTCAGCCCTCACGGAACTGGGCCGCTTCGTTCCTGTCCATGAACTGATCGAGGCCCTCGGTGCCGGTGACCCCCGCCTCAGGAGGAACGCAGCCCGGATACTCGGCAACATCCGGGCCGGAGAGGCCCTGGAAGCCCTCGCCCTTGCGGCGAAGGACGAGTCGGAGGAGGTGAGGAAGGCGGCCCTCCGGGCGGTGGCAAAGATGGGGACCGGGGCCGCGGTGAGGTGTCTCCGTGCGGCCCTCGCAGATGAGTCGCCGCGGATACGCGCCGTGGCCACCGAGAGCCTGGCGCTCCTCTCGGGCAGGGAGGCCCTCGGGTTGGTGGTGCTCATGGCCGGGGACCCCGACGACGGTGTCAGGGCCAGGGCGGCGCATTGTCTCTCAAGGTTCGATGATGCGGCCTCGCTGGAGGCGCTGATCAGGCTGCTGAAGGACCGGAACGGCCTCGTCGTGGCGAAGGCGATCGAGTCCCTGGCCGCCTTCAGCCACAGGGTGGAGGCCCGGGACGCCGTGGCCGGGATGCTCGGCTCCGACGACAGGGAGATCCAGCGGACCGCCGTCATGGCCCTTGCATCCTTCAGGGGTACGGAAGGGCTGATCGAGCCCTTCCTCTCCGACCGCGACTGGGCCACGAGGCTCGCCGCCGCCCGGGCCCTGGCAAGGAGAGGGTCCAGCAGGTCCAGGGCGAGCCTCGAGGATCGGTACCGCATCGAGGAAGACCCGACGGTCAGGAAGGTGATCGAGGGGGCGTTGGGTGTCTCACGCTGAAGGACGCACCGTGCTGACCGAGGAGACCTTCAGGCTTCTCAGGGAGCTTGTCAGGGATCACTCGGGGATCCTCCTTGACGATGACTCCAGGTCGATCGTGGAGAGACGCCTTTCGGGGAGGCTCAGGGTCCACAACCTGGACAACTTCAGGGACTACTACAGGTACCTCCTCTACGACGGGAAGAGGGACGAAGAGCTCTCGGCCGTCATGGACCTGCTGACGGTGAACGAGACCTACTTCTTCAGGGAGAAGAGGCAGCTTCAGGCCTTCCGGGAGGAGATACTGCCTGAGCTGAGAGAGAAGCGGAGGGATGTCAGGAGGATGAGGGTCTGGTCGGCGGGCTGCTCCACCGGCGAGGAGGCCTATACGATAGCCATGTTGATCTCCGAGAGCGGGCTCTTCGAGGGATGGGACATCGAGGTCCTGGGCAGCGACATAAACAGGAGGGTCCTGCAGACGGCGAGGAGGGGTGTGTACAGGCGGAACTCCTTCAGGGCCACGAGCGACTATCACCTCCAGAAGTACTTCGAGCCCGTCCCCGAGGGCTGCTACCGAGTGAAGGACGACGTCAGGAGGCTCGTCACCTTCTGTTACATCAACCTCCTCGATCCCGGGAGATCGGGGTTCCTCGGCAGGATGGACGTGATCTTCTGCAGGAACGTACTGATATACTTCGACATCCCGTCCAGGAGGAAGGTGGTCCAGGGTCTCTACGATGCATTGAACGACGGCGGTTACCTCCTCCTGGGGCATGCCGAGTCTTTGATGAACATAACGACGGCCTTCACCCTGAGGCATCTGAAGCATGACCTCGTGTACCAGAGGCCGGAGGCCGGGGTGGCTTTATGTCAGAGAGGATAAGGGTCCTTGTCGTCGATGACTCAGCCTACAGCAGGCAGACCATCAAGGAGCTGCTCAGGGACGAACCGGGGATCGATGTCGAGGAGGTCGCGGTGGACGGTGCGGATGCCATTAGGAAGGTGCGTCGCTGCCGGCCCGACGTCATCACCCTCGACCTCCAGATGCCCGGGATGGACGGCTTCACCTTCCTCAGGTGGTTGATGCAGGAGATGCCCACCCCGGTGATAATGGTCAGCTCCCGTTCCGACAACGAGACCGTCTTCAGGGCCCTGGCGCTTGGGGCCGTGGACTTCGTGGCGAAACCGGCAAGGAGGCTGGGGCTCGAGGGTGTCAGGAAGGACCTGATCGCCAAGATAAAGGGCATAGACACCAGATCGGTCGAGAGGCTCAACAGAAACCTCAGGATGATGGCCGAGGGAAGACGGCTCACGAGGGCGGCACGCTGCAGGAGGCCCTCCGATGGGGTCGTCGCCATCGGCGCCTCGACGGGAGGCCCCCAGGCGCTCCAGTTCATACTCGGCAGGATGCCCCCCGACTTCCCTGCGCCGATCGTCGTCAGCCAGCATATGCCCGAGGGCTTCACAGGCCCGCTCGCCGAGAGGTTGAACACCCTCTCACCCCTGAAGGTCAAAGAGGCCGAGGACGGTGAGGCCCTCCTGTCCGGAAAGGTCCTGATATCACCGGGAGGACACCATCTCCTCCTGGAGAAGAGGGGGAAGGTGGTCTGCACGAGGCTGAGGAAGGCGGCGGACAATGACATATACACGCCCTCCGTGGACCTGATGATGTCCTCTGTGGCCCGGCTCTTCAGGGACAACGGCGTGGGGGTCGTGCTGACCGGCATGGGGAGGGACGGAGCCACGGGCATGCTCGAGATCCAGAGGGCGGGAGGCCACACCATAGCCGAGTCAGAGGAGACCGCCGTCGTCTTCGGCATGCCCAGGGAGGCGATCAGCAGGGGTGCGGCAAGGAAGGTCCTGCCCCTCGGCGAGATCCCGGAGGAGCTCTTAAGGGCCGTGAGGGGCGTCAGCCGTGGCGGGTGAACCAGGTTGTCCCGGTGCCGGAAGGCGGGGATTCACTAAAGAAAGGGCCGGAATCGGCCGAAGAATGAAGAACAGAAGGGTATCAACCGGGGCTTCCCGGGATCGATCACGGAAGCCCGTGAGGAGGTCCTATGCCTAACATCCTTGTCGTTGAGGATTCACCGACGATGAGACAGCTCATCAGCTTCGCCATGCGCAGGATCCCTGACTCGAAGGTGATCGAGGCCCTCGACGGTGTGGATGCGCTCAGGAAGCTCTCCACGGAGAAGATCGACATCATCCTTGCCGACCTGAACATGCCCGTGATGGACGGGCTGAAGCTGGTCAGCCACGTGAGGAACAACCAGGCCTACAGTGATATACCGGTCATCATGATAACCACCGAAGGGGCCGAGGAGGACAGACGGAGGGCCATCGCCGCCGGTGCAGACGCCTACCTCTCCAAGCCCATCCAGACGCAGGAGCTGATCAGGCTGGTCACGGAACAGCTCGACAGGAGCAGATGAGGGCCTACGTGCCCATCTCCCAGCTGTGGAGGTAACGCCTCTGTTCCGGGGTGAGCCTGTCTATCTTGATCCCCATCGCCTTCAGCTTCAGACGGGCGATCCTCCTGTCTATCTCCGGAGGGACGCTGTAGACACGGTTGTCCAGCCTCCCGCGGTTTCTTACTATGTACTGGCAGCAGAGGGCCTGGTTTGCGAAGCTCATGTCCATCACCGCGGAGGGGTGTCCCTCGGCTGCAGCGAGGTTTATCAGCCTCCCCTCGCCGAGCAGATAGATCCGTCTGCCGCTCTTCAGGGTGAACTCCTGGACGAACTCCCTCACCTTCCGTGAGGCCTTTGAAAGGGACTTCAAGCCCTCGATATCGATCTCGACGTTGAAGTGTCCCGAGTTGCAGACGATGGCGCCGTCCTTCATTACCCTGAAGCAGTCCTTCGAGATCACGTTTATGTCGCCTGTGACGGTTACGAAGATGTCCCCGATCCTTGAGGCCTCCCGTACGGGCATCACCTCGTAGC
>WGEZ01000102.1 GCA_015492515.1 Nitrospirota bacterium
GGCCTCGTTTATCGCCTCGATGGCACAGCACGTCCTGAGGTTCCTCCTCATCCTCGCCTCCCAGAGGATGAAGCTTAAGCTTCATCCTCTGGGAGGCGAGGATGAGGAGGAACCTCAGGACGTGCTGTGCCATCGAGGCGATAAACGAGGCCGCCGAGACGGCCAGGATGCTCGGCATCGCCCACAAAGCGGTCGACGTCCGGGTGGAGTTCATGGAGAAGGTGATAGAGCCCTTCATAGACGGCTACCTCAACGGGACGACGCCGAACCCCTGTGTGCTCTGCAACCTCCACATCAAGTTCCCCTATCTCCGCAAGGAGGCCGAGGACGTCGGTGCGGACCTCATAGCCACTGGACACTATGCAAGGGTGGAGGGAGACGGCGGCGGGTGGCTGCTGAAGAAGGGGACTGACCCCGCCAAGGACCAGTCCTACTTCCTCTACGTCCTGGACAGGGAGACCCTCGGGAGGCTCCGTCTTCCCCTCGGCCTGTATACGAAGGAGAAGGTGAGGAGGATCGCCCGGGACCTCGGCCTACCTGCCGCCCGGAGGCCCGAGAGCGTGGAGATCTGTTTCATAGAGGAGGGTGGATACTCCTGTTTCATCAGCAACATAGTGCCCGAGGCCTCGCGGCCGGGCCCGATCATCGGTCCCGACGGCAGCGTGCTCGGTATGCATCGGGGTGTTCACAACTACACCGTGGGACAGAGACGGGGCCTCAACATCTCCGCCCCCGAACCCCTCTACGTGATAAGGATCGACGCTGAAGACAACGCCGTCTACGTCGGTCCCCGGGAGATGGCCTACAGGAGGGAGGTGACCGTGATGGACGTAAACTGGCTCGCCGGTCCTGTCAGGAGGGTCACCGCGAAGGTGCGCTCCATGATGAGGGATGAACCGGCAGAGCTGACCCTGGAGGGAGACCTGGTGAGGCTGGTATTCGACAGGCCGCAATGGGCCCCTGCACCGGGACAGTCCGCCGTCTTCTACGATGGAGACGTTGTTCTCGGCGGAGGGACGATCGTATGATCCGATGGCCGCTGAAGGCCGATTCCGAGTGGGGTTGAGACGCCGGAGATGAGCTGGACCCTGAACAAGAAGCTGATCATCATCATGGTCGCCCTGAGCGCGACGATGATCGCGATGATGCAGGTCATCAATATCTACTCCGAGAGGGCGCTGCTGAGGGCCATCCAGAGGAAGACGGAGGAGATCTCCGAGTCCGTCCACCTCGCCATCGAGGAGATGACGAGGGAGGACCGGGCGGACATGATGAGGCTCTACCGCTATCTGAAGAGGCTCGAGTCGGAGGGTGTAGAGGAGATAAACATCATAGACAGTGCAACGAGGATAACGGCAAGCACAAACCCCTTCAAGATCGGAGAGACCACGCCGGAGGAGGTGACGGAACTGATATTCAAGTCAGAGCTCGGCGAGCTCGTAACGAAGAGGGGTGACAGGTACAACGTCATAATCCCCGTGGTGGCAAGGGGTGAGCACCAGGGCTACATCCAGCTCGTCATAAGCACTGAAGACGTCTCCGGAGTGCTCCGTGCCCATGCGATGCGGAGGGTCGCCGCTACGGTGCTGATATTCATCGGCGGTATCGCCGCCGCTGTATGGCTCGCGAGGCGGTACACGAGGCCCATAAAGGAGGTGGTCTCCGCCGCGAGGGCCGTTGCAGCAGGTGATCTCGACATCGAGCTCGAGGTCACCGAGAGGGACGAGATCGGCGAGTTGAAGAAGAGCTTCAACCAGATGACGGCGAGGCTGTCGGAGCTGCGCATCCTCGAGAGGAGGCTCCGCGAGGCCGAGCACCTCTCCACCGTGGGGGAGCTCTCAAGGTCTGTCGCCCATGAGATAAGGAACCCCCTCAACTTCATAAGCCTGAGCGTGGATCATATCATAGACGGTTCAGTGGATGCCGACGTCAAGGAGCTCCTGCTGAACATCAAGCAGGAGATAAAGAGGCTGGACAGGCTCGTCGGCGATTTCCTCGCCTACGGCAGGCCCCTCAAGCTGAGGCCTCAGACGGTGAACATCATCGACCTCATCGAGGAGACCCTATCCCTTGTCCAGGCCAGGGCCGAGAGGGCCGGCGTCAGGATAACCAGGAACTACCGGACGGGCGGCTCCCTCATGCTCACCGTCGACCCCGAGCTGATGAAGACGTGCCTGCTGAACGTCTTCCAGAACGCCTTTCAGGCGATGCCCGAAGGCGGTGAACTGACCATCGAGGTCTACAGAGACGGTGGAAGGCCCTGCATATCCGTCAAGGACACGGGCACGGGCGTGGAGGAGGGCCTCAAGGGCCGCGTATTCGAGCCCTTCTTCTCCACGAGGCAGCAGGGCCTGGGCCTCGGCCTGGCGATGACGAAGCGGGTGGTGGAGGAACACGGCGGAGACGTCGTCTTCGAAAGCAGCAAGGGCGAGGGCAGCAGGGTGGTCTTCGTACTGCCTGCAGCGAGGCTCGTGGGGGCAGGGGGGGATGAGCGTTTGACATGAGCCCGCGAAAGTTGTATATTTTTAGAGAAGATCCCTGAAGGGTCAACCGGGGTGAGAAGATGCCCATTTACGAGTTCTACTGCAGAAGCTGCGACACCATATACAAGTTCCTCTCCAGGACGGTCGACACCGAGAAGAGACCCCCCTGTCCGAAGTGTGGGGACCTGGATCTGAAGCGTGTGCCCTCCCTCTTCGCCCCGATCTCGGGAAGCAGGGAAGAAGACGACCCCGCCGGTCTGCCCGCCTTCGATGAGGAGAAGGCCGAGAGGGCGATGTCGGTGCTGGCCAGGGAGGCGGAGGGCATGGATGAAGAAGACCCCCGGCAGGCCGCCAGGCTGATGAGGAGGCTCTCCGATGCCACGGGCATCTCCCTGGGACCCGGCATGGAGGAGGCGCTCCACCGCCTCGAGCAGGGCGAAGACCCTGAGAAGATCGAGGAGGAGATGGGCGAGCTCCTCGACGAAGAGGACCCCTTCACGTTGAGGCCGAAGGAGAGACAGTGGCCGAAGAGAGAGAGGCCCAGGACGGACGAGACCCTCTATGAACTCTAACGTCCGATCACCGGCGGTGGTGCCGGGTCGTTGCGAGGCCGGCCGCCCCTTATCCCACGTCATCAACCCGGCGATTGACCCGATGGGGAGAGGGCGTTGATGCCCCTCGCCGGATTGAATAGATCGGTCCTCATACCGCTTCTTATCATCCTCTTCATACCCGGTCCCCCTGCGGTTCATCCCCTGGATGCATCCTCCACGCCTTCGCAGGGGAAGTTCCTCGTGGCCAGCAGAGGGATGGGGGACCCGAGGTTCGCCGAGGCGGTGGTGCTGCTCGTCAGGTACGGCCGACACGGTGCAATGGGGTTGATCATAAACCGTCCCACGAAGGTGAGGCTCTCCGAGGTCCTTCCCGGGATCGAGGGTCTCCGGAACAGGACCGACCCGCTGTACTTCGGCGGACCCGTCTCTCTGAAGCAGATGCAGCTCCTCATCCGTTCCCCTTCCCCTCTGAATGGAGCGGAACGGGTCTTCAACGGCGTCTATGTAAGCGCCAGCAGGAAGGTGCTCGAGCGGGTCCTCGCCGATGGAGGCACCTTCCGCGTATACGCAGGGTATGCGGGTTGGGCCCCGGGCCAGCTCGAGAGGGAGATATCATCGGGGAGCTGGCACGTCGTGGATGCGGATGCAGAGACCGTCTTCGAGAGGCCCGCCGCCGAGGTCTGGCCCGAGCTGATCAACAGGGCATCGGTCATCCATGTGGACCTCAGAGGCTGATCCCCGGTCTTCCCCGATCTGACCCTAAAGTTTTCCGCAAACCGGACGATATATCTCTTAATATGAGAGGCCGCTCTCTTCGGTGACGGATACCTCAAAAGGAGGGATATTGCGATGACAACGGTATTGAAGAGGATAAGTCTTCGGAACAGGTTCATACTGATGCTCCTCTTTCCGCTCCTGGGCCTGCTCTACTTCTCCATCAGCGGTGTGGCGGAGAAATCCAGGGTCTCGGGAGAGATGGACTCCCTGCAGAGCCTCGCCTCCCTCGCCGTGAGGATAAGCGCACTGGTCCACGAGACGCAGAAGGAGCGGGGAGCGACGGCGGGGTTCCTGGGGAGCAAGGGTACCAAGTTCGGCACCGAGCTCCAGGCGCAGAGATCCGAGACGGACGGGAAGATAACGGAGCTGAGGGAGTTCCTGAAGGGGTTCGACGGTGATCGCTTCGGAGCCGGGTTCAGGCGCGATCTCGATGCTGCATTGAACGACCTCGGTATGATCAAGGACAGGAGGGCGGCTGTGAGCGCCCTCGACATCTCCATAGGTGAGGCCATCGGGTATTACACGGGCATGAACGCCAGGTTTCTGGACGTCGTGGCCGACATATCGAAGCTGAGCAGCGATGCGGAGATCTCCAACCTCTCCTCCGCCTATGTGAACTTCCTGCTCGGCAAGGAGAGGGCCGGCATAGAGAGGGCTGTGGGCAGCAACACCTTTGCAGCGGACAGGTTTGCCCCGGGGATGTTCATGAAGTTCAGCCGCCTCGTCACTGCACAGGACGTATACACCAGGGTCTTCCTCTCCTTCGCCACGGAGGAGCAGAAGGAGTTCTTCAGGAACAAGGTCTCAGGCCGCGTCATCGACGAGGTGGAGAGGATGAGGAAGATCGCCTTCGACAGGGCCTCAACGGGTGGCTTCGGCGTGGACCCGATCTACTGGTTCAAGACGATGACGGAGAAGATAAACCTCCTGAAGGAGGTGGAGAACAAGCTCTCGGACGACCTCGTCGCAAGGGCTGCGGAACTGAGGGGTGATGCCAGGCTGAAGCTCATCTTCTTCGTCTCCCTGACGGCGGTGATAGTCCTCGCCTCGGTCTTCTTCGCCTTCCTCATCGTGAGGGGGATCCTGAGGGAGCTCGGCGGTGAGCCTGAGGCGGTTGCAGATGCCGCAAGGAGGATCGCCTCCGGTGATCTCGGGGTGGACTTCAGCGGCAGGGAGGCCACGGGTCTCTTCGGTGCCATGAAAGAGATGGTGGAGAACCTGAAGCGGATCGCCCGGCAGATCAGGGAGGCGGCGGAGACGATCGCCAGCAACTCCGAGGAGACCTCGGCGACGACGGCCCAGATCACCGAGGGAGTAGATCAGCAGATCCAGCAGATAGAGCAGTCAGCCACCGCCACCACAGAGGTCTCCCAGACGATCATGGATGTGGCCAAGAACGCCTCCGA
>WGEZ01000103.1 GCA_015492515.1 Nitrospirota bacterium
ATGTTATATTTACAGATGGTCCGGAGGCTTCCCGAGTATTTTGAGGGGGTGGAGCTGAGCCCGCTCTGCCTCGCCCTGAAACGGAAGGAAGCAGCAGTGATAGAGTCCATCCTCGACGGTGCGGGCGTCGACTACACCTTCGAGATCATCTCCACCCGCGGAAGGACACTGATAGATATCGTCTTCGGCAGCATGAAGAAGGGTGTGCTCTTTCTCGTCCCTTCGGACCGGTACGAGTTCAGTAAGGGCCTCCTGGAGGAGGCGAGGCTCTCTCATCTGATCATAGAATGACCCCCCTCCTCATCTGCCCATGATCTGTATGTACCGCGCGATACCGTTCCTTGTGATCAGGCCCACGATCCGGTCGCCGTCCTTCACCATCAGCCTCCCCCTGTCCTCGGTCAGCATCAGTTCCAGTGCGTTCATCACATCCGTGTCGGCAGAGACCTCCCACTTCCTGTCATAGGGCACCATCACGTCGGAGACCTTCACCCTCCCCCATTCCTCCCTCCTCACATCCTTCACCTCCTTCAGGGTTATTATCCCCAGGAGCCTGCCGTCCTGGAAGACGGGGAAGCCTCCGTATCCATACTTCAGGAAATACCCGTTGACCGCCTCCTCAAGGGTGGCCGACGGATCGATGGTCACCATATCCCTGACCATCACGTCCCTCACCTTTATGTCCGAGAGCGTCTCCTGGAGGTAGGCCTGGCGGTAACTCGCCTGGGCCGCGGTGTAGAGGAACCAGCCTATCAGCATCAGCCACAACCCGCCGGGGAACCCTGCGAAGATCGAGAAGACGCCGAAGAAGACGAAGAAGAGCGCTATCTTCTGTCCGAAGCTCGACGCCCTCCTGGTGGCGTGGAAGTAATCACCCGTCCTCTTCCATATCAACGCCCTCATCACCCTTCCGCCGTCCATCGGGAATCCCGGGATAAGGTTGAATGCACCGAGTATGAAGTTGAGCTGCGCAAGGTAAGAAAAGAGGGCCTTTGTTCCAGAGGTGGGCGAGGCGAGGTAGAGGAGGAAGAAGACCGCTGACAGGAGGAAGCTCGAAAGCGGCCCCACGATGGCTATCCTGAACTCCGCCTTCGGATCAGGCGGCTCGCCCTTCATCTGGGCGACGCCGCCGAAGACGAAGAGCGTTATACTCACGATGGGTATCCTGTGTCGCCTGGCAACCAGGGAATGGGCAAGCTCGTGAAAGGCTACGGAGGCAAAGAGCATCAGCGCCGCCACGGTGCCCTTTATCCAGTAGGATGCCACGGGAAGCTCCGGTGCCGCCTTCGGAAAGTAGTATGTGGAGAGCGACCACGTTATAAGGCCGAAGACCACGAGCCAGGAGAAATGGACCTTTATGGGTATGCCCATCACGGTCCCCATCCTCCACGAGCCCTGAAGGAGCGTGTTCATTCGTGATGCCTCCTCAGTGCCTCCACCTGTACTGCTGCCTCACCGTACTGTGAAGCCTGAAGGGCCTGATGCAGTCCTCGAGCCGCTCCCCCAGTATCTCGATCCGCTGCAGGTCAGCCTCGCCCAGTCCCCTCCCGGCGCAGTGGCAGAGGTAGCCGACCCTTTCGAAGTCCACACCCATCACCTCAACGGCCACCCTGTCGACGGCAAGGGGATCTGTGCCGGAGATGGCAAGACCCAGCTCTATCGGCACTCCATAGGTGGGACCGTCCCCTTCCATGCCCACAAAGCCGTCGATGACGGAGAGATGAGGCCATACACGTTCGGCGATCTCTGCGATGTTCAGGTTTATCCGCTTGAAACCCTGATGAATCAGCACCTTGTCGCTCAGGAATATGCTTCCCACCGCCATGTTCTTGATAGAGAGGGTGACGACCACGGTGTCGTGGGTCTTCAATCTTGCGGCGGAGACGAGGTAGTTGTTCCTGTCCAGCAGGAGCGCGGCGACCCTCACCGGCACCCTCCTGCCCCTCCTGTCGAGGATGGAGACCCTCTCGAAGGGACCCCTGTTGAGGTCCATCAGTTCGACGCCGTACTCCTTCTGGAGCCTGTAATATCCGAAGTTGCTGAATGCCTCCATCGTGTCACCGCAGGCGGCCTCTGCGATGACCACCCTGACGTCGGAAAGACCGGTCAGGAAGTCCAGTATCCCCCTCATCTGATCGATGTGGCTCGCAGCGAGCTGCACAGAGGTGGAGACGAAGTTCGGCTTTATTACGATCAGCCTCTTCGACGTCAGACCCCTCCTCACATCGTCAGAGATGAGCTCAAGCGACCTTCTGACGTTTTCTCTCCTCGCCTCGCCCCTTATGAGAGAGACCCTGGTCATGACGGCCTGCCGGTCTGATTATTATACTCGAGCAGCAGCCCCTTGAGCGAGCCCACCGTCTCGGAGATGCGCCTGCCGCCGGTGAGCCTCATCTCGGCGTAGAAGACCCGGTCGTCCCGAAGGGTGACGTGGAGGAACTCCTCACCGATGACGCGTCCCAGCTCTTCCGCAAGGGGCGAGCTGACGTCGCTGTCCGGATAAAAGACGTCATGGCCATCTGAGAGGTGAAACCTCCGCCCCAGGCCCTCTTTTCCGGCTATCGTCCTCTCGGGGACCTTCCTGTTCAGGATATGAAACACCGGACCCTGCACCTGCTCGAGACGGAAGAGGAGCTGCAGTGTATCGGACCTCCCGCTCAGGAGCACGACGGGCAGATAGAGCAGACTCTGACGGGGGATGAGGCGGAGGACGGCCTGCACACTCCTGAACCCCTTCACCCTGTACTCCGCCGAGAAGCCCACCGTGCCCCCGAGCCAGGTGTACTCGGCATCATCGGGACGGAGGGCCTCCTCCAGCTGCATGGACGCCTCCCTTATGAGGCTGAGGTTCTTCCTGTAGCCGTAGAGGTAGGCGGCCACGAGCAGAAGGGTGAGGAGCAGGACCGCCCCGAAGCTACCTGTCGGTGAACTCAATATGTTCAATCCCCCGGTATCTGAGCAGTTCCCTTGAGAGCCCGTCCGTTATCCCCTTCTGTACAAACCATGCCAGGGGTGCGCAGGCGGCACAGGAGGGCGTCCTCCGCCGGAAGTCTATGTTTATAACCAGGGTCCTGTCTTCCACCCTGTAATCCATGTACCTGACCATGCCGAGGTCATAGAGGGAGTTCCCCGTCTCGGGGTCCTTCACGTCCTTCAGTATATCGACTATCTCGGCCTCTGTAGGTATCAGAGGCATCTCTCAGCCCATCCTTCCGAGAGCTCAAGGAGTGCTTCCCTGCCGAAGCACCCTCCCTTCATGAAGGGGAGCCTCACCACCGGAAGCCCCTTGAAGGCATCCATGATATGGGACTCCTCCTCGTCGACGAGGCCGACCTTGTTCAGGAGGACGAGGTTCAGGGGGATGCCCAGCCTCCCGAGGGCCTCCTTCACCCTGAGACTCTCGAAGTAGGAGAGCCTGTCCTGGTTCAGGACGAGGACGGTGAAGGTCTTCGCCCCGTCGGTGAGCAGGCCGGCGAGGAGCTCAGCCGTCTCCCTCTGCCTCCTCAGTTCCCTCAACACCGGGTCATCCTCTTCATCAGTGCTGACCCCCTCCCCGAGATACCCCGCTCCCCTGACGGCTGTCACGGCCCTCCTTCTCTGTATTATGCCACGTCTCAGCTCCTTGAGCCTCTTCAGCCAGCCGAGGGACGAAAAGGGAAGCGCGAAGATCTTGAGCATCAATCCTGTCGGCGGGGTGTCGATGATGACATAGTCGCTTCCCTCGTGCTTCGTAACGGCGTCCTTCAGGGCGAACATGACGGCGGACTCCTCCATCCCGGGGGCATATCTCATGATATCGAAGAGGCCGTCGAGGTTCACGATCTTCATATAACGATACAGGTGCTTCATCCTCTCCGAGCACTCCCTGAGGAACCTCTCCACATAGAGGTCGATATCGAGCTCCTCCATCAAGAGCCCCTCGGCGATCTCCCGGACGCCTTCAGAGGGCGTACAGCCGACGATGTCGCAGAGGTTGTGCGCAGGGTCCACCGATACCCAGTAGACCGTGCGGCCCCTGTCGGCAAGATAATAGGCCAGTGATGCCGAGGCCGTGGTCTTGCCCACCCCGCCCTTGCCGAGGAAAAAGAAGATCCTTCTCATCCACCCCTATTTTACAACATCCCGAGCCTGTTCCTGAGCCGGAAGCCCCTCAGCTCCGGCACACCGCCCCGCCCCTTGTACTGGACGAGCACCTTGTGCGTCTCACCCATCCCGAAGAGGAGCCCCTTGATCTTCGGAAGATCGGCCCGGAACCCCGGGTCCACCTGCAGCCTCTCGGAGATGATCTCATCCATCCCGAGGGATACGAGGAACGTCCCCTGAGGACAGTATCCCACCGTCTGTACACCCCGGGCCTCCGCCCAGTCCCTGAGGGCGGAGAAGTTCACATGGGCGGTTATGTCCTGCTCACCCACGTCCCTGTAGGGGTCGTCTCTGCAGGTATGCCTGTGATAGCAGAGGAGCGTCCCCCTGCCCCGCTCCTCTGCATAGTACTCCCACGATGCATAGCCGTAATCGATGGTGATCATGAACCCCTCTTCGAGGTGGTCGACGACCTCCCCGAGGAAATCCCCGGCCCTCAGGTTCACCTCTGTCCTGTAACCCCTTACCGACGGCACCCTGTATCTCCTGATGTAATCCGTCAGCTCCGGTCTGCTCAGCTCCCCCCGGACCTCCCTGAATCCGCCGTCCTCGACGGAGACGTATATCTCCGAGAATCCGTCCCCCGAAGACTCTATCAGGTGCACCGGAAAGGAGTCCACCACCTCGTTGGTTATCACACAGCCCGAGAACCGCCCGAGCTCACTCAATGAGGCGCACCATCGGATCAGGTCTCCGTGACGGCCGAGGAGGGCCTCCTGCCGCCTCCACATGTGAGGGTTCCTCTCGACGATCACGTACCTCCACCCCTTCCAGCCGAACCTCTCCTCGATACGGGAGATGATCCCCTCGGCCATATAGCCCCTGCCTGCACCGATCTCGACGATCGTGAACCCCCCGGGTTCACCCATGAGAGTTCTCATCTCCTCTATCTGCACCGCAAGGAGCCAGCCGAAGAGGGGATGGAGGTGGGTGGAGGTGTAGTAGTCGCCCTCTGGCCCTATCACCGGCCTGTCAGACATGTAATATCCGAACCTCCGGTGGTAGAGGGCCGTGTCCATGAAGGCCTCGAAGGTTATCGGTCCCTCGCGACGGATCCTCTCGATGATCACCCTTTCGAGCTCTGCTGACATGATCAAACCCGGGGTCGACTTTTATTATACCCGAATCCGGCGATAAGGGATGTTGGCGAAGACAGTGGTACGATCGGGCCTGAAGGGTCCTGAATCCGGTGTAATATTCACCCCGACGGATGTCGGGACGGCAATGACCCGAAGACCCGATCGTGCTGCCCCATAACACCGGTTATCGCTGATCTGGGTTATAATATATCCCGGGCCTCACGATCGGGATTCTGCGGCGGATGGGAAGGATAAAGCTGATAATCTTCGACCTCGACGGCACACTCGTCGACTCGGCGGCCGACATCACCAACGC
>WGEZ01000104.1 GCA_015492515.1 Nitrospirota bacterium
AATTCTTTATACCTTCTTTCTCTTCTGGAAAGATATCTGTTAATCCAGTAATCGTAGAATTTATATTATTCCAGAAGGTTATTCTAAAATCAGGTGTAATAATAATGTCGGAAGGATCAAATCTTTCAATCTTAATTATCTTGTCGATACCTATGTCAGTTAAAATCTTTCTAACGTGTCCGCCTTCTCTATAGTTTCCAAAAGAATGGGCTGCAGCATCAAATAGAAAGCCTCTTCTCTTAAATGAAGTGAAATATCCACCTGGTTTGTAGTGCTGCTCCACAATAAGCACCTTCATCCCCGCCTTCGCGAGATAGCAACCGCATACGAGGCCGCTTATGCCTGCACCGATTATTATTACATCATACATGTCTTTGCTATGTTTTGGCATCGGCATTACCAGAGGCTAAGAGTTGATTCACCAGGTCAACCGCCTGTCTGACGGTCGTGATGTTGGGGATGTCTTCATCTCTCACGGATATCTTGAACTTCTTCTCAAGGGCAACCGTGATCTCGATGGCCTTGATCGAATCTACATCAAGGTCTTCAAAAAAGTTCTTCTCCGGTGTTATCTCCTCCTCGTCAAATCCTGATATCTCCGAGATTATCGAAATGATCTCCTTCTCTACGTCGTTTTTAGCCATCCGACCTCCTTCCATTTAGTATAGTTTTATAGCCCCTTAGAATATTGAAGCTCCCCGCAGCCTGTCTACGTGCGACGCACAGCGGGCTGCGGGAATGGCGCCCATGCCTTATTCCAGATCAGCAATCTTTTTTAAAACCTTCTGCTTAAATTCCTCGATCCTCTCGATCCTCTTTTCGATCTCCACCAATTCCCTCACGGTCTGCTGTCGGTGTAACAGCTGCTCGTGCTCGCTCCTTTTCATAATTCCCACCGCCTGATCGATCAATGACATCACATTGCTGTAAGAACCATACTCCAGGGAAAGTTTGAGTTTAATCTCTTGTATGTCATTCCCGTGTTCCCTCAACATCAACTGAACGCCATCCTGAAACTGTTTCATTCTTGCATCGAATCTCAATAAAAAGTTTCCAAAATCCTCCTTAGTGGCGAACGCCTCCAGATCCTCCTTAGTGGCGAACGCCTCCAGATCCTCCTTGGTGGGAAATGCCTTCAGGTCCTCCTTGGTAGCGAACGCCTCCAGGTCCTCCTTGGTGGCGAATGCCTTCAGGTCCTCCTTGGTGGCGAACGCCTTCAGGTCTTCCTTGGTGGCGAATGCCTTCAAGTCCTCCTTGGTGGCGAATGCCTCCAGGTCTTCCTTGGTGGCGAACGCCTTCAGGTCTTCCTTGGTGGCGAACGCCTTCAGGTCTTCCTTGGTGGCGAACGCCTTCAGGTCCTCCTTGGTGGGAAATGCCTTGAGGTCATCCTTGGTAGCGAACGCCTTCAGATCTTCCTTGGTGGCAACTTCCTCTTTAAAAGCAACCAGCTCCTCCCTGAGGACATCCCTTATCAGGTTTGTCAGACCCTTTTCATCCATGAGTCCCTCCTCAAAGGCTTATTCTCCGAATTTCTTGATAATCAGGCAGGCGTTGTTGCCTCCAAAGGCATAGGAATTATTCATGGCGATGTTTACCCTGCGCTTCCTCGCCCGGTTCGGTACACAGTCGATGTCGCATTCAGGATCGGGAGTCTCAAAGTTTATCGTCGGAGGAATGACGTCGTTCTTTACGGCAAGGGCGCAGGCGATGGCCTCAAGTGCCGATGCTGCACCCATTGTGTGGCCCAGCATGGATTTGATGGAACTAACAGGTATCTCTCTGTAACGATCCCCGAAGACTTTCTTTATGGCAGCACATTCCGTCCTATCGTTTGCCGTTGTTCCCGTGCCATGTGCGCTTATGTAGTCAACGTCATCAACTGTTATATTCGCTTCCTTAAGGGCTTTGATCATACATTGAGAAACACCGTCAACTGTGGGGTTGGTCATGTGTCTTGCATCACAACTGAGGCCATAGCCGAGGATCTCAGCATATATCGTTGCTCCTCTGTTTAGGGCATAATCCAATGACTCAAGCACAAGCATTCCAGCCCCCTCCGCTACCATCATGCCCTTTCGGTTCCTGTCAAAGGGCTGGCATCTTTGGGGAGCGACTGCCTTAAATTGATTAAAGCCCGTAAAGGATATGCGTGAAAAAGCATCAGATGCACCGGCAACAACGACCCTGGTTCTGCCCAACCGGATTAGATCATTTCCATAACCTATTGCATAATTTCCTGCTGCACAGGCGGTGGAAATCATAAAGTTAGATCCTATGAGATCCAGTTCCTCAGCTATAACCCCGGGTGTTGTGTGAGTCGGCAGTTGATATACCAAAACTTCATCAACAGCTTCGTTTTCAAGGAGTCTGTCATTGATTCTTTCTATAACCTGGATCGATCCTGTGGTAGTTCCGATGCAGGTGCTGACCGCTTCGGAAATATCGTCATGATGAAAAGCGGCATCGTCTACTGCAAGCTTAGCTGCAGCAAGGGCGAGCTGAGATGCTCTACTCAGCGTTCGTATCTTCTCCCGCTGGATAAACTCCTCGGGTCTAAAGTCCTTCACCTCTCCGCCGTTATGGGTGAAGAATTCGGACGTATCGAAGGATGAGACAGGACCTATACCGGACCTGCCCTCGAGAAGGCTTTTCCAGAAGGCATCCTTACCTATGCCGATAGACGACACGACGCCGAGTCCTGTTATGACCACCCTGTTATTCATCTGTCAGCCGCGTGGTCTGCACTGATCTCACAGTCATACTTAGCTGAAGTTCGTTTAAACCTCGAAGAATTACAACCGACCAACTTAAAATTCCAGCCTGCCGAAGACCGGCCTTTTGGTCAATTTACATCCTTTTGATCACCACCGCGGTATTGTTACCGTATGGGTCGGAGGATATCACAAGAGCCGCATCGACATCCTTCGGCCTCGCCTCGTTCGGAACGTAATCAAGATCACATTCGGGATCCTTCTCCGAATAATTCACCGTAGGCGGCAGGAAGCCGCTGTGAACGGCCCCCACCGCTGCAGAAAGGGCCAGCGCACCGGATGCGGAGAAAGCCTCACCTATCATCGACTTGACGGAACTGACCGGTATGTCGTAGGCGTTCCTGCCGAAGACCTCCTTTATCACTTCCGTCTCCATCCGGTCGAGTCTCTTCGTGGAGTTGGCGCCTGCACATATATAACCGATGTCCGAGACGTCGAGCGAGGCCTCCCTCAGGGCAAGGCCGATGGCGTTCCTGAGCCCTCTCCCTGAGCGACCCTCCTTCCCCGGCCCGGGATCGAAGGAATTTCCATAGCCTGCCACCTTTGCAAGCATCTTCGCCCCCCTCTCCAGGGCATATTCATAGGATTCCAGAACAAGGACAGCTGCACCTTCAGATAGAATCGTACCTGACCTCCTGGCGTCATAAGGGCAGCAGAGGGGCTCGGTGCCGTCCGTTCCGGAGAGGCAGCCGAGGTTGTAAAACCCCATGAAGGTCTCTTCGCACAGCTCCTCCACTCCACCCACCAGCACCACGTCAGCCCTCCTCAGTTTTATGAAATCCGCAGCATATATCAGTGCATCCAGTGAGGCGCAGAACCCGGTGGATATGGTGGTGTTGAAGCCCTTTATCTTGAACCTGATCGATACCTGACTCGCCGGAGAGTTTATAACCGTGTTCGGGAAGAGCGAGGGGTTGACATAACGGGGGCCTTCCGTGAGCCCTGCACGGTCAAACCGGGATATACTGTGAAGGCTGCCGAAGGTCGTACCCACCGATACGCCGATGGAGTGGGTGCTCTCTTCATTGATATCCAGGCCGGCGTCATCTATGGCGAGCCTCGCTGCCGAGGTTATGAGCTTGGTGCTACGGTCAAGGATGCGGAGGTCCTTCTTCCCGATATATGCGACGGGGTCGAAGTCTGTTATCTCGCCGGCGATCTTTACTTTGAACCCCGAGGTGTCGAAGAGACTTATCTCTTTAAAGGATGTCTTACCTTTTCTCAATCCTTCCCAGTAGGCATCCCTTCCGATGCCCACAGGTGATACGATCCCTATGCCCGTGATTACCGTCTCTCTAAACATGTGAGTTCTGCTACAGGCCTCCCAGTCCAAGCCCTCCGTCGATCAGGATCGTCTGCCCCGTAATATACCGTGATCTATCGCTTACCAGAAAAAGGGCCAACTTCGCCACTTCTTCAGGGGTTCCGAACCTGGCGGCCGGTATCATATCGACGAGTCTCTCTCTGTATTTCTCTGACAGAGCTGCCGTCATGTCGGTCTCTATAAAGCCCGGAGCGACGGCGTTCACCCTGATGCCGTAGAGGGCGACCTCCTTTGCCAGTGCCTTTGTAAACCCGATCACCCCGGCCTTTGCAGATGCATAGTTCACCTGTCCGGGCAGCGGAGACAGGGCGCTGGCGGATGAGATGTTCAGTATATTTCCGCTCTTCTGTTTGAGGAAGGTTACGAGGCAGGCACGGGTTGTGTTGAAAACACCCGTGAGATCGACGTCGATCACGGTGGACCAGTCCTCGCGCTCCATCATCATGAGTGCCTTGTCCCTCGTGATCCCCGCGTTGTTCACGAGTATATCGAGTCTGCCGAACTCCCTCTTCACCCTCTCTACAAGCGTCTTTGCACCGTCAAAATCCCTCACATCAAGCTCCACCGGCAGCACGGTCCCGCTGTCTCCGATCTCTTCAATCAACTCCCGGGCAAGGGCCTGGTTCTTTGTATAAGTGAACACACAACTCGCACCCTCTCTGCAGAGAGCTCGGACTATCGATCGTCCTATTCCGCGTGACCCTCCCGTTACGATTGCAACCCTGCCTCTCAACAGCTCCTCAGTTCCTGATCTACTTTCATGCATCGGTTGAAACGCTTTTGTCGTATCCTGGATCCCTGTCCCTCCATAGGCGGGAGGGACAGGGAAGGCGTCTCATACGTCCTGCTACTTCGCGACGATGTAGAAGATCACCGCACCGGTTCCCTCACGAAGAGAGGTTATCGAGGAGCGGGGGATCCGGGCCTCGTCGAAGATCTTCACAAAGTCATCTTCGGTTCTCTGGAGGAAGCCGTCCCAGTCGACGAACCAGTGGTATTCCTGGGGCGTGTATCTGTCGGCATCCTTGAAGGCGGCGATGAGTCTACCGCCCGGTCTGAGCAGGCTGTGAAGGGAACCGAACATCTTCACGAGAAAGTCGGTGGGGAGGTAGTCGAAGAACCCCACGCTGTAGACGATGTCCTGCGGGCCGAAGTCCCTCTCCGCGGTCTCGGGATCGAAGAGCCTTCCGGCGTTGTACTTGACGAAACTCACCTGTGGCAATGCATCCGTGTAGGTTATCCGGCTCTGGGCAAAGGTCAGGGCGTCCTCGTCACTGTCCAGGCAGGTGAACCTCGCCCCTGAACTCAGGATCTCCGGTACGATATCGAGGAGCTCCCTGCATGAACCGCAGGCGATGTTCAGGACCTGGGGACGCTGCCTGTGCCTCAACTCCTTCTTGAGGAGCTCTCCCAGCAGTCGTATCCTGTTCCTCACGGCGACAGCCAGCTTCGACCCGAGTGCAAAGGCATCGAGGTAGTAACCGAGCCCATCCGAGAGAGGTATGTTTCTGTAAATCGTCTCGAGGGTCTTGTAGTCTCCCTGATACCCCTGTGGCCAGGTCCTTGCACGGTTGAAGAGATAGCTCTTCGACAGCACTGAGTCGGTCCTCTGGTGGAAACGGACCCTCAACCCTCTCAGCAGATCCCTGTCGTCCACCATCCTTTCGAGCTGCACCATCCTCTTGGTGATACCATCCATTATACCACGCAGCACGACCGGGATGCTCTCCGGATCGATATCCCTTCCATCTATCTTCCTCTTCAGCCCGTTCAGTCGCTCGACAAGCTCTCCTGCAGCACCGTCGACGTACTCAACCCATTGTTTTACCTTGATTCCTCGCAGGTCATCTGCCCTCTCTCCAAGGACTTCCGCCCCCTCCTTTGTCCTTGCCTCAAAGCGTTCCATCCCTATCCTCCTTGAATGGGTTTTTTTCAGGCCGGCATGGCCTGAATGGACTACCCCGCTGAAGAAGTGCGGGATAGCTTTCGATGTGATGATAATTCCCATCCGTGTTCGCCCCCTGCTCCCGGAGACAGATCCGGTGATTCGGTCGTCCCTCTATCTGAATTATATATAGTACCGACTTGGTCAGTCCATATTATTAATATTTCTTAATCTCTGCTCCGCCCCCGGTAGCAGCAAAAAGGACAAGGTACTGTTTCGTAAAAAGTATCGATTCGTTAACACTAAAGATTATACAACAAATCGATCCTGCCGTCAACCATCTTCACGACGCGGGAACATCTTGCTGCGAGGGAGTCGTTGTGTGTGACGATGACGAAGGTCGTCCCCCTCGTCGAGTTGATCTCCTTGAGAAGATCGAAGAGCTCATCTCCGGTCCTGGTGTCAAGGTTACCGGTGGGCTCATCTGCAAGCACGACCATCGGCTCCATTATCAGCGCCCTCGCCACGGCAACACGCTGTTGTTCACCGCCTGAGAGCTCTCCCGGCCTGTGGTCCATCCTGTCAGCGAGTCCGAGGGCAGCGAGCACCCCTGATGCCCGATCCCTTATCTCGGCTCTGTCGATACCGTATATCAGTGCCGGCATCGCGACATTCTCAAGGGCCGTGAACTCAGGGAGGAGGTGGTGGAACTGGAAGACGAACCCTATCCTCTGGTTACGGAAGGACGCAAGGGCGCGATCGTCCAGTGAGAAGACATCCTCACCGCCGTAGAGGACGGTCCCGTCGGTCGGGCTGTCGAGGGTGCCGAGGATGTGCAGGAACGTGCTCTTGCCCACCCCCGACGCTCCCACAACAGCGACCATCTCGCCCTCTTCGACCTCTATATCTATACCCTTGAGGACCTCGAGAGGCCCGGCATCGGTGTGATAGGACTTCCTGAGCCCCACCGTCTTGATCAGCGTCATACTACTTCTCCGTTATCCCGCGTTTGATCCGGTCTATCTCTTCCACACCCTTCTTGAGCTCCTCCTTGGTCTTGTGAACCCTGTCGGCCTTCTCCGCAAGCTCCTCGCTCTTTTCATGAATCACCCGACCTGCCTCTTCCGTCTTCTTCCCGAACCACCTGAAGGGTTCCCCGCCTTTGAGCACGGATATAACGAGGAAGGCCGCTACCCCGGCAACAAGAAGGCATATGAGCCGCCTGATCAGTCTGAACATGGCATCCTCTCTTCAACGGGTGGGAGACCGTTCATTCATACCTCAACGGTTCGACGGGATTGAGCCTCGCCGCCTGATATGCGGGATATATGGTGGCGAGGAAGCTGATGGTGACCGCCGAGAGCGACACGACGACAAAGTCGAAGAGCTTCATCTTCACGGGCAGCCGACTCAGATAGTAGACGTCCGGAGGGAGCTTCACGATCTCGTAGGTGTTCAACAGGTGGCCGATGAGATACCCGCCGACAAGACCGATGACCGTGCCGATGAGACCGATGAAGAGGCCCTGGATCATGAATATCTCCATCACTCCCCGGTTTGTCGCACCCATGGCCTTGAGGATGGCTATCTCCCTCTCCTTCTCTATGACGTTCATGATCAGGGTGCTGACGATGTTGAAAGAGGCGACGAGTATGATGAGAGTGAGTATGACAAACATGGTGAACTTCTCGAGCTTGAGTGCTGAGAAGAGGCTCCTGTTCATCTGCATCCAGTCCCTGGCGAAGAAGGCGGGTCCGAGGACGTCCTGGACCGCCTCCCTCACCTCGGAGGCCTTGTAGATGTCGTCGATCTTCAGTTCGATCCCTGTGACGGCGGAGCCGGTCCGGAAGAACTCCTGAGCCGACTCAATGGATGTAATGGCGAGGTTGGTATCATACTCATACATGCCCACCTCGAAGATCCCCATCACCCTGAACTTTCTGACCCTGGGCAGCATCCCGAACGGACCTATCTCCTGGACCGGGGATATCACGTTCACCTCGTCGCCCGTGTAGGCACCGAGGAGCGCCGCGAGCTCGCTCCCCAGGACTATCCCGGGCGTAGCCGAGTCCTCGGTGAGGCGGTCAAGCCCTCCATCCTTCATGTATTCAGCGATGGAGGTGGTCTGCCTTTCCCGGAGGGGATCGATGCCTCTGAGGTACACCCCGTGGGCCCTGTCACCCTTCGCCACCATCACCTGGCCGAGGACAAAGGGGGAGGCCCCATTCACACGCCTGAGGGCCGTCAACCTCCTGATAACCCCTTCATAGTCCTCTATGCCGCCCTTGTAGCTGAGGACGACGAGGTGGGCGTTGACGCCGAGGATCTTGCTCCTGAGATCCTCATGAAAGCCGCTCATGACGGAAAGCACCACCAGGAGGGCCATCACGCCGAGGGCTACCCCGCCCGTGGATATAACCGTATTGAAGGATATACCCTTGTGTTTCTTTTTTGACTTGAGATATCTGAATGCTATGAATATCTGATAGGGTCTGTTCATGGTTGAGAGAGATTATAAGCCACGGAGACACCGGGGGTTCACGTTATACGAAAATACGTTATACGTTCTTCCCCATCCCCGTATTTTCGTATTCTCCCATTCCCGTACCTCATTTCTCAGGCTTGAGCTGGGGAAAGAGGATCACCTCCCTGATGGACTGGGAATCGGTCAGCAGCATCACCAGCCTGTCTATCCCTATCCCCTCTCCAGCAGCCGGAGGCATGCCGTACTCGAGGGCCCTGATGAAGTCCTCATCCATCCGGTGCGCCTCCTCGTCACCCCTCTCCCTGGCCTCGGCCTGGCTCATGAACCTCTGCTTCTGATCAGCGGGATCGTTCAACTCTGTAAAGGCATTCGCGATCTCCCGCGAGGCGATGAAGAGCTCGAACCTCTCAACGAGATCCGGGGAGTCCTTCTTCCTCTTCGCAAGGGGTGAGAGCTCAAGGGGATAATCCACGACAAAGGTGGGTTGGACGAGACGGGGTTCGACCTTCTCCTTGAATATCTCATCCAGCACCTTGCCGAGGGTGTGAACCCCTCCGACGTCAATGCCTTCGGCCTGCGCCCAGCTCTTCGCTTTTTCGAGGTCCCGGAGCACTTCCTCTGGCACACCCTCCTTCTCCATCGCCTCATACATGCCTATCCTCGGCCAGGGAGGCGTGAAGTCGAGGACGGTGCCTCCGTACGGGACCTGGAGGGAGCCGTGGATCTTCCCGACCAGCTCAGAGAGCATCCCTTCGGTGAACTCCATCAGGAACCTGTAGTCCTTGTATGCGATGTAGAACTCGAGCATCGTGAACTCGGGGTTGTGTTTCGTCGATATGCCCTCGTTACGGAAGTTCTTGTTCAGTTCATAGACCCTCTCGTAACCTCCCACAAGGAGCCTCTTGAGGTAGAGTTCTGGAGCGATCCTGAGATAGAGGTCTATCCCCAGGGCGTTATGATGAGTCCGGAAGGGCCTGGCAACGGCACCGCCTGGTATCTGGTGCATCATGGGGGTCTCGACCTCGATGAAGCCTTCCCGCTCGAGATAGTCCCTTATGAACTTTATGACGGCGCTCCTCCGGGCGAAGGTCTCCCTCACCTGGGGGTTCACAATGAGATCCACATACCTCTGACGGTATCTCAGCTCAACATCCCTCAGACCGTGCCACTTCTCGGGAAGGGGCCTGAGGGATTTTGTGAGGAGGGTGAAGTCATCCACCATGACGGTGAGCTCGCCTGTCTTCGTCCTGAAGAGCCTCCCCTTTACGCCCACGATGTCACCGATGTCAAACTTCTTCACTACGCCGTACTTCTCACCGAGGTGATCCTTCCTGAAGTAGACCTGTATCCGGCCCGTCTCATCCTGGATGTGGGAGAAGGCGGCCTTGCCGAATCCGCGCCAGGCCACGATCCTGCCGGCCACCGAGACCTCGACGGGGTCCTTCTCGAGGGTCTCCCCCGGGACCTCTCCATAGAGCCTGTGAAGATCGAGGGCGTGACGGGTGACCTCATAGGGTTGACCGTACGGGTCTATGCCCATCTCCCTCAGCTCGTTGAGCTTCCTGATACGGCTCAGGATCAGTTCATTCAGCTCTTCCAACTTCGCCTCCGGTTCTTGGTCATCACGCTTCACGTAGTTCACCGTCATGTAGCTGACTGCGTCATGACCACCCCTTGACTTCTAACCACGCAACTGTCCGCTCCCGAGGACGATGAACTTGGTGCATGTGAGCTCTTCAAGCCCCATGGGTCCGCGGGCATGGATCTTGTCTGTGGAGATGCCTATCTCTGCGCCGAGACCGAACTGTCCACCGTCGTTCAGCCTCGTCGAGGCGTTCACCATCACCGCCGAGGAGTCCACCTCCCTCAAGAACCTCATGGCCTTGTGGTAGTTGTCGGTCACGATCGTATCGGTATGGGCGGAGCCGTGCCTTGCTATATGTTCCATGGCCTCGTCCATATCCCTCACGACCCTGACGTTCAGTACGAGGTCGAGGTATTCGTTGTCGTAGTCCGCCTCCTTCACCTCTTCGGCCTCCGGATAGATCTGCCGCGTCCTCTCGCAGCCCTTTATCTTCACCCCCGCCTCATGCAGTCTCTTCAGCACCGCCGGGAGGTACTCCTCTGCTACGGCCTTATCCACGAGCATCGTCTCCATGGCGTTACACGTGCCCGGTCTCTGCACCTTGGCGTTGAAACAGATCTCCTCAGCCATGACGAGGTTTGCATCCCTGTCGACAAAGACGTGGCAGACGCCCTTGTAGTGCTTCAGGACCGGTATCCTCGAGTTCTCGGTTACGGTGCGTATCAGCCCCTCGCCCCCTCTGGGTATGATGAGATCGACGATCCCCTCCAGCTTGAGCATCTCCATCACCGCCTCCCTCTCAGGGGTGTCGATGAACGTGACGGCACCCTCGTGTATGCCCTCTGAGGAGGCGACCTCCCTCAGGATGCCGACGATCGCTTTGTTGGAGTTGATCGCCTCGGAGCCGCCTCTCAGCAGCACGGCGTTTCCAGCCTTGAGGCAGAGGCTTGTGGCATCTGCAGTGACGTTGGGCCTTGACTCATAGATAATCCCGATGACCCCTATGGGCACCCTCATCCTGCCCACACTCATACCGTTCGGCCTCTGCCATATCCTGGTTATCTCGCCGACAGGGTCCGGCAGGGCCGCCACCTCCCTCATGCCCGCTGCCATCTCGTTGATCCTCTTCTCCGTCAGGGTGAGCCTGTCTATCAAGGCACCGCTCAGCCCCTTCTCCCTGGCTGCACTGACATCCCTCCCGTTCTCCTTCATGAGCCTTTCGGCGCTGTCAAGCAGGGCCTCGGCCATCCTCAGCAAGGCTCTGTTCTTCTTCGACGTCGACGCCTTGAGCAGTGCCCTTGCGCCCTCCCTCGCCTCGAGCGCCTTCCCTTCAACAAGATCCCTTACACCCATAACGATCACTCCTCCTGAATGATTTGGAACTACAGTCAAAAACAGGCCCCTCGCCGAAGGCCCTGGCAGGGGCGCTGAAACGACTGAACCACCTCTGAGACCCGCTGCACCCCCGAGGGAGCCGCAGCGGTCCGGCCGTCCGGAGTCTTCAGGACGGGAGCCCCGGTGCTCTTCGATGGTCGCGTAAGCCGAGGATCTGTGCCTTAACTAATGATTATACCAGATTCGGACGAAAACTTACGTGACCCTCTGTTGAGTCAAGGTCACCAAAGAGGTTAAAATGAAACATGTCCGAGATAAGGGTGCTTCCAAGGGAGCTTCAGGACCGCATAGCGGCCGGAGAGGTGATCGAGAGGCCAGCATCGGTTGTGAAGGAGCTGATAGAGAACTCCCTCGATGCAGGGGCTACCGTGATAGAGGTCGACGTAACCTACGGCGGCAGGAGGCTCATCCGTGTATCCGACAACGGCCGAGGCATGGACAGGGACGATGCCCTCATGTGTTTTCATCCCCATGCAACGAGCAAGATCAGCGACGAGGAGGACCTGTTCAATATCCGGACCCTCGGGTTCAGGGGCGAGGCCCTCTCCTCCATAGCGTCGGTATCAAGGCTGAAGATCCTGACCTCGCCTTCAGGATCGTCCCTCGGCCTCTCTGTGGAGGTCCAGGCCGGTGAGCTGAAGGGGGTGAGGGAGTCCGCCCAGAGGGGGACGACCGTCGAGGTCCGTGACCTCTTCTTCAACACACCGGCGAGGATGAAGTTCCTCAAGAGCAGGAGGACGGAGACGTACCATATCGTGGAGACCGTAACAGTGGCCGCCCTCTCATACCCGGAGGTCGCCTTCTCCCTCACTGTCGACAGGACCGAGACCCTCAGGCTGCCTGCGGCCAGCGGCGTGAGGGAACGCATCCTCCAGATCTATGGAGAGGAGTTCCTGGATGGGCTCATCGAGATACAGGGCAGCCGCATCACGGCCCTCGTCTCAAGGGAGGGGAACTACCGCTCCTCGAGGGCCAACCAGTATATCTTCATAAACGGGAGACCGGTGAGGGACTCCTCCCTGAGACACGCCGTCTACAGTGCCTATGATGCCTCTCTTCCCAAGGACAGACACCCGATCTTCTTCCTCTATCTCCAGCTCGCACCCCCGGAGGTGGACTTCAACGTCCATCCCTCGAAGAGGGAGGTCCGTTTCAGCGACAGGGAGGCTGTCTACCGATTGGCCTACGACGCCGTGAGGGAGGCGTTGACGGGCTCGGGATTGCAGGTGCCGGTTTGCCACCCCGACACCGCAGGTTCAGCACGTCACCCTCAACCCGTAACCCGGGGCATACAACCTGCGACACAGACCCCCCAGCCCTCCGGAGACCTCCCCCTCCTCAACGAGACACGGGCTGATTACGGAGAGAGACTCTCTTACATCCACCTCGGCGACGTCTTCACCGCCTACACCCATGGGTCGGGTATAACGCTCCTTGACCGTCATGCCGCCCATGAACGGGTGCTCTACGAGCGGCTGCTCAAGGGGAGGGGGCTCACCGCCGTGCATCTGCTCTTCCCGGAACAGGTCAGGCTCACGGCCAAGGAGCACGGAGTACTCCTCCAGCACCTTGATCTCTTGAGGCAGACTGGGATCGAGGCGGAGGACTTCGGGCACAACACCATCACCGTACGGGCGGTTCCGGACTTCCTCAAGGATGCCGACATGGCCGGGGTCCTCTCCGACATCGCCCACTGCCTGATCGAGTCCGTCACGAACACGCCGGTGGAGGAGAGGAAGGAGAGGATCGCCAAGCGGATCGCCTGCCACAGCTCCGTGAGGGGGCCTGCGGTGCTCCGATACGACGAGGTGGTCCAGCTCCTTGACGACCTCTCGACAACAGAGGACCCTGAACACTGCCCTCACGGAAGGCCGACGAGGATCCACATCGGTATCGAGGACTTAAAGAGGATGTTCAGGAGGACGGGATAGCCCTGTCCAAAATTTTCTCTCTCTTTATTTACTCTTGGGAGAGCCTTTTTTAAACATCCCGAAAGCATCAGAGGAGATGTGTTTTGTTTTCCATTTTTTCTGACTGCATTCACTGAAGCAATGGCAAATAACAAACGGCCAATGATTAAAGAACCCAATTTTTCAGCCTTCAACAGACAGGATACCTGCCCTCGGCAAGCTCGAGGCAGAACCTGTTGATATCCTTCAGCTCCCTCTCGAATATCGCCCTGGCATACTCAGCCACGTCCTTCAGCTTCCTCCCCCGCTCGAGCAGGATCTGGGCTGTGGCCATCTGGGGCTGGTCGATGGGTGTGCCTATCCTGCTCAGCATCAGCACATAGACCTCCTTTATCCCCTCCGAGGACTCGTAGATCTCCTGTGCGATCCTGTGGGCCAGGACGTTGTAGATCTTGCCCACATGGCTTACGGGGTTCTTCCCTGCGGCAGCCTCTGTACCCATCGGCCTGTTCATGGAGATGAGGCCGTTCACCCTGTTTCCGCGACCCACCTGGCCTGAGTCGGCATCCTCTGCCGAGGTGCCGAGGAGGCTGAGATAGACCCCTCCGAGCCCCCTCCCCTCCTCATCGAGGGTGTTGAAGTGGACCCTGACATCCCTGAACCCCTCACCTCTGAACCCCTCCAGGAAGGCCCTCATCTCCTCGAGGATCAGGCCCTTGCGGTGGAAATACTCCTTCTCCGATCCCACATAGCCCGAAAGAAGGGGCATCGCCACGGTGACCTCGAGGTCCCTGCCCTTCCTCAGCCCCATCACCTTCACGTCCTCCCCAGTTTCAGGGAACCGCTCCTTGAACCCCCTTGAGTTCAGGTGCCTCTCCAGCCCCAGGACGGCGGTCTCGGTGGGAGAGAGGGGGTAGTAGCCGACAGCCGCTGAGGTGTCGTTGGCACCTCTGGTCTCACCGGGCCTCAGGAATATATCCTTCAGCTCCGCCGAGCCCTCTGCAAGGACGACCCTGTATCTGACGTCCCTCTCGGGATCGACGAACCTGAGGTTCTCCCTGAACCAGGCCCTGGCCGTCTCGACCGCTATCTCCCTCACGGGGATCTTCCGTCTGCCGACCCTGAAAGTCGCCCTGTCACCTATGGTCAGCTCCATCGGCTTCAGCAGCCTTCCGCCGCCGAAACGCTTCACCGTGCGACCGGCGGCGAGGAGCCCCTTGTCGATGTTATGGTGGAGGACGACACCGAACTCCTTTATATAAGCCCTGGAGAGCGCCACCGAGATGGCGTCCATCACGGAATCACAGATATAGTCCGGGTGGCCCCTGCCCTTCCTCTCCACGATCTCCACGCTGTGTTCTGTGACGGATTTGCCCTTGAACGTCTCAACTACGATCACTGCCGCCTCCCCGTCTTTTGACGGAATGTCACGAGATATTGTATTGTTTTCATTATAACCGATGGCGGGAACAATAGGAATAGAGCACCTCAGGCAGATCGGCGCAAGGCTGAGGGAGGTGGTGCCTCCGTTGAGGTGGTCGGCCACGGCGGGACAGCCTCTCGAGGTGGGGGCCGCAGGGGACAAGACCTTCCGGATCGACAGGACGGCTGAAGAGACGGTGGTCTCAGCCCTGGAGGAGCTCGGCGTGCCTTTGACGGTCGTCTCCGAGGAGATGGGCGTCTTTGAGCTCTTCGGCGGCGGTGACAGGGCGATCATAGACCCCATAGACGGCAGCAAGAACGCCGTCACGGGGATCCCCCTCTTCTGTACATCCATTGCCCTGGCCCGGGGTGAGCGGGTGGAAGACCTCTGTCTCTCCTACATCATCAACCTCCTGAGCGGTGATGAGTTCTGGGCCGAGAGGGGCAAGGGGGCCTGGAGAAACGGATCAAGACTCAGCACGCAGGCTGACGATTCCGTGAGGGTGGTCATATATGAGACCCAGAACCCCGGGCGGGACCTGCGGAGGATCCTCCCCCTCCTCTCCCTTGCCGACAGGACGAGGTGTCTCGGCTCCACGGCCCTCGACCTGGCGTTCATTGCATCGGGCGGGGTGAGCATATACGTGAACCCCTCTCCATCGAGGAGCTTCGATTTTGCCGGCGGTCTCCTCCTTGTGAGAGAGGCAGGAGGGATAGTTACCGATATCAAAGGAGACGATATCGGCGGGATCGAGCTCTCGATCAGGAGATCGGTCCCGTTGCTCGTCTCAGGCAATGAGGGGCTTCACAAGAAGGCCTTAAGTGCACTCATGACATAGGGGATCGGCCGCAGAGGGCACAGGGTTCCCTCCGGAGGCCTTTCAGGACCTTGATCCTCCTCGGCAGCCGCGGATCAGCACTCGCGGAGCATCTTCGCTGATTTAAGAGAGAAAGATGGTCGGGGCGAGCCGATTCGAACGGCCGACCTCTCGCACCCCAAGCGAGTGCGCTAACCAGACTGCGCCACGCCCCGAACCGGTACTACATCTGATCAATTATTTCCCTTAGGCGGGTCTTTATCCTTGAGAGGGCCTCTTTTATCCCGGGGCCGCCGGCTTCAGGCTCCGGGCCCACCAGCTGGAGGGAAGGCTCGGAAAACCTCTTCTTCACTCCCTCGATGGTGTACCTCTCTTCATAGAGCAGCCTCTTGATCTCGAGGATAAGCTCGATGTCCTTCTTCACGTAGAGCCTCTGGCCGGAACGGCTCTTCCTCGGCCTCAGGAATGGGAACTCGCTCTCCCAGTACCTGAGGACATAGGGTTCCACACCGGTCAGCCTGCCCACCTCACCGATCTTGTAAAAGAGCTTCTCCGGGAGCTTGTGGGACTTGAGGCTCCTCTTCCCCCGGGCCTTGATCATCCGGCCTTCTCCACAGCAGACTTGAGGATGTTGCTCGGCTTGAAGGTGATCACCCTCCTTGCACTTATCTCCATCTCCTCACCAGTCTGGGGATTGCGACCCCTCCGGGGGGTCTTCTTCCTCACGTTGAATGTGCCGAAGCCGGTTATCTTGACCGATTCACCTTCAGACAGGGTCTGACTTATAATGTCAAGGATTATCTCTATGATGTCCTGAGCCTCTTTCTTGGGTAGACCGACCTTCTCGTAGATTATCCGTGCCAGTTCAGCTCTTGTCATCTGAGGCAGCTCCTTAAATTGAAATTATAGTAATTAATGCCTTAATTGTCAAGGATTTTTTCCGAGGCCTGGCCGTCTCCGGCGACGGGTCTGCGGCGGATATAATATATTATGGTATAAATAAGGTGGTAAAGGCAAACCCGCCTGCCCTCGGCAGGTCCACCCGGACGGCAACGTGGAGCCTGAGGATATCCACCGCCGGACCGGGGACACCTTGAAGGAGGCAATCATGCGGATACTGGTCTGGCTGATACTCTTTGCGGCGCTCTCGGCAGGTGTCTCATATGCCGACATCTTCGTCGAGTACTTCTCCATCGGCTCAGAGAGGATCAAGGCCGTCCATATGAACCACAATGGAAGGCTGATCATCAACTACTTCAAGAAGGACGCCACCGCCCAGGACGTGAAGTACAGATACGCGGGCGTGGAGGTCTTCGTCGAGGGAGTGAAGGTGAAGGACACCTTCCAGGACAACGACCGATGACCTGAAGGCCTACCCTTAAAGGCGAAAGACTTAAAGTACCACTTCAGGGTCCGGAGGATGCCGGCCCCTGGGCCAGGTGCCTTCCTGCATCCGGTCCTCACCGGAGGCCCGCGTCCGGGGTGATTGAAAATTGAAAATGATATCTGATATGCTATCTACTCAACTCCCGCTCAGAGGATGAGATAAAGTATGGAGGAGATCAAGCCGGACAGGACCATAAACATCAAGGGACTCACCTGCCCCTACACCTTCGTCAAGTCGAAACTGGCCATAGAGGATATGGAGGTGGGAGAGGTGCTGGAGATAATACTGGACAGTGAGGAGGCATCCAGGAACGTCCCGAAGTCCATGGAGGACCACGGCCAGAAGGTACTGAAGGTCGAGAAGGTGAGTGACACCGACTGGGTAATCCTCGTTAGAAAGGAGAAGGATTGAAGGTGGCGGGAGGCCTTCCCTGGAAAGAGGCCCACCCGATCCACGTCTGAAGGAGGAAGGCTATGGAACTCACAGACGAGCAGATACACCGCTACAGCAGGCACATCATCCTGCCCGAGGTGGGCGGGAAGGGGCAGAAGAGGCTCCTCTCCGCGAGGGTCTTCATCGTTGGTGCGGGAGGGCTCGGCTGTCCCGTGGGCTACTACCTCGCCGCCGCCGGTGTGGGGACGATAGGGATAATAGACAACGACACCATCGAGCTGAGCAACCTCCAGCGCCAGATAGCCCACAGCACCGAGAGGCTCGGGATGAACAAGGCAGAGTCGGCCAAGAAGACCTTCGAGGCCCTCAACCCCGACGTCAAGGTGACGGCGATAAAGGAGAGGATCACCAGGGACAACATCCTCGACCTCATAAAGGGCTACGACATCGTGGTCGACGGCAGTGACAACTTCCCCACGAGGTACCTCGTGAACGACGCCTGTGTCCTCTCGGGCAAGCCCCTGGTGAGCGGTGCGATACTCCGGTTCGAGGGCCAGGTGACGACGATCCTGCCCGGAGACGGGCACTGCTACAGATGCCTCTTCGAGCAGCCCCCGCCGCCTGGACTTGTACCATCGTGTCAGGAGGCTGGTGTGCTCGGTGCGCTCCCGGGCATAATCGGCGGGCTCCAGGCGATGGAGGTGTTGAAGCTGATCCTCGGCAAGGGAGAGCCCCTCAAGAACCAGATGCTCATCTACAACGCCCTGACCACGACCTTCAGGAAGGTGAAGGTGCCCAAGAACCCCGGGTGTCCGGTCTGCGGAGAAAACCCCAACATCACGGAGCTGCAGGACTACGAGGCGGATTACTGCGAGATGAGGTTCTGAGATTCAGCGTATCCCCGTATTCTCGTAACTCGTATTCTCGCAAGAGATGAATACAACCCTTGTCATCATCATCGGCCTCGCGATCTACGTGCTGCTGTACACATCCTACGGCCGCTACCTCCAGCAGAGGGTTGTGAAGGCCGGAGAGGAGGAGACCCCTGCGAGGAGGCTCTACGACGGGGTCGACTTCGTACCGGCCAACAGATACGTCCTCTTCGGGCACCACTTTGCATCCATAGCAGGCGCGGCCCCCATAGTGGGTCCGGTGATCGCCCTTGCCTGGGGCTGGCTCCCCGCGCTCCTCTGGATATGGGTGGGCAATATATTCATCGGTGCAGTCCATGACTATCTCTCCCTCATGAGCTCCGTCAGGTATGACGGCCACTCCGTCCAGTGGATCGCCGGGAGGGTGATCCGGAAAAGGACGGGGCGCATCTTCTCATTGTTCGTATTCTTCGTCCTGATACTCGTCGTTGCCGCCTTCGCCTCTGTGATAGGGAAGATATTCGTGAAGCAGCCTGCCGTGCCGACGTCGTACCTCTTCAAGATAGGGGCAGCCCTCCTGCTTGGTGTGCTGCTGTACAGGGTGAGGATGAATTTCACACTTGCCACCATTGCAGGGGTGCTGATGCTGTCTGCCTCGATCATCGCCGGAAGGGCCCTCCCTCTCTCGGCAAGCTATCAGACCTGGATGGTGGTGTTCTTCTTCTACATCATCGTTGCAGCATCCATCCCGGTACATATACTGCTGCAGCCGAGGGACTATCTGAACGCCTGGCTGCTGATCGGCGGCCTTATCATAGGGGGTCTGGCCGTCCTGTTCGCCTTCGAGCCCATGGTCCTTCCTCCGGTGACCGTCTTTTCGCCACCGGTGGTGGCAGGGAAGAATACCCCTTTCTGGCCCGTCATCCCCCTCATCATCGCCTGCGGCTCCCTCTCGGGGTTTCACGCCATGGTCGCCTCCGGCACCAGCTCGAAGCAACTCTCAAAGGAGACGGAGGGCCTCTTCGTCGGCTACGGCTCGATGCTCACCGAGGGCTTTCTCTCAACCCTCGTGGTGGTCTGTATCGGCGCCTTCGGCTACATGGTGATACCCCCTGAAACAGCCCGGAGCCTTCAGGCCGGCTCAGCAGGGTTTGCAGAGCACTACATAGATGCCACGAAGGCCCTCGGCGGACCGGTGGGGCTCTTCTCGAAGGCCTATGCAGAGGTCACGAACTCGGTGCTGAAGCTGCCGAAGGACCTCATGGTCATCCTCGCCTCCATGTGGGTCGCCTCCTTCGCGATGACCACCCTGGACACAACGAACAGGCTGGCCAGGTACACCCTGTCGGAGATACTGGAACCCCTCAACAGGGCGGCGCCGAGGCTCTATACCTTCCTGACGAACCGGTGGATAGCCTCTGCGGTATCCGCAGCGATCGGGATAGGCGTTGCCTGGACAGGTGCGTGGAGCCTCATCTGGCCCGCCTTCGGCGGTGCAAACCAGATGCTCGCCTCCATCGCGATGATGACCGTGGCCGCCTGGGTCATGAGGGACCTCAGGGTGAAGAGCTACAACGTCCTGATCCCAGCGCTCTTCCTGTGGATAACGGTCACCTCGGCCATGATATGGTACATAGCCTACGCCGTGCCGACCTTCATGCCGAATAACCCCATCCAGGCATACACCCTCGGAGGGATCACCGCGGCGATGCTGGTGCTCAACCTCCTCCTCATCCATGACTTCCTGAAACCCCGGGCCGGCGGGTATCCCAGCGACTGAACACCGACTTCCACTTACGAAGTGGAAGTACGGACCTCTATGTAATCAGTTACATAATTTATGAAGCAGACTACATGTTTTCCTTCGCCTTAGTAATAAAAGTGCTTGAAATATAGAAAGATTGTTCAGGCACGAAGCTTGCTTTACTGTTGACGCAAGGGTCTTTAAGCAAGTCTCAGGTTAAAGGAGGGACTTTATGAAGAAAAAGGTGTTTGGAACCGCGCCCTTGGTAATCGTCATCACTTTGATTTTAAATACCGGCTACCTCTTCGGTGATAATCTCTCACTATGGGGCGTCGTAGAAAGCATGGACCTCAAGGCTGGATCAATAGTTATAGATGTCAAATCAGGAAGTTGTCCGGGGGTGAGGACTTTTAAATTCGATCCTGGAGAAAGCGGTCTGAAGGGTGACATCACGGGGAAAAGGGTTCGCTTCATAATAGACAGCCCTATCTGTAAAGAGGATGAGACCTATACGATAAGTAACATTATGTTATCGATATACGATAGAAGGTGACGAAAATGAGAAAAAAGCTTGTTAAATCCTTCCTGATATTTTTGTTGCTTTTCTTGACAGGCCTTGTTGGTGATGCCTATTCCCAGACGATGAATGACTACTGCCAAGCACCCCCTTTTATAGCCGCCACGGTGGCGCCAAATGTGCTGATGGATATCGACGTCAGTGGGAGTATGAGCTGGAGCGCATATAATCCAACCAGCGGTGGCTGGGGATGGTGTAATTCCTCTTCAGGATGTGGATGGACATACAACGGAGATGAAGAGGGCTATTTCAGACCTGCTGCTCTCTATCGGTATAACTCAACCGACGGAGCCTGGGAGGAGACAACAGGGACCCCTGAAACATGCCCTAATGCATGGTTTGATATAAACACGTCTAATATCTACAGCGGAAGCTGCCTCAATTTCCTATTGATGAGCAGGATAGACCTGGTACGATGGGCAATGACGGGCGGCACGCCAGCAAGTTGTGATGGAAGCCAGAGGTTTAATGAAAACTACTGTGACCCTGAGCTATGGGATCAACCAGGAAACAGAGGAGGCAGCAGAGTGGGGACTGTCTGTAATGACAGCCTCGATGTCGACGGCGACAGAACCCCGGATGGCGGCTGCATCCTCAGAAGCATATATGACGACCTGGTCAAGGTTCCCTGGAGCAGGGTCTACGACGGCCTGGCCTTTCAATTCAAGAACCTGGACTTACAGCCCAGGATGGGGGTAATGTTTTACAGCGGCGGTTCTGTCAGGAGCAGGAAGGTCTATATAGGTGACTTCACAGCCCCTAACTCGACGGACGATCAGTTTCCTTATATGAACCTCATAACCTACATAAATTCAACACCCCCTTACGGAACCACGCCTACCGGGCCTGCCATGTGGGATGCACTCAACTACTTTGCCCAGAACGACCCGGACTATAACGGCTTTACCCCCCAGTCCGGAGCTGGCGACTTTTGGAGAAACCCGATGTATGTCTGTGAGCAGGGTGGTGCGAATTGTGAATTCGTCCCCTGTGCAAAGAACTTTGTTATACTGCTTTCCGACGGACAGTGGAACTATGGTGGTGGGCCACCGGCACAATATACCTGTTCCATAGATACTGGTTTTGCAACCGGCCATTCTGCAGACCCTGTGGTTCCTGCCTATGAGATGCACATGGGCTTTACAAATGCCGCTGCAGGGGTGGATTCCAACATAAATGCCGTTTACACCATAGGGCTCTTCCTCGGCAGCACAGGTGAGCAATCTCTAAAGAATGTCGCCATGTATGGCTCCTTTACCGTTACTGCGTTGAATACCTGGCCTGACAGCCTTAGCGGCTATCCTGATAATACTTGCTGGATGGATGATTGCGGCAACGGTAAAGGCAGCGCATGTGAACCTCTGCCGCCTTCCTCTCCGGACTGGGATGAAAACAACGACGGAGTGCCGGACACCTTCCAGAGCGCCTCTAACGCCACCGAGATCAAGGACGCCATCCTGAACGCTGTCCTGGACATCCTGAAGCGTGCATCCTCAGGCACGGCGGTATCAGTGCTCGCCTCGGGTGAGGGCAGCGGTGCAAACATGCTCCAGGCGCTCTTCTATCCCTCGAGATTGTATGGGATCGAGGGGGCTGAGACAGAGATCCTCTGGACGGGGTCTCTCTATGCCCTTTGGTACTACATATCGCCGGATCTCGAGGCCAGCAACATACGGGAAGACACGGTCGAAGACCTAACCCTGAGGCTTGATGATGACTATATCGTCTCTCTGTACTTCAAAACCACCGAGGGCGAAACGTTGGTGGTGCGCTGCAAGGATGTGGACGGTGACGGACTGGCGGACAACGACGGTGACGGTATTTGCGACAGTCCGCAGCCGACGGTTACGTTAAGTGAGATCAAGGACCTCTGGGAGGCTGGGGAGAAGCTCTTCACCCGTGATCCTGCGGACAGGACGATCTACACCAATACAGATGATGACAGCACCCTCGATCTATTCAGCACGGTAAACTCGTCGATCCTCCAGCCGCTGTTGAACGCAGCCGACTCAGCTGAGGCTGACTGGATAATCGAGTACGTGAGGGGGGATGACAGTGGACGGTGCTCGAACAACACAAGCTTGGTATGTGTGGACGACACCCCCTGTGCACCTGCAGGCACCTGTGTATTACCAAGGAGCAGGACCGCGACACTGAACATTGGTGGTACAGATGTGACAAACACCTGGAAGTTGGGTGATATCATCACATCCACCCCGAAGCTACAGTCGTTCGTCAACATAAACAACTATCACAAACCCCTTCCCCGCGGTTACGACGACGAGACATATAAGGAGTTCATAAGCACCAATGATTATCAGAACAGGGGCATGGTGTATGTAGGTGCAAACGACGGCATGCTTCATGCCTTCAACCTCGGCAAACTGGAGGTCATAGAGACACGTAGGGACAGGAAGTTGAAGGCAAGACTGACGGGAACAGATCTCGGGAAGGAAGAATGGGCCTTCATCCCGAAGAACGCCCTTCCCTATCTCAAGTACATGATGGAGTCCGAGTACTGCCACCTTTACTACGTTGACGCCTCTCCGTATCTTGTGGATGCAAGCATAGGTGATTATGCTGGCTGCACAGGCAGCTACTGGGAGTGCGAGAAAACAGTGGATACCTGGAGGACCGTACTTATCGGGAGCATGCGGCTGGGAGGCGCATGCCGGGACACGGCTGATCCCTGCACGGACTGCGTCAAGACCCCTACGAGCGGCGTCGGCTACTCTTCTTACTTCGCCCTCGATGTCACCGATCCGAGGAACCCGGAGCTCCTGTGGGAGTTTTCCCATCCAGAGCTCGGCTTCTCGACCGCCGGCCCCGTAGTTGTCCGGACAAGCACCAGGGCACCAAACGCGGCTGAATACCCCGACGGCAGCTCACTGCCCTTTGACAACACAAACGGGAGATGGTTTGTCGTTATAGCGTCGGGTCCTACAGGTCCTATAGACACCACGGCACACCAGTTCCTGGGCAAGTCTGACCAGCCCCTCAGGGTGTTCGTCCTCGACCTCAAGACGGGCGCACTGCTTAGGAAGTTTGACAGTGAGATAAACATCCCCTTTGCCTTCGGAGCAAATGCATACAACACCACTGTGGATACAGACATGGATTACGAGGACGACGTCATCTACATAGGCTATACCGAGAGGGAGAAGGTGGGCAGCGAGTACTTCTGGACGAAGGGCGGCATTCTGAGGATCGTGACAAAGCAGGATGTAGAGCCCAACAACTGGGTGTTGAGCACGGTGATAGACGACATAGGTCCACTTACGACATCCATCGTGAAGCTCCAGCTGCCTGGATCGCACATGATGCTCCATTTCGGCACAGGACGCTACTTCTACAAGACGGACGATCCTGACGGGAGACAGCGGCTCTACGGCCTACGGGAGCCGTGTTTCATCGCCAACACCCCGCAGCCGGACGACCTGTTCAGGGACAGGATCGATCCTGCATGCACGGAGACGAAGAGCGTAAATGATCTGGTTGACTCCACCACCTCGCCGCCGACCCTGCCGTCGGAGAGGTTGATCAACGTCCCCGGCTACGACGGATGGTATATAAAACTTGACTGCTCTGCCACTGACAACTGTCCCTGGGGAAGCGTACCTTCGGGCTACAATGCGGAACGGCTCGTATCGAACCCTTATGTACTCTACACGGGTGTGGTGCTCTTTCCGACCTTCAGTCCCACTGCCAGTATCTGTGGGTATGGTGGCAACACATATGTCTGGGCCATAGATACAGAGACAGGAGGGGCACCGGAGGAGAGGGCCCTATACGGGAAGGTTCTGCTGCAGCTCTCAACAGGTGAGATCCGGGAGCTCGCCCTGAGCGAGGCGTTCACTGAAAAGGCGCCTTCAGGCGGCGGTGGTGGAAGGAGGACGGTGGCGTTCATCGGACTTCCTCCGGCTGAGGGAGCTGCGGCCATAACCTCTCCGATGCCTTTGAAGAAGATCATTCACTCGCAGGAAAGATAGGGCAATGGATGAAAGGGGCCTGACATTGATAGAGCTGGCTGTCGTCATAGCCATTGTTGGGATACTCATGGTGCTGGCTGGCTTCCAGTTCGTGGGTTGGCAGGCAAGGTATAAGGTGGAGAGCCAGATAAAGGAGATGTATGCCGATCTGCTGGAGGCGAGACAGAGGGCGATGCAGAGGAACAGAACCTATTTCATCCGGTCAACCGTTGCTTCACCCGACCAATACACTACATACGAGGATGCCAACGGAAACAACACACTCGACATCGGTACGGATACAGTGATACCGAACCTGTCAAAACAGGACCTCCGGTACAGGATGGCATGGAATTTTGGAGGCACTGTCACCATGGACAAAAGGGGATTGATAGAACCGAGTGGAAGCGTCTGGCTCCTTGACCCTGACGGAAACCCCTTCGGCGAGGACGAGGTCGACTATGACTGCATAGTGGTCTCACGCACGAGGATCAATTTGGGGAAGTATGATGTTACACAAAATCCGCCATGCGTTCATAAATAAGCAGGGCTTCACCCTTGTCGAGATACTCATCGCAATGGTGATAATACTCATCGCCATGCTCGGGATGTACAAGGTGACCGTCCTATCCATCGACGGCAACGTCAGGAATGTAATCCGTAACGAAGGGGTGAAGATAACCGAAGAGGTGATGAACCGGCTGAGGGCGATCCCTTTCGATGAACTCACCGAAGGGACATGGACAGATATGACCAATCTGGGGTATACAGCCTCTACGGTGACGCGGACCTTCAGGAACATGACCGTATCTTATGCCATCTCCATAACCGTCAACGCGCCCTCTTCCGAGTTCAAGGTGATAGAGGTGGTGGTCGGCTGGGATTACAAGGGTGAGAACCCTCCTCTGCCGGAGACGAACAAGGAGTTCCAGCAGAAGATGGTCTCGATCGTAAGAAATCCGGTACTGTTATGATCAACACAGTAAGGCAGGAAAGCGGGTTCAGCCTCGTGGAGCTCATGGTGGCCCTCGTGGTCTTCGTCTTCGCCATAGCCGCCGCAACAGGGGTCTTCATCCCCCTTGTCAACCAGTTCAAGCAGCAGAGCAAGATAGCGGAGACACAGATCGAGCGGACCGTGGGCCTCGATCTGTTGAGGCTGGACCTTGAGCACGCAGGGTTCGGACTGCCCTGGGATCTGAGTTCCGATGAGATAGAAGACACAGACAACGATGGAACCCTCTGGGACGAGCTGACAGGATACGTCGAGGCGGCGGCGCCCTATGACGCCTACAACGACGCTCCCGATAATGCGCCGAGGGCGATCGTCGTTGGAAACGACGTCGGGGACCCTATAGCGGGCCTCGGCATGAACAACTCCGACTATCTGGTGATAAAGTCGACCCTCGCAAGGACGAGCGACGAAGCACAGAAGTGGTCCTTCATATTCAACTATGACTCGGTGCTTAACCTCTACTACTGGGGCGACGCGGAGAGGGACCCTGATCCCAACACCCAGGTCTTTGCGATAAGACCGGCGTCTACAGGTACGGAGAAGAGATTCCTGATAACCTACGTTGAAGGAACAGACACCTTCTTCTCGACCACTTACGGTGATGTACCGAACAACCTGAACCCTCTTTATCCTGACGAGACCTACATCGTCTATGCAGTCGTCGGACCTGACTATGGCACCAACGTCACCATGCCCTTCAACAGGGCGGACTATTATATCGCCAGTACAAACGTCCCTTCAAGGTGTGCCGGGAACACGGGTGTCCTGGTAAAGAGGTTAATCCGCCACGGAGACGGGTCGAGAGAAGGAGGCATGCCGCTTCTTGACTGTGTTGCCGACTTTCAGGTGGTCTTTGGCCTCGATATCGACGAAGACGGCACGGTGGGCACCTATGCGGACTTCGACAACGGTGTCAGCGCTCCCTCCGACCCTGACGGTGAGGTCTTCACCCTCGCCGACATCCAGGCTACGCTGAACGACGCTGAACTCCTTCGAAAGCGTCTTAAGGAGGTATGGGTCTATATCCTCGTGCATGAAGGACAGTACGACAGGTTCTACTCGTATGGCGGTGCACAGAACATAGCAGTAGGAAACTTTAAGAATTTAGACCTATCAACGATCACTCCAAACTGGCGCAACTACCGATGGAAACTCTATACAATGGTCGTAAAGCCTGAAAACCTGGGGGAATGATGAGATATCTGAAGGACCAGAGAGGCATCGCCCTGTTGATGGCGCTGATACTATCAGTGGTCGCCCTCACGTTCAGCGCTGCCTTGATCTATATTATCACTCAGGGCACAAGGATGTCCGGCCTCGAGAAGAGGTATTCCACGGCCCTTGGAGCGGCGAAGGGCGGAGCCGAGATCGCCACCAAGGTGGTCCAGACCGCTGGCACCGCTGTCCCCGACTTCTGCACCTTATACACTCCCGATAACTGCTGGGATGAGAAACTCTACGTCGAGACCCCTGAATGGGCAGCCTGTACAGGCGGATGGACAGACCCCGACCCCACCGTGTCACCCGACCTTGTCTGCTCTCTCGGTGATTACAATGTGTTTATCAAGCTCGTTGAGACGGTATGGGGCAACACCCAGCTATCCCGCCAGATCTATATCGGCAGAGGTGTTGTCGAAAATATAGGGGGTCCCGGTAACATACCCGCCTTTGT
>WGEZ01000105.1 GCA_015492515.1 Nitrospirota bacterium
CCCTTGAGGCGGTCGCCCTGTCGGTGACGAAGGCCCTCCTGGGGAAGACGAAGCCGTAGGCCGAGAGGCACTCCCTAGCCTCCTCCTCACCGAACCTGAAGCGGCCCTCGAGCACGGCCCGTCTGATCAGCCCCCTCACCTTGGCCCTGTCGCCCCTGTAACGCCTCCTGGCCCCCTTCCTCCTCCTCCGCCGTTCGGAGAACTGGACGAGCCTGCTGTAGGAGCTGACCGCATCCTCTGGATAGGGGTAGTTGGGAATGCCCGCCTCCTTCAGCATCCTGACCGCACCCTTGACGCTCTCCGAGCCCATGAAGGAGGTGACGAGGGGCTTGCCGGTCCTGCCAGCGGCGTTTATCACCTCTCCGGCGACCCTCTCTGTGTCGGTCATCGCCTGGGGGGTGAGGATGACGATCATGCCGTCGAAGTCAGGGGCGCGGACGACCGCCTCGAGGGCGGCGCGGTATCTCTCTGAGGTGGCGTCTCCGATGAGGTCCACCGGGTTGTAGAGCGAGGCGTTCGGAGGGAGCCTCTTCCTGAGGCGGTTCAGGACCCTCCTGTTAAGGAACGGGAGCTTCAGCCCCAGCCTCTCTGCCTGGTCGGCGGCTATTATCCCCGGGCCGCCCGCATTGGTGATGATCAGGAGGCGGTCGCCGGCGGGTATCCTTCCCGCGGAGAAGACCTTCGCGATCTCGAAGAGGTCGTTCACTCCCGAGGCCCTGATGACCCCGATCTGCCTGAAGGCGGCCCTGAAGGCCTCTTCCGACCCGGCAAGGGCGCCTGTGTGTGAGGAGGCCGCCCGAGCACCGGCCTGCGTGCCTCCGGACTTGATCAGGACCAGGGGCTTCTTCGAGGTGCACCTGCCGGCGACCTCCATGAACCTCCCGCCATCGATCACGTCCTCGATGTAGCCGAGGATCACCTCCGTCTCGGGGTCGTCCATGAGGTACTGGATGAAGTCCGTCTCGTTGAGGTCGACCTTGTTGCCCAGGCTGATGAACTTCGAGAACCCGACCCTGTTGCCTATCGCCCAGTCGAGCACGGCGACGCCGAGTGCTCCTGACTGGGAGAAGAAGGATATGTTCCCCCTGGGGAGCATCCACCTCGCGAAGGTCGCGTTGAGGTTGGCAGCCGTGTTGATTATGCCGAGGCAGTTCGGCCCGAGTATCCTTATGCCGCCGTCCCGGCTTATCCTCCTCAGCTCCTCCTCGAGGGCCGCCCCTTCGGAGCCGGCCTCCTTGAACCCTGCGGAGATCACCACAGCATAGGCCACCCCTTTCCTGATGCACTCCCTGATCGCGGAGGGGACGCCTCCGGCAGGGATCGCGACAACCGCGAGGTCGACCTTCCCCTCGATCTCTCCGACGGAGGCGTAGACCCTCAGGCCCTCGATACCGCCCCCTGCAGGGTTCACGGGGAGAACCCTGCCCCCGTAGCCGGAGGAGAGGAGGTTCTTCACCAGCGCATGCCCCACCTTCCGGGGGTTGCGTGAGGCCCCGATCACCGCGATCGACTCTGGCTCGAAGAGTTCCTTAAGCATATACGGTTGCGCCTAACCCGTTCATCGGGTCTGTTGCATCTCCATACTAAAATACAACAGCTGAAGACGGCAGCCAGGATCAACCCCCTCACCTACGGCGTCGATGCCCTGAAGAACGTGATCTTCCCCTACGAGAGGGGGGCGATGGGCCCCGACTTCCCGGTCTACCTCGATGTGGGCGTGATACTCGGGCTCTCGGTCCTGTTCATCCTGCTCGGCAACGTTGCCTTCGGCAGGCGGGTCTGAAGGAGGGGGGCTATCGCCTCCTTCACCTCCTCTATGCCCCCGGCGAGGGCGGTGCTCAACCCCTCTGCAAGGCTCAGGAAGTCCCTCTTCTTCAGCCTGACCTCCCTGGAGACCCTGCCGGAGTAGAGCCTCCTTCCCTCGGGAGAGTCGAACCCCACGTCGAAGACGAGCCTCCCGAGGGCCTGCCCTCCGGAATCAAGCATCTCGAACCTCCTGAGCTCTATCCTGAGGGTGTAGGGCTCCGGTGAGGCCTCAGCGGCGTCGTTGAAGGGGCCTGCCGAGAGGAGGGCCTCCCTGAAGGCCTCCTCCACCATCCTGGCTGGAGAGGCCTGCCATCTGGAGTACCGGGCTAACTCGAGCCGATAGGGTGAACTCCTGTAGACGATGTAGGGCTGGCTGAGGTGCCTCGGAGAGCTCACCCTTATCACCAGCGGAGGTCCGTCCGTCGACGCCCCTCCCTCGGTCGGGATGTAGAGGCTGTATATCCTCGTCTCGGGCATCGAGCAGGAGGCGATGGCGAAGAGGAGCAGGCAGGCCGTGAGGGTCGCTCTCATTCCTGCACACCCCCTACGCCCTCCCTGTAGATGATGCTCCAGGGTTTGATCTTCAGCTCCTGAAGGAGCTCCTGGAGGTCCTCGGTCGTCTCCGTGAGGGTCTGGATGAGTCTGCCGAGGTTCCTTGACCTGAGCTGGACGGCCCTCTCGATGGACTCCGTCGTGCTGCCTATGGTCTCGGCCGTATCCTCCATCGTCCTGAACATCTCCCTTGCCTCGGCCACACCCTCCCTTGCACGGGTGAGCAGGAGGCTGACCTCTCCCCTGTTGGCCTCTATGATCCTCTCTATCTCGTCGAGCACGAGGGCGATCTTCTCCGTCGTCTTCCTCAGTGATGCGGCAACGGCGTCGAGGTTTGACGACCCCGAGGCCAGGAGCCTGTTCATCTCCTCAAGGAGGCCCTCGAACTTCTGTATATTCTTCGGTGAGAAGAGCCTGTCTATATCGGCGATCAGTTTCTTCAGAGACACCGACAGCTCGTCCATCCTCGCCATCAGCCTGGCGAACTGGATCTGTTCTTCCGAGGGTATCACGTCTCCGGGGCTGAACCTCTCGTCCCTCGTGCCGTCCACGGTCAGGAGGAGGTAGATGTCGCCCACGAAGCCGACCTGTGTTATGTAGGCCTTCGTCCCCCTGTAGAGGGTGGTCCCCTTCTTCACGCCTATCACCACCGTGACGGGCTCTCCCGGCAGGGAAGGGGGCTCTATGGCCGCCACCCTCCCGATCCTCACCCCTCCGAGCCTCACCTGTGCACCCACCTCCAGGCCTGCGGAGTTGTAGACCTTCACGTAGTAGGTGTCATGCTCCTCGAAGAACCGGCTCCCGCCGATCAGGACGACCAGTCCGCTCAGCAGCACCAGGGAGGTGAGGATGATCGCCCCGGCCTTGATCTCTTCTCTCAGATACGCCAAACCACCTCCGTCTCAGTCCCCCGCGATGAACCTGAAGTAGTCCTCCGGGGAGTAGCTCTCGGCCTCGGGCCTCCTGTTGAGGAAACCCCTTATCCTTGGGTCGTCCGAGGCCCTCAGCCCTTCGAGTGATCCTTTAAATATTACCTGACCGCGGTCGAGCATTACAACATGGTCTGCAATCGTGTACAGGCTTGACAGCTCGTGGGTCACTGCGACGATGGTCATCTTGAAGACGTTCCTGAGCTTCAGGATCAGCTCGTCGAGTCCTGCCGCGGTGACGGGGTCGAGCCCTGCGGATGGTTCGTCGAGGAAGAGGAACTCCGGGTCAAGGGCCATGGCCCTGGCGATGCCGGCCCTCTTCTTCATGCCGCCCGAGAGCTGGGAGGGGTAGAAGTCCTCGAAGCCCGAGAGGCCGACGAGGTCGAGCTTCATCCTCACCATTATCTGGATGGTCGATTCCTCCAGCCTCGTGTGCTCCCTTATGGGGAGGGCGACGTTGTCGGCGAGGGTCATGGAGTTCAGCAGTGCAGCGCCCTGAAAGAGCACACCCATCCTCTTCCTCACCCCGTTCAGCTCCTCCTCTTTCATCACCGTTATATCCATGCCGTTTATGAGGATGGCCCCCTTTGTTGGTCTCAGCAGCCCTATGAGGTGCTTCAGCAGGGTGCTCTTGCCGCAGCCGCTGCCGCCGAGTATCACCGTCGTCCTGCCCCTGGGGATGGAGAAGGAGACGTCCCTGAGGATCTCCCTATCGCCGTAATGGGTGACCAGGTCCCTTATCTCTATGGCCGTCTCCATCATGTGAAGAAGTAAAACAGGGCGGTGAAGAAGAGGTCAAAGACGATCACCAGGAAGATGGAGGCCACGACGGAGGCGGTGGTCCTCCTGCCCACCTCTTCGGCCCCGCCCTCTACGGCGAACCCGTGGTAGGCGCCCACTATGGTTATCACCACGCCGAAGGCGAGTGCCTTCACCAGCCCAGTGACCACGTCCTTGACGAGGAGGGCGTTCACGGTCTGCTGGAAGTAGTTGTAGGGATGGATCTCCAGTACCGTTGTGGAGAGGAGGAACCCCCCGAAGATGCCTATGCAGTCGGAGATGACGGTGAGGGCCGGCATCATCAGCATGAGTGCGAAGAGCTTCGGCACCACGAGGAAATGCACCGGGTTGATCCCCATGCTCACGAGGGCGTCCACCTCCTCGGCGGCCTTCATGGAACCGATCTCCGCTGCAAAGGCGGAGCCGCTCCTGCCGGCCACAATGATGGCGGTCAGTATCGGGCCGAGCTCCCTGGTGATCGATACACCCACGAGGTTGGCCACGTAGATGAGGGCACCCACCTTCTTGAGCTGGTAGGCGGACTGGAGGGCCAGTATTATCCCCACGAAGAGGGAGATGACCGCCACGATAGGGACGGAGTTGTAACCAGCCTTGACGATCTCGGAGACACTCGCCCTCACCCTCAGCCTCCTGCCTCTGAAGGGCGAGAGGAAGGCCCAGTAGAAGGAGGAGTTTATCAGCCTCGAGGCGTGGTGTACGGCCCTGAGGGTCGAGATCGTCTTCCTCCCCAGGGGACCGACGAGGTGTTCAACCACTGAGGGCTTCATCGGCGCTCCCGTATATCTCGAAGACCCTGTCCAGCTTCGAGAAGGTGAATATCTCCATTATCCCCTCGGGGACGGCCACGAACTTCAACCTCCCGCCGAAGGAGCGCATCCCTTTAAGCCCCTCCACGAAGGTGGCGATCCCGGAGCTGTCGATGTACGAAACACCCCTGAAGTCCACTATCAGGGGCGAGACCCTCTCTGCCACGAGGGAGAGGAGTTCCTTGCGGAGCCCGGGCGAGGAGTACATGTCTATCTCGCCTGAGAGCCTCATCACCGTTGCATCCCTGTACTTGTCCATCTCGATGGTCATGCCTCACCTCAGGTGCCTTACAAGCCTCAGCCTGTTGCCCGATCTCCTGCCCTCGTCGAACTCGTAGACGTGGAAGGCCCTCTTTATCAGGTGGAGGCCGAGCCCTCCCGGCCTCACGTCGTCCAGGTTTCTGCCCTCTATGCACGCCGGGTCAGCCCTGACCCCCTCGTCCTCGATTATCACCTCCAGGTCCTTCCCCATGATCCTGAGGGTGATCACTATCTCCCCCTCCGTCGCACCCCTGTAGGCGTACTTTATGACGTTGGAGCAGGCCTCGTCGACGCCGAGCTTCAGGTCTGCGATAACCGCCTCGGAGAGGTTGTGGATCTCGCCGAACCGGGCGGTCACGTCCCTTACCATGGAGAGATAGCCGGGGTGGGATGGTATGGTTATGGTCACCGAGTCCTTCACCTCAGGCCCACCTCACCTCCACCAGGGTGATGTCGTCACCCTTCTCCACCCCCCTGGAGAAGCCGTTCACGTACTCGACGATCCCCTCAAGGAGCCCCTCTCCGCTACCCCTTTGCCTGACGAACTCGACGATCCTGTTGAAGCCGATCCTCTCGCCTTCAGGGTTTTTCGCCTCGAAGACGCCGTCGGTGAGCAGGAGCAGGGTGTCGCCCTCCCGGAGGGAGAGCGTCCTGCACGGATACTGCAGGGGGAGTATGCCGAGGGGTGGACCGGAGAGGACGTCCATCACCCTCACCTCGCCATCCCTGACGAGCAGCATGGGTGGATGGCCCGCACCGGAGAGGGCCGCCTCTCCGGTGCCCAGGTCCACCACCATGTATATGGCGGTGAGGAACATCCCCATCGGTGCCGCGGAGAGCCTTGAGTTCAACCTGTTCAGGACGACCTCAGGAGACTCCTCAAGGTGAGCGGTGTACCTGAAGTCGCTTATGATCTTCGCCATGTAGAGGGCGGCTGATATCCCCTTGCCGGAGACGTCTCCTATCAGGACCCCGGCCTTCCCCTCGGCAGGCTCGGTGAAGTCGTAGATGTCTCCACCGACCTTCGAGGCAGGGATGTTCACCGCCGAGACGGTGAGCCTCCCCTTGCTGAAGACCGGCTCCTGGGGGAGGAAGCTCTTCTGGACCTCCGAGGCGATCCTCAGCTCCTGTCTCAGCCTCTCCCTCTCGAGGGACTCCCTGTGGTAGAGGGCGTTCTCGATGGCGATGGCGAACTGCCTGCAGAGGATCTTCAACAGCTCAGGGTCGAGGTCCTTCTTCCTCGTGTTGATTATCTCGGCGACACCGATGAGCCCCCTCCTGCCCACGAGGGGGAAGGCGGAGAGGTTCCTCGTGGTGAACCCCGTCAGCCTGTCGGCCCCGCTGTAGAACCTGCTGTCCTTCGTCACGTCATCGATGACGAGGGGCTCCTGATTCGCCGCGACCCAGCCCGCGATCCCCTGACCGAGATCGAGGGAGACCTTCTCCTTCAGTATGCCCGATGCAGCGTCATCGTCGCAGAGGGTCACCTCGAACTCGAGCTTCTTCGTCTTCCGGTTGTAAAGGAGTATGGAGCAGCCCTCGGCCTCCATCATCCTCTTCGCCTGCTCCATCACGAGCTTTATCAGGACCTCGAGGTCCAGTGTGGCTGAGATGGTGGAGAAGAGCTTCACCACGTCGGTCAGGGCTTCGATCTTCTTCTCAAGCCCCCTGAGGTAGTCCTCGGAGACGGTTATCCTGGCACCCTCTGTCATTTCTCCCGTGTATGGATTCAGGCCCTGCGGTGTCTCGTCTTTCCAGGGCAGCTCCGGTTATCTCGTAAAGGCGTGAGGCGGTGAAGCAGCACCTGCTGTCAGCATTTTACATGATAAAACAAAGGGATGGATAATTACAATGCACCGCATCGCCACGTCAAAGACCCGGACGGTGAGGGCCCATCGCCACGCCCTCGGCCGGATCACCTCCCGCGGGGACAGGGACAGGCGGTCAGCTCAGAGCACGACGTCCAGAAGGGTGAAGGCGAAGACGGTGAGGCTTATGTAGCCGTTCATGTTGAAGAAGGCCATGTCGAGCCTGCTCAGGTCGTCCTCCTTCACCAGCCTGTGTTCGTGGATCAGGAGACCTCCGACCACCACAAGGCCGACGTAGAAGGCCTTCCCGAGCCCGAAGGATGCCGCAGTGAGGAGCAGGAGGCACCAGGTGAGGGCGTGAAACAGCCTGGACAGAAGCAGCGCCCGCCTTACGCCGAACCTTGCAGGTATCGAATGGAGGGAGAACCTCCTGTCGAACTCCACGTCCTGGAGGGCATAGAGGATGTCGAACCCGCCGAGCCAGAAGACCACCGAGAGCGCCAGGGGCATTATCTCCGGGTCAAAGGTCCCCCTGATCGCGATCCAGGCACCGATGGGCGCACCTGCTATGGCCGTGCCGAGGACGAGGTGGCTCAGCCAGGTGAACCTCTTTGTGTAGGGGTACAGGACGAAGGCGGAGAGGGCCAGCGGTGAGAGGGCGAGGCAGAGGGGGTTGAGCCTGTAGGCGGCATAGACGAAGACCGCAGCCGATACGAGGATGAAGAAGAGGGCCTCGGAGACCCTTATCCTGCCCGCCGGTATCTCACGGCCGGACGTCCGCGGGTTGAGGGCGTCGATCCTCATGTCTATGACCCTGTTCAGCCCCATCGCAGCGGACCTGCCGCTGACCATGGCCGCCGTGATCCAGAAGATCCTGTCCCAGGAGGGTATCCCCCCGGCGGCGAGCAGGGCGGCGGTGAACGCGAAGGGGAGGGCGAAGACGGAGTGGGAGAACTTTATCATCCTGAGGTAGAGGCGGGCCCTGTAGAAGAGGGCGGAGACAGGGGTTCTGAAGAGGGACATCTCAGGGTTTCACGTAGGCGAAGCCTTCTGCCTGCCTCCTGATCAGCTCTGTTATCCCTGCAGGGACCACCTCGACGAAGCCCGGGAGGCCCTCTTCGCTGATGCAGACCCCGGCAGTGCTGCAGAGGTTGTTCAGCGAGTTCCTGCAGGCGAGGAACCTCACACCGCGGCCGGCGAGCCCTTCCATCACCTTAACCCTTTCGGCGTCTCCATAGACCTCGACTGCAGGGCCGTTGCCGAGGACGGAGACCTCGGCGCCCTCTTCTCCGACGTCCTTCAGGAGGTTGACGATGTTGCCGAGGGCTGTATCCCACCTCGCCGTCTCGTTCACGTGGAATATCACGCGGAGCTTCTTCACGTCTTCCTCGTCCCTTCCCTGGCTATGGCGATCTTGCCCGTCCTGACGAACTCCTTTATCCCGAAGGGCTTCATCAGCTCCACGAAGGCGGCTATCTTCTTCTCGTCCCCGGTTATCTCGATCGTGTAGGTCTTGGGGCTTGAGTCCACCACCCTTCCACGGAAGATCTCCGCCAGTCTCAGCACCTCGGCCTTGTCGGCCTGCCTGGGGGAGACCTTGATCAGTATCATCTCCCTCTCGACGTGGTCGACCTCGGTGAGGTCGACCACCTTTATGACGTCTATCAGTTTGTTGAGCTGCTTCGTGATCTGCTCGATTATCTTGTCGTCCCCTGTGGTGACGATCGTCATGAGTGAGACCTTCGAGTCGATGGTTTCACCGACGGAGAGGCTCTCGATGTTGTAGCCCCTTCCGCTGAAGAGACCGGCGACCCTGGAGAGTACGCCGAACCTGTTCTCTACGAGCATGCTGATCGTGTGTCTCATCTTCTACACTTCCCGTTGTCCTGCGCCCCCCGGATTCTCGACGGTGCGCTGGCCGTCGGTAACACCGGTGTTATTTGACGGCACGGAGCTTCTTCTTCCCCTTGCCCTTTTCCGCCTCCTCGCCGAAGATCATCTCGTCTATGGCGGCGCCGGCCGGAACCATGGGAAATACCTTCTCCTTCCAGTCGACGATGAAGTCCATGAGGACCGGTCTGTCCTTCACAGCGAGGCCGGCCCTGAGCACCTCCTCGACCTCGGAGGGCTTCGTGGCCCTGAATCCCGCTGCACCGTACGCCTCCGCGAGCTTTACGAAGTCCGGCACGACATCGAGATGGCTGTAGGAGTAACGCTCGTTGTAGAAGAGCTCCTGCCACTGCCTCACCATGCCGAGGTACCGGTTGTTCAGGATCGCCACCTTCACGGGGAGCCTGTTCACCACACAGGTGGCGAGTTCCTGGATGTTCATCTGTATGCTCCCGTCGCCGGCGATGTCTATGACCGTCATATCCGGTCTTGCGACCTGGGCGCCCATGGCCGCCGGGAACCCGTAGCCCATGGTCCCGAGCCCTCCCGACGTGAGGAGGGTGCGTGGTCTCTCGAACTTGTAGAACTGGGCGGTCCACATCTGGTTCTGTCCCACCTCCGTGGATATGATCGCGTCGCCTTTCGTCAGCTCATAGATCTTCTCCACCACGTACTGGGGCTTGATCACCGTGTCGCTGTAGACGTAACCGAGGGGATGCTCCTTCCTCCAGGCCTCGATCTGCTTCAGCCATGACCTGCGCACGGCCTGCCACTGGGTCTTGCCCTCTTCCTTCAGCATCTCCACGAGGACCTTCAGGACCCGCTTCGCGTCGCCCACGATCGGTATGTCGGCGCCGACGTTCTTCTTGATGGACGTGGGATCTATGTCTATGTGGATGATCTTCGCATGGGGTGCGAAGTCTGCTATCCTGCCGGTGACCCTGTCATCGAAGCGGATGCCCACAGCCACCAGGAGGTCCGATTCCTGGATCGCCTTGTTGGTGCAGTACGCCCCGTGCATCCCGGGCATCCCGAGGGAGAGCCTGTGGGTGCCTGGAAAGGCGCCGAGACCCATGAGGGTCATGATGACCGGTATCTCTGTGAACTCGGCGAGCTCCTTCAGCTCCCTGCTCGCGTTGGAGTGTATCACGCCGCCGCCTGCAATGATGACCGCCTTCTTCGCCTTCCGTATGGAGAGGGCGGCCTGCTTTATCATCCACCTGTTGCCCTCGTACTTGGGGTTGTAGCTCCTGAGCCTCACCTCCTCAGGCCACTTGAAGGTGGTGACGTCCCCGGTGACGTCCTTGGGGAGGTCTATCAGCACCGGACCGGGACGGCCGGAGGTTGCGATATAGAAGGCCTCCCTGATGGTCCTGGCGAGGTCGTTGACGTCCTTCACGAGGAAGTTGTGTTTGGTGCAGGGCCTGGTTATCCCCACGATATCCGCCTCCTGGAAGGCGTCGTTCCCGATGAGCTTCGTGGGCACCTGTCCGGAAAAGACCACGATGGGGATGGAGTCCATGTATGCCGTCGCGATGCCGGTGACCGTATTGGTGGCACCGGGGCCTGAGGTGACGAGGGCGATCCCCGGTCTGCCGGTGGCGCGCGCATAGCCGTCCGCGGCGTGCACGGCCCCCTGTTCGTGACGGGTGAGGATCACCTGTATGTCGCTGTTGTCGTAGAGGATGTCGAATATGTTCAGTACGACCCCGCCGGGGTAGCCGAAGATGTGCCGCACATCCTCCCTCTTGAGGCATTCTATGACTATCTCAGCGCCCGAGATCTTCATCTTCCGGATCCGCTCCTTCTGGACTGCTGTTGTTTGAATCGCTTCGAGGTTAAATTAAATTCTATCATATCCGGGTTCATTCTTTCCAACCGTACTCGCCGATGAGGGGGACGAACACACAGGGTGTGAGGTATTCCTCGCTGAAGTCGGCGCCCTTCTTCCTGAGCCGGACGAGCTGCTGGCTGAACCTGCCGCCTACGGGCGCCACCAGGGTGCCGCCGTCGGCGAGCTGGGCCTTGAGCGGCTCCGGGACCCCGGGTGTCCCGGCGGTTATGATTATCCCGTCGAAGGGGGCCTTCTCAGGGAGCCCCCTGGTGCCGTCGCCGCAGATTATGTGGACGTTGTCGTATCCGAGGCTTCTCAGCCTCTCCCTCGCCCTGGTGATCAGGGCCTCGATCCTCTCCATGGAGTAGACCTCCCTGGCCAGTTCGGCGAGGACGGCGGCCTGGTACCCCGAACCGGTCCCCACCTCGAGCACCCGTTCGTCACCCTTCAGCTCGAGCAGTTCCGTCATGAGCGCCACCATGTAGGGCTGTGATATGGTCTGACCCTCGCCGATCGGGAGGGCCATGTCTTCGTAAGCCCTGTGTCTGATGGACTCGTCCACGAAGAGATGGCGCGGCACCTTGAGCATCGCCTCGAGCACGCGCCTGTCCTTTATCCCCCTCGGGACGAGCTGTGTCTCGACCATCGTCCTTCTCAGTTCATCGTAATCCATTGCACCCTTCACCGACGGTGATCAAGACAGCCGTCCCTCACCGCTGATCCTCCTGAGTATGGCCCTTGCCGCCGCCACACCCGATGCCGATGCCTGGATGAGACCGCGGCTCACACCTGCACCGTCACCTACGGCAAAGAGGTTCTCCACCTCTGTTTCGAACTCCCCGGTGAGCCTTATCTGCATGGAGTAGAACTTCACCTCCACGCCGTAGAGGAGGGTGTGTCTGGAGTTGACACCTGGGGTTATCCTGTCAAGGGCCTCCAGCATCTCCAGGATGCTGGTGAGATACCTGTAGGGGAGGGCGAAGCTGAGGTCCCCGGGGGTTGCGTCCTTGAGGGTCGGCTCTACGATGCCCGAGGATATCCTCTCAGGGGTTGAACGCCTCCCGCGCCTCAGGTCGCCGAGCCTCTGGATCAGGACCCCGCGGCCGAGGAAGTTCGCCAGCCGAGCGATGTATCTGCCGTAGGATATGGGCTCGTTGAAGGGCTCGGTGAAGTAGGTGCTCACCAGGAGCGCGAAGTTCGTGTTCGCCGTCTTGTGGCGTGCGTAGCTGTGGCCGTTGACCGTCCAGACGCCCTTGAGGTACTCCTTCACCACCTCTCCATGGGGGTTGACGCAGAAGGTCCGCACCCTGTCGTCGAAGGAGCGGGAGTAGTAGATCAGCTTCGGCTCGTAGGTGACGGAGGTGAGGGGTTCGAGGACCGCGGCGGGCACCTCGACCCTCACGCCTATGTCCACAGGGTTGTTCAGAAGGGTGAGCCTCAGCCTCTTCGCCTCCCTCTCCAGCCACCTCGCCCCTTCGCGTCCTGGTGCCACGATCACGAACCCGGCCCTGAACTCCTCGCCGTCGAGCAGCCTCACACCACTCACCCTCCGGCCTTCCTGCAGTATCCTCGTGACCTTCCTCTCAAAGATGATGTCGATCTTCCCGTCGATCTCCGTCCTCATCGCCTTGAGGAGGTCCCTGCAGCGCTCCGTACCGATGTGTCTTATCCTCGAGGGGATGAACATGAGGTCGTTCTTCGAGGCGAGCCTCTCTATCCTGCCTATCTCGTCCATCTTCTCGCCGTAGACCTTCTCCGGTGCTCCGTACCTGATGTAGATCCCGTCGACGTAACGGATCAGGTCGTCGAGGGTCTTTCTGTCCATGTATCGGGTGAGGTACCCCCCCACGCTGGATGAGAGGTTCAGCTTTCCGTCACTGAAGGCACCTGCACCGCCCCAGCCGCTGAGGAGGTCGCAGACCGGGCATTCGGTGCATGAGCCCCGGCCCGTCATCATCGGGCATGTCCGCTTCTCTATATCCCTGCCCTTTTCGACGAGGAGTATCCTGAGCTCCGGCGCCTCCTTCAGCAGCTCGAGGACCGCGAAAATCCCCGACGGTCCCCCTCCGATCACGATCACGTCGTAATGGTCCTTCACGGGATCTCCCTTCTCGCCGTCACAGGAGGCGCCCCTATATGATGTCCCTGCAGTTCTCCCTCAGAAAGGCCAGGGCCTCGTAGTTGGTGAGGTCGAGGTGGATGGGGGTGATGGATATGAATCCGTTGGTGACGGCGTTGAAGTCCGTGTCGTTGCCTTCCTCCCATGAGGGCGTGCCTCCGCCTATCCAGTAGTGTTTCCTCCCCCAGGGATCGAGGGTCTCGTGGATGGCGTTGTCATAGACCCTCTTGCCCTGTCTCGTGAACTTTACGCCCTTGATCATCTCCCCGGCCAGATCCGGTACGTTCACGTTCAGCAGTGTGTCTGACGGCAGCCCGTACCTGAGGATGAACCTGGCGAGCCTCCTGGAGAAGTCGGCGGCGGTCCCGAAGTGGACGCCCCTCTCACCGGTGATCACCATGGAGACCGCAGCCGAGGGGATCCCGAAGAGGGTC
>WGEZ01000106.1 GCA_015492515.1 Nitrospirota bacterium
GTGCAAAGTCACCCATAGGCCTGGATATCGGGTCCGGATTTCTGAAGGTGGCCCAGATCAGGGAGACGAGGGGTGGGTATGAGCTTGAAGAGTTCGACACGCTGCCCCTGCCTCCGGAACTGATTGTGGACGGCTCCATCATCGACTCCCTCCGTCTCGCCGATTCGATCAAAGAGCTCCTCAGGAAGGCCCGGGTGAAGAAGAAGGAGGCGGTCATTTCCGTATCGGGTCATTCCTCCGTGATAGTCAAGATAATAAGCCTTCCCGAGATGACGGAGGAGGAGCTTGAGGAATCCATCAGGTTCGAGGCGGAGCAGTACGTGCCCTTTGATATAAACGACGTGAATATCGATTTTCAGATCATCGGCCCGAGGCAGGAGCCCGGGCAGATGGACGTCATACTCGTTGCGGTGAAGAAGGACGTCATCAACGAGTATGTCAGCGTCGTGAAGGAGGCGGGGCTGACCCCGGTGATCGTCGATGTTGACGCCTTCGCCCTCGAGAACATGTACGAGATAAACTACGATATATCACCCACCAAGAACGTGGCCCTTGTGGATGTCGGTGCCAGTTCCATAAAGATGAACATCATCAAGGGAGGGACCCCATCCTTCACGAGGGACAGCCCTGTCGGGAGCAACCTCCATACCGAGGCGCTTCAGAGGGAGTTCCACATCCCCTACGAGGTGGCGGAGAGACTCAAGAGGGGCGAGCCCGTGGAGAACATAACCGAAGAGGATGCAAGGGCCGTGATAGAGGCGGCCTCTGAAGAGGTGTTCAACGAGATAGGCCGTTCCCTCGACTATTTCAGGACCTCAATGACCGGTGAGGACGTCTCCGAGCTGATACTCAGCGGTGGATGCGCACTCATGAAGGGTTTTCCGGAGATGCTCGCCGAACGCCTGGGGATCGAGGTCAAGATCGCAAACCCCTTCCAGAACATCGCCATCTCCAGGAGGCTGGACGAGGCCTACATCAGGGAGATCGCACCCATAGCCTCTGTAGCTGTGGGATTAGCCATCAGGAGGGTCGGGGATAGATGATAAGGGTCAACCTGCTTCCCGTCAAGAGGAAGAAGAAGCCGAAACCCGTACCGGTCTTCATCGTGGTCACGATAGCGCTCGTCCTCCTTGCGTCGATCGGCGTTATCTACGCCTATTACAACGTGAAGGAAGAGATAAAGGACCTGAACGCCAGGAAGGCGGCGAACGACAAGAGGATCGCGGAGCTGAAGAAGCGGCTGAAGGAGCTGGAGAATTACGAGTCCCTCGTCAAGTCCGTGGAGAAGAAGAAGAAGGTGATCATACAGTTGAGGAAGAACCAGGCCGTGCCCGTGAGGCTGCTGGATGTGCTCAGCAGGCATCTTCCGCCCGGCACGTGGCTCAAGGAGCTCAAATTCAGGGGCAGTTCCCTCGATCTCGACGGCTACGCCTTCACGAACTCTGATGTCGTCAAGTATGTGAACAACCTTAAGGGGTCCCGTTTCTTCAACTCCGTGCACCTCGCCGAGTCGAAGAGGGAGAACCTGAAGGGGTTGAAGGAGGAGGTCTCGGTGTACAAGTTCAAGATAAAGGCGGACCTGAGGGGCTGAGATGGCGCTGAAGCTCAAGATCGACCTTGCGACGTTGCCCAGGACGGCCAAGATCCTGATCGCCGGCGGGCTGCCGCTGGCAATCGTCGTCTCTTTCTACTTCGCCTACTACAAGCCCGGGAGCGACGAGATCAAGAGGTTGAAGGGTATAATCGCGAAGCAGGAGAAGGAGATAAGCAACGCCGAGACGAAGCTGAGGAAGCTCCCCGAGATAAAGGCCCGCTACCAGGTGCTCCTGAAGGAGCTCGAGGAGCTGAAGAGACAGCTCCCGGAGGAGAAGGAGGTGACGAACCTCCTGAAGCAGGTCTCGGATCTGGGGATAAAGGCAGGGCTGCAGATCAAGCTCTGGAAGCCCGCCGGCAGGAAGCTCCATTCAAGCGGCATCGTTTACGAGGTGCCGGTGAAGGTGGAGATGATCGGGTCTTACCACAGGCTCGGGCATTTCTTCAGCACCCTCACGGGGCTTGACAGGATAGTCAACGTATCGGATATCAAGATGGGCAAGGCCCGACCGGCCATGAACGAGGCCGTCCTGGAGATCTCGTTCACCGCATTGACCTTCTCGGCCGTACCTGATACACAGTCGAAGTCTGCGGCCGCCGGTCAGAAGAAGGGTGCGGGGAGGGGAGGCAGAAGGAGATGAGGATCGTGGGCATTCTTGTCGTCCTGTTTCTGGCCGTCCTGTACGTTCCACCGGAGGGGCTGCTGTACGGTGAGCCTCCTCCGGCAGGGCCGGAGGCAAAGCAGGCGCCGGAGGTGATCTCCTACACAGCGGAGGGGAGGCGCGATCCGTTCCTCTCCATCGTCGTCATGACCAAACAGAAGGTGGTCAAAAAGAAGAAGCTCAACCCCCTTGAGAACTACGACGTCACCGACTTCGTTCTCATCGGTGTGATACACGACGGAAAGGAATACTATGCCTCGGTCATCCTCCCCGACGGGAAGGCGTATACGATAAGGAAGGGGATGACCCTCGGGCTCTATGGAGGAAAGGTCATCGACATAACCCCTGACACCGTTGTAATAAGGGAGTACCTGACCGACTACAAGGGCAGACGGAAGCCGAAGGATACAATATTGAAACTCCGTAAAGAGGAGGAATAAATGGGGAAATTAGATAGGAAGACCATGGGCGAGTGTTTCACTGGCAGGGCGGGCCGCAGGCACCTTACCGGAGGGGAGGCGGCAGGGAGGATCAGGCCCTTGAGGGCATACTCTTCAGCACTCCTGGCGTTATTCCTTCTGTCCTTTGCTTTCGTTTATGGTTGTACACCCAGAGAGACCGTCAAGCAGGACGCTCCCGCCGAGACGGCCAGGGCGGGTCTTCCGGAGCTCACCGCTCTGGAGGCCTCGGACCACAGGCTCGTCGTCTCTGCAAACGCCCCCTTTGAATATACGGTATACAAGCCCTCGGACCCCTTCAAGGTGGTGGTGGAGCTCAAGGGCGTCACCCCGGGAAGGCACGAAGGTAAGATAGAGACGGGTGGAACGGGGATAACCGAGGCCCGGGCACGCCACATCAAGACCCCGGCGGAGGGGACGAGGATCGAGCTGCTGCTCGACACTCCCGGAGACGTGGTCCCTGAGTACAGGGATGGTACGCTCACCCTCCGGATAGAGGAACCGCTGGTTGCGGCTGAAGAGGCAGAGCCGGCCTTTGAAGGTCAGGCGGAGGAGGCGGCCGTCCTCCCGGCGGACGTGGAGGAGTCTCCCGCTCTGCCTCCTGCTCAGTACATCGAGGGCCTCTCGATGGAGAGGCTCCGCGACAGGGTGGTGGTCAGGATCACCGGTGACGGCAGCATGATCCCGGAGGTCTTTCCCGTGGAGGACAGGGTCGTCATAGACATCCCCGGAGTGGCCATGAGGGCTTCGGTGCCTGAAGAGGTGATAAAGCCTGTGAAGGGTTTGAGGTGGGGTGAGCATGACGGAGGAACAAGGATCGTCCTCGACCTCGAGCCGAACACCGCCTTCGACGTCGTATCCGTCGGTGAGAGTATCGAGGTCTCCGTCAGATC
>WGEZ01000107.1 GCA_015492515.1 Nitrospirota bacterium
CTTCGTTTAACTCTCTTATCGCTGGATTTGGGATAAACTATCGTGAGGCGGAGATGGAGGGTCCGGTCAGAAGGGTTCCGGGAAACATCGTGCTCCCATAATGTAGTAGCCGCGGGAGTGGCTGATGCGGATATCTGCAGGCGGTGAACCTTGTCATCGGGGTGATCCCGAGGTTGAAGCCCTGGTGACAGGGGGCTGCTTGACGTAGAGAGGTTCGACCTCTTCGATGTCGATCGTACCGGGCTCGGTTGCTGCAGCTTGCCTGCCTGTGTTCGGGCCTCGGGGAGCTTCAACAGCGGATTGTTCTAAGAGCGGTCCGCCTCGTCTCCCTTCCGCTCCCACCACCGCTGCCACACCGACGGGTCCCTTCCGAGGTCCTCACCGGTTATCTCTCGAAGGGCCTTCTCAGCCTCTGCCCTGACGAAGGAGCTCCTGTCCCCGAGTGCGGCTATCAGGGCCTGCACTGCAGCGGGGTCTCCTGTCCTCCCCAGTGCCTCCGCCGCCAGCATCCGTACCGTCTGGTCCTCATCTTCGAGGGCCCGGAGAAGCGCCTTGACGGCGGCGGAGCCGTCCCGGTCTCCGAGGGCCTCCACAGCAGCGATACGGACCTCCCTGACGGGATCTTCAAGGGCCGTTGCGAGGGCTTCCTCGGCACCCGGCGCCCCGCACTCACCTATGGCCGTGGCTGCATACCTCCGGACCTCCCGGTCCTCCGATCGCAGAGCCTCCTTCAGCCTTCCGAGGGCGGGGGTGCATATCTCGCCGAGGGCGAGGGCTGCGAACTTCCGGACCGTACGGTCCTCGTCCTTGAGGGCGTCCATCAAGGCGTCCACCGCCGGGGCACCGATCTCACCGAGTATCACCGTTGCGTACTTCCTGGCCCTCTGGTCCTCGTCCCTCAGGACGACCATCAGGCCCTCCACCGCAGGGGCACCCATATCGGCGAGGATCACGGCGGCGTTGTTCCTGATCTCCTCCTCATTCCGCTTCAGGCTGAGGGCCAGAGGTCTAATCGCCGGTGTCCCGATCCTCCTCAGGGCGGCCATCGCACCCTCCCTGACGAGGGGGTCTCCGTCGTTCAGCGCCTCGATCAATGCCTTCACCGCCCGCGGACTCCTGATCTCGCCGAGTGCCCACGCCGCTTGTCTCCGGACCCCGCTGTCCTCGTCCTTCAGTGCACCTATCAGGGGGGGCACGGAACTGTAGGCCTTGAGCATCCCGAGTCCCCTCACCCCGATCTCCCTGATGTCCCGGTCCCTGTCTTTGAGGGCGGCCAGCAGGGCCTCCACCGCAGGTGTGCCCTGGGAATGGACAGCGGGTGGAAGGAACAGCAGGAGGACGAAGAGTAAGGAGGCCGCCCGTGATATTGCTCTCTTCCGCTCATTCATGACCTTACCTCCCCCGAGGCAGAGATATAAAACAGGTCTCCGGCCAGGATCCCGGTTTACATTATAGCAGAAGCCCCTCCCTTTTCATCAGGCCCCTTCACTTCTCCAGCAGGGAGACGGCCATCGCAACGATCCCTTCCCCCCGGCCGACGAGTCCCATGCCCTCGTTGGTCTTTGCCTTTATGTTGAGCAACCCCTCACCGATGCCCGCCCCTCCGATGGCCCGGACCATCTCGGGGATGAAGGGAGACAGGCGGGGCCTGTCTGTTATGACCGTTGAGTCGACCCAGGCCACCCTGTAACCCTCGGCACCGACGGCCTCGAGGGTGTGTCTCAGCATCTCGAGGCTTGATGCATCCTTCCACCTCGGCTCGGTGTCAGGGAAGTGCCTCCCTATATCACCGGCTCCGAGCGCCCCTATGAGGGAGTCTACAATGGCATGGACGAGGACGTCTCCGTCCGAGTGCCCGAGCAGCCCCATGTCGTGGGGGATCTCGACCCCTCCGATCACGAGCCTCCTGCCCCGGACGAGCCTGTGCGAGTCGTACCCGATGCCTATCCGGATCGACACTCAGGGACGGCCCTTCAGATAGGCCTCGGCGATCAGGATGTCCTCCCTGGTCGTGATCTTTATGTTCGTGTGGTCTCCCATGATCGCCTTCACCCTTCCGCCGCAGTGCTCCACAACGGCGGAGTCGTCGGTGAATCGGAGGCCTTCCTCCATCACCGTTGTGTAGGCGTCCATCAGCACCCGGTACGGGAAGACCTGCGGGGTCTGTGTGGCGATGAGCAGGTCCCTTGAGAGGGTCTTCTTCACCATGCCCTCGTAAACCTCCTTCACCGTGTCGGTGAGGGGGACGGCGGCGACGACGCCGTCATGGTCCTCCAGGGCCGATATGGCCCTCCTGATCAGGTCCGGCTTCACCAGGGGCCTCACACCGTCGTGTATCAGTACGATGCAGTCCTTGCCGTCGATGAACCTCAGGCCGTTGTACACCGAGTGCTGCCTCTCTCTGCCGCCGGGGACGACCTTCTTCACCTTTGCCAAGCCGTACCTCTCCGTGATCTCCACCCCCAGTTCCAGATCCTCGTCACGCATCACCGGGATCACCTCCACCACCACCTCCACCTCGTGAAGGGCCTGGAGGGTCCAGGCGATCACCGGCTTCCCCCCCAGTTCGGCAAAGAGCTTCCCCCCTCCGAACCTTCTACCAGAACCTGCAGAGGGAACTATGGCTACAACAGGCTTCATCCTCTCTGCAACTTCAGCTCTTCCCGGTCATGTTCGTCTTTCGGCCTTGAGAAGATCATCCTCCCGGCAGTGGTCTGAAGAACACTCGTGACGGTGACGTTGATGTTCTTCCCGATGAACCTCCTGCCGTTCTCCACCACGACCATCGTGCCGTCGTCGAGGTAGGCGACGCCCTGGTTGTGCTCCTTACCCTCCTTGAGGATGAAGACCCTCATGGACTCTCCCGGAAGGACGACCGGTTTCAGGGAGTTGGCCAGCTCGTTGATGTTCAGAACGGTCACCCCCTGCAGCTCTGCGACCTTGTTCAGGTTGTAGTCGTTCGTCAGCACCTTTGCATCGATCATCTTGGCCAGGGCCACGAGTTTTGCATCGACCTCCTTGATGTGGGGGAAGTCCTCCTCGCTGATCTTAACGGTTATGTTGGACATCTTCTGGATCTTGTGGAGAATGTCGAGCCCCCTTCTTCCCCTCGCCCTTCTCAGGGGGTCCGACGAGTCGGCCACGTGCTGGAGCTCCTGCAGTATGAACTGGGGTATTATGAACGTACCCTCGATGAAGCCCGTCTCGCAGACATCGGCTATCCTGCCGTCGATGATGACGCTGGTGTCGAGGAGTTTGAGGTCGCTCTCCATGGCCTGGCCCTTGAAGAGCCTGAGGATGCCCGACATGGTCAGGTTCTTTCCCCTCCTGGCGCCCACCAGCAGGCCGCCGTATCCGAAGAGGGCGTTCAATGCAAAGGAGAGGGTGTTGAACTTATTGGCCACGACCGGCTTTAAAGGGATCAATACAAGCTTTGAAAAAAGCAGACCAAACAGCAGGCCGACAAAGGCACCGATGAATCTGCCGAGTTTGACATTCTGAAAAATCCTGTCCGATGAAAGGGCTACAAGCCCCAGGAGCAGGCCGGCTCCTGCACCCCACAGGTCATACCCGTACCTTCCGCCGAGAAGGAACCCCCCTGCAACAAAGGCTCCGAATATGAGCGACTTGATGACGATCAGCATCTCTTCACCTCCTTTCTTCTACGGCTTGAGCGCGACGTAGAACCTCTTTCCCGTCCTGTTTATGAACATCACGACCGTCTCATCGGCCTTTATCTCCGAGACGATCCTCTCCCAGTCGTCGATCCCCTGCACCTTCTCCCTGTCGATCTCCTGTATCACGTCGCCCTTCTTGATGCCCGCCTCATGGGCAGGACTGCCGAACTCGACGTCGACGACGACGACCCCCCGCTCCGACTGATTGATGCCGAGCTGTTTGGCGATCGCCCTCGTCAGCTCGGTCACGGTGATGCCGGCCAGTGCCTTGACCTCGAACTTCTCATCAGGCGGTGCCGATGGCGTCTCGGAGAACTCCTTCGGGAGCTCCGCGATCACGACCCTCATCACCTTCTTCTCCCTGTTCCTCAACACCGTGAGGTCGACCTCTGAGCCGACCGTACTCTGGGCCACCAGGTTCCTCAGGACGGAGACGTTCTTTATCTTCTTCCCTGCATACTCGACTATCACGTCACCCCTCTGGATGCCCGCCTTCTCCGCCGGACTGCCGTTGAACACGTCGCTTACAAGGGCGCCGGCGGCCTTCTTCAGGCCGAACTTCCCCGCCAGCTCCGGTGTAAGGTCCTGGATGGTGACGCCGAGCCAGCCCCTGATCACCTTGCCGCCCCGGCGGAGCTGCTCCATGACGAGCCTCACCATATTGCTCGGAACCGCGAACCCCACACCCTGATACCCGCCGCTCCGTGAGAATATGGCGGTGTTTATCCCCACGAGTTCGCCCTTGATGTCGACAAGCGGGCCGCCCGAGTTTCCAGGGTTTATCGCCGCGTCGGTCTGGATGAAGTCCTCGTAGTCGGCGATGCCGACGTTGGCCCGGCCCACGGCGCTGACGATCCCCATGGTCACGGTATGGCTGAGGCCGAAGGGGTTGCCGATGGCGAGCACGAATTCACCCACCTTCAGCTTCTCCGAATCGCCCCAGGGGATCGTGGGGAGCCCCCGCTCCCTTATCTTCACCAGGGCGAGGTCCGTCTTCGGATCCGCTCCGACCACCTTACCCTTGAAGGTCCTCCTGTCGTAGAGGGTCACGGTGATCTCCTCAGCCTGCTCGACCACATGGTTGTTGGTGATGATGTAGCCGTCCTCGGAGATGATGACACCCGAGCCGAGGCTCTGCTCCTTCCACTGCTTGGGGAACTCGTGGTAGGGGTTGAAGAAGTCGAAGAAGGGGTCGTTGAACATGGACCGCCTCTCCCGGCTGATCGTCTTCTTGGTGGATATGTTCACCACCGACGGCGAGACCGCCTCGACGATCTCTGCAAAGGCCTTGCTCTTGTCCACCACCTTCTCGGACAACCGGGGCGGCGTGTACTGGACGGTCCTCTCCCGCGTCTTGAACCGTTCATCCAGCTTGTAATAGGTCAGCCCTCCGAGGAGAAAGCCTATAAGTAATACTAATAACCAGAAAAGTATCTTCTTTGCCATTAATTTTATTATAATAGTCAGATTACAATAAATGCAAAGCAAGCGATCGGTCCGGAGGAGCAAGAGCCCGGTACAAGGATGAAGAAGGAGGATTTCAGAGATGCCACGGGTCTATAACTTCAGTGCAGGGCCCGCCGTGCTTCCTGCAGAGGTCCTGGAACGGGCGGCCTCGGAGATGCTCGACTGGCACGGCAGCGGTATGTCCGTCATGGAGATGAGCCACAGGGGAAGGGAGTTCACCTCGATCGCTGAGAAGGCCGAGTCGGACCTGAGGGAGATCCTCGGTGTGCCGGACGAGTACAGGGTCCTCTTTCTGCAGGGAGGTGCCACGAGCCAGTTTGCAATGGTGCCCATGAACCTCCTCAGGGGGAAGGGCGGCGCCGACTACGTCAACACCGGTTACTGGTCGAAGAAGGCGATGGCCGAGGCCGGGAGGTTCTGCAGGGTGAACGTCGCCGCCACATCCGAGGGCTCCAACTTCACCACCATACCGCCCAGGGAGGAATGGTCCCTCGACCCCGATGCAGCTTATGTCCATTACACACCGAACGAGACGATCGGAGGGGTCGAGTTCCACTGGATTCCAGACGTCGGAGACGTCCCCCTCGTTGCCGACATGTCGTCGACCATCCTCTCCAGACCCCTGGACGTCTCGCGCTTCGGGATCATATATGCAGGGGCGCAGAAGAACATCGGCCCGGCAGGGCTCACGATCGTCATAATCAGGGAGGACCTGGTGGGCGAGCCCCTTCCAGGCACGCCGACCATCTTCAGCTACGGGACACACGTCAAGGCCGGTTCGATGTACAACACCCCCCCCACATACAGCTGGTACATCGCAGGGCTGGTCTTCGAATGGATCAAGGGGAAGGGAGGACTCACCGCGCTGGCCGAGATCAACAGGCGGAAGGCCGAGAAGCTCTACTCCTTCATAGACGGCTCGGGCTTCTACCACAACCCCGTGGACCCCGGATGCCGTTCCTGGATGAACATCCCCTTCACCCTCGCCAGGGTGGAGCTGGAGGAGACCTTCCTGAGAGAGGCGAAGGAGGCCGGTCTGGTCCAGTTGAAGGGGCACCGCTCCGTCGGCGGTATGAGGGCGAGCATCTATAACGCCATGCCCGAGGAGGGGGTGGATGCGCTGGTGGAGTTCATGAAGGAGTTCGAGAGACGTCATGGTTAGAACCGAGATCAAGACAGAAACCGAACGGGAGGGCTGTAGGGAATGAAGGTCCTTGTGAGCGACAGTATCTCGCCGAAAGGTGTGGAGATAATGAAGAAGGCCGGTCTGCACGTGGACGTCAGGACGGGGATGACCCCTGAGGAGTTGAGGTCCTGCATACCTGAGTACCACGGTCTTGTCATCAGGAGTGCAACGAAGGTGACGGCGGAGATCATCGAGGCTGCCGTGAACCTGAAGGTGATCGGGAGGGCCGGCTCCGGCCTTGACAACGTGGACAAAGAGGCGGCGACCAAGAAGGGCATCGTGGTGATGAACACCCCCGGCGGCAACACCATCACCACCGCGGAACACGCCATAGCGTTGATGTTCGCCCTGGCGAGGAACATTCCCCAGGCCACCCTCTCGATGAAGGAGGGGAAGTGGGAGAAGAAGAGGTTCATGGGTGTCGAGCTCTTCAACAAGACCCTCGGTGTGATCGGGCTCGGAAATATCGGTTCCCAGGTGGCGAAGCGCGCCCAGGCGCTCGAGATGAACGTGATCGGTTACGACCCCTTCCTGAGCGACGAGAGGGCCGGAGAGCTCGGCGTGGAGAAGGTCGATCTCGAGGACCTCTTCAGACGGGCCGACTTCATCACCATCCATACGCCCCTCACACCGGAGACGCGTAACCTCATCAACCGCGATTCCATAAGGATGATGAAGGACGGTGTGATGATCATCAACTGTGCAAGGGGCGGGATCATAAACGAGACCGATCTCTACGAGGCGTTGCAGTCAGGGAAGGTGGCCGGTGCTGCACTGGACGTCTTCGAGAAGGAGCCGCCCGGAGACCTTCCCCTGCTGAAGCACGAGCGGGTTGTATGCACCCCCCACCTCGGTGCATCGACGAGCGAGGCGCAGGAGAACGTGGCCATCGCCATCTCCGAGCAGATAGTGGACTTCCTCCTCTACGGAACCATACGCAACGCCGTGAACTTCCCCTCCATACCCGCCGATCAGCTGCCGAGGTTGAGGCCCTACATCTCTCTGGCCGAGGCGCTCGGCAGCTTCGTGTCGCAGATATACGAGGGAGGGATCACGGAGGTGACCGTCGAGTACAGGGGAGAGGCCGAGGAAATCGACTCCAAACCCGTCACCATCGCGGCCCTGAAGGGACTGCTCACCCCGATCCTGACGGAGACGGTCAACTTCGTGAATGCCCCGCTGATTGCCAGGGAGCGCGGCATCGAGGTGAAAGAGACGAAGAGCCCCGATTCGGGTGACTATCACACCATGCTCGTCATCAGGGTGAAGGCGGACGGAAAGGAGAGCTCGGTCTTCGGCACCCTTTACGGCAAGAAGGACCCGAGGATCATCCGGATCGACAAGTTCCCCGTGGAGATCGTCCCCGAGGGTATCATGCTCTTCATCTACAACCATGACCGTCCGGGTGTGATCGGCAACATCGGGACCCTCCTGGGGAGAAACGATATAAACATCGCCAGGATGCATTTCGGGAGGGAGTCGGCAGGAGGCATGGCGATCTCCGTGGTGAGCGTCGATGCCGAGGTGGATGCTGAGCTGCTCGAAGAGATAAGGAGGCTTCCGAATATCATATCCGTCAGGCTGATCAGGCTTTGAGAAGGCGGTTGTGATCGGCGGAGAGGGAACCAGGGCCTCACCGGGTAAGGGGCCTGTAAGATGGCAGGGAGGGCCTGGATCGGGGTCGCCTCATCAGGGGGAGACCTCCGGAGATGGGTGAGGGAGGAGATCATCTCCTCTCCACGGCCATGGTTGATGGTGGGGCCTGCCGTGCCGTTTCAGGAAGGTATATCGCCGGTTTCGTGGTATAAAGAGTAACGGAGGATTCGAGATGTCCAGGACAGTCGTCGTAGTGGGAGCCCAGTGGGGTGATGAGGGCAAAGGTAAGATAGTCGATTTCATGACCGAGAGGGCCGATGTAGTCGCAAGGTTCCAGGGCGGCCACAACGCCGGCCATACCGTGGTGATCAACAACGAGAAGTTCGTGCTCCACCTGATCCCCTCGGGCATCCTCCACGAAGGGAAGCTCTGCCTCGTGGGGAACGGGCTGGTGATAGACCCGAAGGCCCTCCTGGAGGAGATGGAAGGGCTGAAGGCCAGGGGGGTCCACCTGGAGGGCAACCTCAAGGTGAGCAAGAACGCCCATCTCATCATGCCCTACCATATGGCCCTGGAGCGGGGGAAAGAGGCCCTGAAGGGCAACAAGAGGATCGGCACCACCGGCAGGGGCATCGGTCCCACATACATGGACAAGATGGCGAGGGTGGGGATAAGGGTGGTGGACCTCTATTATCCCGAGCTCTTCAGGGAGAAGCTGGAGCTCAACCTCAGGGACGTCAACTTCCTCCTCGAGGGGTTTTACAGGGCTGAGACCTTCGATCCCGAAGAGATATACGCCGAGTACATGGGTTACGCCGAGAGGCTCGAGGGGTTCGTCGACGACACGGACATCCTGATAAACAGGGCACTCGACGAGGGCAAGAGGGTGCTCTTCGAGGGGGCCCAGGGGACGCTCCTCGACGTCGACCACGGCACCTACCCTTACGTGACCTCATCGAGCGCCTCTGCAGGAGGAGCCTGCATAGGCCTCGGCGTCGGGCCTACGCGTATAGACACCGTCCTCGGGGTGGCGAAGGCCTATACCACAAGGGTCGGAGGCGGACCGTTCCCCACGGAGATCCACGACGCACTCGGCGAGAGGATAAGGGAACGGGGGGGTGAGTTCGGTGCAACCACGGGAAGGCCCAGGAGGTGCGGATGGCTGGACATGGTGGTGCTGAGGCACTCCGTCAGGGTGAACGGTCTCAAGGGGCTGGTGCTCACCAAGCTCGATATACTGGACGGCTTCGATACAGTAAAGGTATGCTTCGGTTATCGCTACGAGGGCAGGGTGGTGGAGGAGCTCCCGAAGGAGCTCCCCGTTCTCGAGCGGTGCGAGCCCGTATACAGGGAGTTCAAGGGATGGGATGAGTCGACAAGGGGTGTCAGCGAGATCGACAGGCTGCCACCGAACGCCAGGGCCTACATAAAGATGATCGAGGAGACGCTGGGGGTGAGCATCGACATGATCTCCACCGGACAGAAGAGGGAGGACATCATAATGCTGAAGGAGCACTTCTCGTGAAGGGCAAGCGTGTCCAGAAGAGATACACCAAGCGCCTCGAGACCGAGTTCAGCTCCGGTGACATGACCTTCAGGGGTATATCCTCCGACCTCTCCGAGAGGGGCCTCTTCATCAGGACCCAGCACGGCTTCGTTCCCGGGGCTACGGTCGATATCAGGCTCCAGCTGCCGGACGGCACCACCGCAGTCCTGAAAGGGAAGGTGAGGCGGACCGTGAAGACCCATCTGAACCTCGTCAAGAACGGGATGGGTATCGAGATCATCGAGAGCGACAGCAACTACGAGAGGTTCCTGAGGGAGGAGGTCATGGGGCTTCAGGATGACGACGCCCCGGGAGAGGAACCGCCGGTTACCATCACGTGTTCCCTCTGCGGTGTGAAGAACCGGGTGATGGAGACGAAGCTCTACCTGAAGCCGAAATGCGGAAGGTGTGGCGCTTACTTAACCTGATCTTCCCCTCCCGATGCCCCTCCTGCGGCAGCCCGACGGACAACCTGCGGTATTCACCCTTCTGCCGGGGGTGCTGGCACGCCCTCTCCACACCCTCGAAGTCGGAGAGGTGTCACTGCTGCGGTATCTCCCTTCCTTCTGATTTCTCCTTCAGATGCATAGGCTGCATCAAAGAGAGACCGTACTACAGGAGGATCTTCGCCTTCGGTGACTACGAGGGCGCACTGAAGACAGCCGTAAACCTGCTGAAGTTCGAGAAACTGAGGAGACTCTCCGTTCCGCTCGGGAGGCTCATCGCCTCCCTGCCCCTGCCCGAGGTGGACGGAGTGGTCCCCGTACCGCTGAGCAAGAAGAGGCTGCTGCAGAGGGGGTTCAACCAGAGCCACCTCCTCTGCCGCACCGTTTCGGAGAGGCTCCGAAAGCCCCTGATGGAGGACCTCCTCCTCAGGACGAGGGAGATCCCGCCCCAGAGCCAGCTGCCGAGGAAGGAGAGGCTCAGGAACCCGAAGGGCGCCTTCTCCGTCGGCCCCTCCAACGGAAAGAGGCTGCCCGGGAGGGTCCTGTTGATAGATGACGTCATGACCACCGGAGCGACGATCAACGAGTGCGCAAGGGTCCTCCTCGGAGCAGGCGTGAAGGAGGTATACGGCGCCGTCCTCGCAAGGACAAGGCCGGAATGAAAGGCTGAGCTTGCTTTTTTGGATTAAAAAAGTTTTTAATAACTACAATTAATATATAACCTGAGGTCTCGCGATGAGAGGAAAGAAGAGACTCGGTAAAGAGCTGACGGAACAGGAGAAGATGGAACTTCCCCTCTATCCGATCGGGATCGTGGCCGAGCTGCTTGGTGCTACTGACCAGACGTTGAGGCTGTACGAGAAACACGGCCTCATAAAGCCGGCGCGCAGGAACAAGAACAGATACTACTCCGAGAACGATATAAAATGGCTGAGATGCCTGAGGGACCTGATCCATGTAAAGAAGATCAGCATAGAGGGCATCAAGAAGCTCCTTGAATACGCACCCTGCTGGGAGATAACGGACTGCCCCGTGGAGAGGCGGGAGAAGTGTTCCGCCTTCATCGACAAGAGCAAGCCCTGCTGGGAACTCAACCGCATGATATGCAACCGTGAGTCGGGCAGGATATGCGAGGACTGCATCGTCTACCTCACCAGGGGCCAGAAGGCGCGGAGCAGACTCAAATAGTCCCGTAAGGCCCTCTCTCAGCCTCCCCCTCCGGGGGGCGCTCAGGGTCTGGCACGGCTGAAGTCGATCCTCTCAGGCCTGAAATCCGGTTCCAGCAGGTAGGCGTCCCTGAAGTACCTCTCGGCCTCCTGGTGCCTGCCCAGCTTGTACAGTGCATAGCCCATCAGGTACGATGCCGAGGGCTCGGGCGTCCTGCGGAGATACCCCTCGAGCAGCTCCACGACACGGTTGAAGTCACCCCTCTTGTAGTAGTAGAGTGCACGGTCGTACGTGCCGTCGGGCTGCGCGTTCAGGGAGCCCTGTGAGACAAGAAGAAAGAATACTCCTGCAAGCAGACCGAAAAGAGATCTTTTCATCCTCTCCTCCTTATGAACCGTCCGGTTTTCCGTACAGAGCCACGCCCTGGATCAATCCCCTCTTCCGCCGCCGAACAACCCGCTCAGCAGCCCCTTCAATCCAGCGGGAGGCTTCCAGTCGGGCTCTGTCCCCTCTATGAAGTACTCCTCAACGGCGTCATCCGAGCCATCGGAGACCCTGAGGCCGCTTTCTCTGTCTATGGTGTATTTTACTACATTTTCTGGTTTAATGAAATCCCCTGTGTCCGCCTTCGTCACCGCCCTCATGAAGTCCAGCCAGATCGGTGCAGCCACCCTCCCTCCGCTCATACCCTCTCCGAGGGAGGCGGCGTCGTCATAACCGACCCAGACACCGGCGAGGAGCCGTGGTGTATAGCCGATGAACCAGGCGTCGCGGAAGTTGTCCGTTGTGCCCGTCTTTCCGGCGGATGGCACCCCGAGTCCGCCGGCCTTCCTGCCCGTACCCCTTGCTATCACATCCTTAAGGATGGAGGTTATCAGATAGGCGACCTCGGCCGAGATCACGGGACGGCCTTCAGGGAGGTTCTCTTCAAGCACCCGTCCCTCCGCCGTGACCACACGTTTTATGGCTATCGGCTTCATCCTGACGCCGCCGTTTGCAAAGGCGGTATAGCTCATGGTGAGCTCCAGGGGCGAGACCGTCAGGGAGCCGAGGGCCAGGCTCAGGTCACCCGGGATATCTCCCTCGAACCCGAAGTCCCTGGCGAGGGAGCGGAGTTCACCCACCCCGAGGGAGTCGGCGAGCCTCACGGTGGCGACGTTGTATGAGTTCACGAGGGCCTCGCGGAGCCGTACGGAGCCGTGGTAGGACCTGTCGTAGTTGAGGGGTCTCCAGAGGCCTCCCTTCCCGGTGGGATAACTCACCGGTTCATCCCTCACCACCGCAGCCGGTGAGAGCCCCTTCTTGAAGGCGAGGGCGTAGACAAGGGGCTTGAAGGCCGAGCCGGCCTGCCGCCTTCCGTTAGTGGCCCTGTTGAAGGGGCTCTTCCTGAAGCTGTACCCGCCGACCATCGCCTTTATGTATCCCGTTCCGGGCTGGACCGCTATCAGCGCGCCCTGAACCTCGGGTTCCTGCTCCAGCGAGACGCGGGCCGTCCCTCCCTCGATCGCCCTGAGCCTGACGAGTATCACGTCTCCAGGGCTGAGGAGCTTCTTCAGGTTGAACTTCTTCAGCAGGACAGGATCGCCTGATGGGTTGAGCACCCTCCGCGCCCAACGTGCATCCCTGAGACTCAGGACGCCGTAGGCGCCGTTCACCTTGAGTATCGCCCTGTCGGCATAGACCCTGAGGACGAGTGCCCTCAGTATCCGGCCCTTCAGCGTGGAGAGTGTATCGGCGCTCACGGCTGACCTCATCTCCTTCTGGATGTTCAGCCCCTCGATATGCTCCACGGGCCCTCGCCAGCCCTTCGTCTTGTCCACCCTCCGGAGCCCCTCCTGCAGGGCCCTCCTGGCCTGGATCTGGGCCCATCTCCTGAGGGTGGTGTAGACGCGGAGACCGCCCTTGAAGACCGTCTCCGTGCCGTACTTCTCCTCGAGATAGTCCCTCACGTGGGCGAGGAAGTATCCGTAGAGGTCCTCACCGCCCTCCGCCTTCCGGACGGTGAGCCTCTTCTTCTCGGCCCTCCTCCTCTCCGAGGGTCTCAGAAAGCCCTCCTTCTCCATCCTCATCAGCACCACCCTCAGGCGGTCCTCCGCCCTCTTCATGTCTCTGTAAGGGGAGTAGGTCCCGGGAGACTTGAGGAGTCCCGCGAGCATCGCCGCCTCCGTGAGGGTTATCTTCCTCACCGGTTTTGCGAAGTAGACCCTCGAGGCCATCTCCACGCCGTAGGCGGAGCTCCCGAAGTACGCCCTGTTGAGATAGAGCTCCAGGATCTCCTCCTTTGAGAGCTCCCTCTCCATCCTGATCGCCAGGACCGCCTCACGGAGCTTCCGCCTCAGGGTCTTCTCAGGGGTGAGGTACATCATCTTCGCAAGCTGTTGTGTGATGGTGCTGCCGCCTTCCCTGAAGCCGAGGTGGAGGATATCCTTTACGAGGGCGCGGAATATGGCGATGTAGTCGATCCCGCTGTGACGGAAGAACCTGGAGTCCTCCGTGGCGATCACGGCGTGTATCAGGTGGCGCGGGATCTCATCTATGGGTACATACGTGCCCCGTTCCATCTTGAACTCTCCTATAAGCACGTTGTCCGAGGCGTAGACCTTCGTGCCGGGAGGCGCCTTGTGCGTCCTCAACTCCTCGATCGAGGGGAGCCCCCTCAGGATGTATAGATAGAAGGCGCCGCCCATCAGCAGGGTGACGATGACGAACAGCTTGATGAGGGTCCTTATGCGCATCCTTTCCCTTCCGCTCTATTATGCTACATTGTACAGGAATTCCGCTACTGGAAGAACCCGCGGCAGCGGGCAACAGTATACGGTATAAAGCGCGACACCGTTTCAGGCCCCCTCTCCCGCCGTTTCGTGACAGGGATGAAAAATCCCCTCCGATCGGTTAAAATCACTGTATGGATCCGAGGGCTGCGGTGAAGGAGATATTCAGCTCGGCGCTCAAAGCGGTTGATCCTCGTGATTCCGTCCTCGCCTGCGGGGAGTTCCTCCGTGATCGTTACAGGAGGGGAGGGTTCAGGAGGCTCCACGTGGTCGGGTTCGGCAAGGCGGCCTGTCCCATGGCTAAGGCCGTGGAGGAGACCCTCCCCGTTGACAGCGGGATGGTCATAACGAAGTACGGACACTGCCTTGAGAGGTTCAGGCCGGCAAGGTCAAGGGTCCATGAGGCGGGGCATCCGGTGCCGGACACAAATGGTCTGAAGGCGACGGAAGCGGTCATTGAGTCCGTGAAGGGCCTGGCAGAGGATGCCATGGTCGTCTGTCTCATCTCCGGAGGAGGGTCTTCACTCCTCGTTGCCCCCTGCAGTGGCATAACCCTTGATCAGAAGAGGGAGGTCACGGAATTACTCCTGAGGGCGGGAGCGGACATCTATGAGTTGAACACGGTGAGGAAACACCTCTCAAGGGTGAAGGGAGGGAGGCTCGCCGGACTCATCCATCCTGCAGAGACCGTCTCGCTCATACTTTCAGATGTGGTGGGAGACAGGGTCGATCTCATAGCCTCGGGCCCCACTTCACCAGATCCCTCGACCTATCAGGAGGCGATGGACGTCCTGAAGAGACATCGCCTCCTCGACAGGACCCCGGAGCTGGTGCTACAGACCCTCCTGAGGGGCGTAAAGGGTGAGATACCCGAGACCCCGAAGGCCGGAGCCGGGATATTCGATGCAGTGGAGAACGTGATCATAGGTAGCAACCGCAAGGCGCTGGAGGCGGGCAGGGAGAGGGCGGAGGGCCTCGGCATCCCCGCGGAGGTGCTCACCTCCGAGCTCACCGGAGAGGCGAGGGAGGCCGCCCTCTGGCTCTCCGCTGAGGCCCTGGAGAGGAAGAGGGCGGGGGAGCGGGTGTGCCTCCTCTCCGGTGGTGAGACGACGGTTACGGTGAGGGGCAAGGGCAGGGGCGGGAGGAACACGGAGTTTGCCCTCGCCTTTGCGATCTCCATCGAAGGGGTGCAGGGGATAACCCTGCTCTCAGCAGGAACGGACGGCACCGACGGTCCCACGGATGCAGCGGGCGCCGTCGTCGACGGTGCTTCAGCAGGAAAGGCGAGGACCAGGGGGCTCGACCCCGTGGAGTTCCTCGACAACAACGACTCCTACACCCTCTTCCGGAAGACCGGAGACCTCCTCATCACCGGCCCTACGGGGACGAACGTGATGGATATACAGATAGTGCTGATCGAGTGAAGCGGGCGGCTTCAACGAGTTTGACCTGGCCGGGAGAAACCCGGTACAATCAACCATGGGAGTGGATGGGGCTCTGGTGTCCCCCCTGGACTTCAAATCCAGTGTTCCCTGCCACAAGCGGGGAAGGTGGGTTCGATTCCCACACGCTCCCGCCAGCACCACCCGCAGCTGTAGAGATCCGGCCCTTCAGCCGAAGGTAGCTGATGGAGAAAAGATATGCGGATGGGACCGGTGCGAAGAGTCGGCCCTATCTCTGGAGCCGGGTTATACTCCTTCTGATGCTCCAGTACTTCCAGTAAGGTATCGCCTCTACCATTAGTTTGCCTTTGCGGAATCTTGTTTCAGTGTCGAGGGTGATGAGCAACGCCCTCCTCAGGTTGTTTCTCTCGAGGAACTTGAAGAGGATCTTTACATCGGCCCGGGCTATCTTCTCCCTTATCTTCACCTCGACCGGGAGGAGATGACTCTTCTCGGTACGGATTATGTCAATCTCCTCTTTCTGTGGTGTCTTGAGGAAGAACCTCGCATCCAGGCTGTTTACAAAATACTGCTCCAGAAGAGCCGGCATATCGGTCCGGGGACTCAGGGCTAACGTGAAGGCCGTATTGCTGAGATATACCTTCCTCGCCCTCTTTTCACTTGTGAGAAGGTTGCGTGAATAGTTATAGAGCTTCTGTAAAAGCAGGGCATACTCAAGGTATGAGACATAGTTGGCGATGGTCCTGTGATCGATCTTGAGGTCATTGCCGAGGTTCTTATAATCAAGATAAAAACCCGGCCTTGAGGCAGCAAGGCTCAACAGTTTCATGGAAAGTTCAGGAATGTCAAGCCTGAACGTCTGCGGTATATCCACAAATATAACCCGCTCAAGCAGGCTCTCCTTAAAGTATTTTCTGATCATATACTCATCGAGATCCAGTGCTTCAATGAAACCTCCTGTCCTGAGGAACCCTGTCATCTGCCTCTTCAGGTCTTTTTCGAATATCGCTTCCCTGTCTCCGTCTATCTGTAGACCCTTGAAGTCGAGATACTCTTCAAAGTCCAACGGCCTGACCAGGAACTCGAAGAACCTTCCGGCAAGACTCTCCCTCGTGCCTCTCCACATACTTATCTGGGCCGATCCTGTAAGGAACAGCTTCAGTTTCGGGTTTGAATCATAGAGGATCTTGACCTTTGAAGGCCAGTCATTGAGTTTCTGTATCTCATCGAGGAGTACAAAGGCCTTCTTTCCTGCGATGTCCTCACGGAGCACCTCGATCTCATATTGTTTGATGATGTCCTCGAGCTCGTACCTCATCTCATCAAATGAGAAGTATAAGATGTTGTACGGGTTCACGCCCTTGCCGAGGAGTTCGTCTACGATCTGGTACATCAGGGTGGTCTTGCCGACCCTCCTCAGCCCTGTGAATAAAAGTATCTGCCGTTTATCGATATACCTGGCCACTTCACTGAATATCCTCCTCTTCTTTCCGAGGAACTGAGGAGGGACCTTCCCGTCCCTCCACCAGGGGTTAAAGCTAAGCAATTCCATGATCACTCCATGTAATTGAATTTTAATTATAATTACATTGTATTGATATTAATATATGTTTGTCAAGAAAGACCGGGACGTAAATCACACCACACTTCCACGTGGAAAGAAGGCAAGGGATAGGTTCCTGTTCACCTGCCGATATCCCGCTGGATCTTGAGTTAAAGGGCCTCGGTCTTGAAAACAGGGGGGTCACCTATTAAAG
>WGEZ01000108.1 GCA_015492515.1 Nitrospirota bacterium
TACTCATGCTCCCCGGCCTCGGCAAAGACGACGGCCTCTTCCGTCCTCTCGTGTCTTTCGATCAATGAACCCAGCCTTTCATCCTTCACCTTCACGCGTTTGCTTCCCTGCTTCGTCATCTTCATCTCGTTCATGATCTGACGGGCTGTCTTCTCATCCCCTGACTCTGCAAATGCGACTGCAGCCATGGAGTCCTCGAAGTTTTTGATGAATCTCCTCATGGTATCCTCCTTTCCTGGGTCAAGGACGTCGGGGTTGACCGCTTGTCATGAACAGTTGGAGCAATAAGTATGCCAGATTAATAACACATTGATTCTGAAGAATATTTTTGCAGGAGGTGAATGCCGGCAGGTCTTTGTTGTTGCTTATTGCAACGGGCTATTTCTCGATCTCGTATCTCTTGATCTTTCTCCAGAGGGATACCCTGTCTATACCGAGTATCTGTGCTGCCCTGGACTTGTTGCCACCGACCTCCTTCAACACCCACTGTATATATGCCCTCTCCTGTGCCTCGAGGGACGGTATCTTCCCGCTGTTTTTTCTGAATGTCCTGATACTCAACTCTCTGAGATCATCGGGAAGGTGTACCATCTCGAGCACCTCCCCCTTGGAGAGAGCGACCCCCCTTTCTATGATGTTCTCCAGCTCTCTCACATTGCCCGGAAAGCCGTAGTTGCTCAGGACGTTCAACACATCTTCCGATATCTCGGTGACCTCCTTCTGCATGATGGCGGAGTACTTTTTGAGGAAGTGGTAACTGAGCAGGGGGATGTCCCCCTTCCTCTCGGAAAGGGGTGGCAGGTGGAGGGTGACTACATTCAGACGATAATAGAGGTCCTGCCTGAACTCACCGCTCTCGATGACTTCCTGGATGTTCCGGTTGGTGGCTGCAATGAACCTCACGTCCACACTCACCGCCTCGGTCCCCCCGATACGGTGATACTCCCTCTCCTGGATCACCCTCAGGAGCTTGACCTGCATCGACGGGCTCATCTCGGTGATCTCGTCCAGGAAGAGGGTGCCTCCGGCAGCCATCTCTATCAGACCCTTCTTCAGGAATGTCGCACCTGTAAACGCGCCCTTTTCATGTCCGAAGAGCTCGTTTGCGAGCAGCTCCTCTGTGAAGGCTCCACAATTGATGGCAAGGAAGGGCCCCCTGGACCTCTTGCTGTAGAGATGAACATAACGGGCTATCAGCTCCTTGCCCGTACCGCTCTCACCGGTGACGAGGATGTTGCAGTCGGTAGGGGCGACCTCCTTCGCCATGTCCAGTATCCTGAGCATCTGGGGGGCCTGGGTGATGATCTTCACCCTGTCCCTGATATTTTCAAGGCTCTCCCTGAGCTGTCTGTTCTCCTTCTTGAGCCTCACCTTCTCCGATGCCTCCCTCACGACCTTCCTAACCTCATCCAGCTTGAAGGGCTTTGATATGTAGTGATAGGCCCCGTGCTTCATCGCCTCTATCGCCGTCTCGATCGTTGCATACCCGGTGATCATTATCACCTCCGTGTCCGGGTAGATCTCCCTGCACCTCTTCAGGATCTGCATGCCGTCGACCTTCTCCATCTTCAGGTCGGTGAGGACGACATCGAATTCGTATCTCTCCAGCAGCCTCAGGGCGTTCTGTCCGCTCGAGGTGGTTCTTATCTCATAGCCTTCCTTCTTCAGGACATGCTCGAGGTTTCTGAGGGCTATCCTTTCGTCGTCAACTATCAGAAGTTTGATCTTCTCTTCCATCGTCGTCTCCTTTCAGAGGGAGTTTTATAATGAATGTCGTTCCTGTGCCGGGCTGGCTCTTCACATCGATGGAGCCGTCGTGCTGCTTTATTATCTCGTGGGTGACATACAGCCCCAACCCCGTACCTCCACCGATGTCCTTTGTCGTGAAGAAAGGATCGAATATCCTGTTGATTATCGGTTCAGGTATCCCCTTGCCGGTATCTGAAAACCAGATCTCCACCTCTTCGTTATCCTTGTTCTCTCTGGCCGTCACCGTTATCTTGCCCTCCACGCCTTCATCGGGTATTGCATCTATTGCATTCCTGAAGAGGTTCAGGAAGACGTGCTGGAGTTTCTGTTTGTCGGCAAAGATCGTCAGCTCCTCCGGCACGTCAAAGGCGATTGTTATGTATGTAGGCAGATCGGACCTGATGAACCTCATGGTCTCCCTCAGTGCCTTCAGGAGGTTTATCTCTCCTTTCTTGAAGTCCCTCTCCCTTGTAAATTCAAGCACGGATTTGACGATATCGCGCGCCCTGTCGGTCTCCTGAACGATCTGTCCGATCAGCTCCCTCCTGAACTCCCTGTCATCGCTGTCGATCTCCTCGGACAGTATCTGGGCTGAAGTGGATATGTTCGAGAGGGGGTTGTTTATCTCATGGGCGATGCCGGCGAGCATCGTCCCCAGGGAGGTGAGCTTCTCGGAACGGATTATATCCCTCTGAGCGAAGAGCTCCTTTATCATCCTGTTGAAGGCCCTGTTCAGGGATACGATCTCGTCGTTCTTCGAACTCATCGAGAGCATCTCGAAATCCCCGGAGGCGATCTTCCTCATCCCGCTTTCCAGCTCCTTCAAAGGCTGTATGGCTATCTTCAGTATCATCCTCGCGATCAACACTGTGCCGATGAGAAAGAGGATTACGGAGAAGATCAGACTCTTCCTCGCGCTGACGATCAAGGCCTGGATGTTCCTGGTTCCCGTCTCGGAGAGTCTCTCGGCTATCTCTGTTACGGCGCGTCCCTTCTCCCTTATCTCCCTCTCGATCTCGCTGTCGGGACGACCGGTGGCAAAGTCCCTCTCCAGCAGATCCCTGTACTCGTTGAGCAGCCCGAGGGCCTTCTCCGAGACGTTTCCAGCCCTCGACGAGTCCTTGGTCCTGAAGAGCTCCAGCCAGCTGAAGAGAGAGGACGAGAACTCACCGAAGCTCTCCCTGTTCTCCCGGATCAACTCCGTGGCCTCCTCTATGTAGGCCATCGCCTCGGAGAAATCCTCCTTTTTCCTGTAGAGAAAATAGTTCTTCTCATATCTCCTCATCTCAAGGGTGGTGTCGAGGAACCTCGAAATGATCGCATAGAAACCGATCCTCTCTTCGATGAGTATCAGATTGACAAATATGATCGAGGTTATGAGCAGTATGAACAGAAATCCCGCCACATAACCCAGGGTTATCTTCTGCCTTATGCTTGCCTGCCTTCCGAGCATCTATCCCATGCTTATGTTAAACACTTTGTATTGCAAAATGCAACTCATATTATATTTTGCAACACTTGAGCCGCCTTCCGCCATCCTTCCGCCTCCGTTTCTCCGGTGCTAATAAGACCCTGACATTATGTATAATACCTTGACGGGCCGGTACAGCATGCGGTCTTAAGGGGTCTGCAAAACAAGGCTCGACCATGCCTCGCGATGAAATCTGATCGTACATACAGGAGGTTGTCACCGCCTCAACTCCTCGTCTTCGGCTTTGTCGCCGTGATACTGCTCGGTACGGCGCTCCTCATGTTGCCCTATTCGACAACAAAGGGCATCACCCTGGTCGATGCACTCTTTACCTCTACATCCGCTGTCTGTGTTACGGGGCTGATTGTGAAAGACACGGCCGTTGATTTCACGCCGTTCGGCAAGGTGGTCATCCTCTTGCTCATTCAGGTCGGCGGCCTGGGCTACATGTCGATGGCGACCCTTCTGGCCCTCCTGGCCGGCAGAAGGATCGGCATCTCCGAGCGCGTGCTCCTGAAGGAGTCCCTGAACATAGCAACCCTTGAGGGCATCGTCAGGTTCATGAAGGGGATGCTCATCTTTGTCTTCGCGGCAGAAGGCGCCGGTGCCGTGATCCTGTCCATGAGGTTTCTGAAGGATTACCCCTTCGGAGATGCGCTCTTCAAAGGGGTGTTTCATTCCATATCCGCCTTCAACAATGCGGGATTCAGCCTCTTCCCGGACAGCCTGACAGGCTACAGGGGGGATATCACGATGAACCTGACCGTTATGGTCCTCATAATCATCGGTGGGATAGGGTTCGTGGTCGTAGATGACCTCTACGGATGGGTAAGAGGGAGACATAAGAGGCTGATGCTTCACACACTCATTGTCCTTTCATCAACGGCCTTCCTGATCGTTGCAGGCGCCTTTCTGATCTATTTCAACGAGAGAAAGTACCTCTTTGCGGAACCCGGCCTTGGCAGCCTCGAAATCTTTTTCTCCTCCCTCTTTGCCTCGGTTACAGCGAGGACAGCGGGATTCAACACCATTGACTACTCCACCCTCCAGCCGGCAACCATCTTCGTCACCGCCATCCTGATGCTTATAGGGGCCTCACCGGGAAGCACGGGCGGTGGCATAAAGACCACGACAACTACTGTCGTGATCATGAATCTATGGTGTACAATAAGGGGAAGGAGGGACACGGTTATGTTCAGGAGAAGGGTGCCAGAGGCGCTGATATCCCGATCCTTTGTCGTACTTGCCCTTGCAGTGATCTTCATAAATGTCGTGACCCTGGTGATCATCGATATCGAGCATACGGGGTTTCAGAAGACCATGTTCGAGGTCGTCTCAGCATTTGGTACAGTGGGGCTGTCAGCCGGAGACGGAGGGGCAAGGAGCTTTTGCGCAACATTCTCCGATCTGTCCAAGGCCATAATTATACTCACGATGCTCGCCGGAAGGCTTGGCCCCTTGACACTCTTCATGGCGCTGCTGAGGCAGCCCGAGGAACGAATCCGCTACCCCGAAGGGAGGATCATGATAGGATGAAGAAACAGTTTGCAGTGATCGGGCTCGGGAGGTTTGGCTCGGCGGTGGCACTCACCCTCGCTGAGAGCGACTGTGACGTCATAGCAATAGACAGAAACGAGAACAAGATAAAGACGATAGCAGACCGCGTAACCCTTGCGATCAACATGGACGCAATGGATGAGGCTGCACTGAGAGAGGCGGGTGTACAGAATGTGGACGTGGCCGTGGTGAGCATAGGGGAGAATGTAGAGGCGAGCATACTCGTGGTCATGATGCTCAAGGAGATGGGCATTAAGGAGATAATCGCAAAGGCGGTAAACGACCTCCATGGCAGGGTGCTTGCCAACCTCGGTGTTGACAGGGTGGTGTATCCTGAGAGGGATATGGCACAGAGGGTCGCCCACAGCCTGATAAAACCGGAATTCCTTGAACATATAGAGCTCTCCCCTGAGTACAGCATCGTTGAACTGCCGGCACCGAAGTTCCTGTGGGATAAGACGATAAAGGATACCAACCTGAGGGCAGAGTACGGCATAAGCATAATCGCAATAAAGAGAAAACATAAGATTAACGAAACAGAGAGGGAGACCTGGAACATTAACCCTTTACCCACAGATCTGATCAAAAAGGATGATGTGCTGGTGATGCTCGGTGCAAATGCCGATATAGAGAAGCTGCGGTGAAGAAGGCAGAACCCCCAATAATGCACTTTGCGGATCTGCCCCTCTTGCAAAGGTGGCCCTGAACCATGTGCTGAACCTGATTCAGCATTGTTTCAAGGTCTTGTGTATTCACTGGAGGCGGGCCGGGTGCTCACTCCAAATACGGGGTTCCCGAAGAGTCGAAGACTTTTTTGGGCGTAAGTTGACTTGAAGACCCTTTCGTGCTGCCCCATAAGATCGGTTATCGCTGAATCCGGCTAATAAAGAACAGGAACACACACAGCACGCCTCCGAGGAAATTTTGCATAAGATACCCCCTTCAGATCCAATCATACTGCTCCTTCCGAAAATAATATGGCCGCAGAGATGTCTGAAG
>WGEZ01000109.1 GCA_015492515.1 Nitrospirota bacterium
GCTTCGACAGGTACGGGCCCGGAAGGCACGATATCGTCACGATGCAGGGCTCCTTCCACGGGAGAACCATGGCCGCCGTCAGCGCCACGGGGCAGGAGAAGTTCAAGAAGGGCTTCGAGCCGCTGCTTCCGGGGTTCAGGCACGTCCCCTTCGACGATCTCCGGGCCCTTCGTGACGCCGTGGATGATAAGACCTGCGCCGTCATGGTCGAGCCTATCCAGGGGGAAGGAGGGGTGAACGTCCCCTCCGAGGGATACCTGGAGGGGATCCGCCGGATCTGCTCGGAAAGGGATGTCCTCCTCATCTTCGACGAGGTGCAGACCGGGATGGGAAGGACGGGCAGCCTCTTTGCATACGAGGGGTTCGGTGTGGAGCCGGACATCATCACCCTCGCCAAGGGGATAGCCGGCGGGGTTCCCATGGGAGCGATGGCGGCGAGGGGAGAGGTGGCCGGGAGTTTCACGCCGGGCACCCATGCCAGCACTTTCGGCGGGAATCCCCTGGCCTGTGCGGCGGCGCTGGCGGCCGTGAGGTGCATCCTCGAAGAGGGGATTCTCGACAACTGCAGGAGGATGGAAGAGATACTCAGGAACAGGCTCGAGGGGCTTGCGGGCAGGCATTCCTTCATCAGGGAGGTGAGGGGGAGAGGCCTCATATACGGGATGGAGCTCGACTTCGAAGGCGCCGGCGTGGTGGCCGGGGCCATGGAGAGGGGGCTTCTGCTCAACTGCGCCGCAGGCAGGGTGATCCGCTTCCTGCCGCCCCTTACCGTAACGGAGGAGGAGATAGACGAAATGGCGGCCCTGCTCGGCGAAGTGCTGGGGGAGGTTTCACGTTGAAGAGGGACCTTCTCAGTATCCTCGACCTCACCAGGGAGGAGATTTACGCCCTCTTCGGCAGAGCGAGGGCGCTGAAGGACCTCCAGAAGAGGAGAGTGCCGCACCAGCGCCTCACGGGCAGGACACTGGGGCTGCTCTTCGACAAGTCGTCGACGAGGACGAGGGTCTCCTTCGAGGTGGGAGTCTATCAACTCGGCGGCCACAGCATATTCCTCAGTCCCAAGGACACCCAGATAGGGAGGGGCGAGCCGGTACGCGACACGGCGCGGGTCCTTTCCCGCTATCTGGACGGTGTGGTTATCAGGACCTTCTCCCACGATCTCCTCGAGGAGTTTGCACACTACGCCTCCATACCGGTCATCAACGGGCTCACCGATCTCCTTCACCCCTGCCAGGTGCTCACCGACCTGTTCACCATCACTGAGAGGAAGGGAAGGATAGAGGGGCTCAGGATCGCCTGGATCGGGGACGGCAACAACATGGCCAACTCCTGGATACTCGCTTCATCCAGGCTGGGCTTCGAACTCGTCCTCGCCTGTCCCCCGGGGTACGGACCGCACCGGAAGGTCCTCGACCTTGCCGGCAGAGAGGGCGGAGGAAAGGTGAAGATCGTCGAGGACCCCCGCGAGGCCGCGGAGGGAGCAGACGTGATCAATACGGACGTCTGGGCGAGCATGGGGCAGGAGGAGGAGTACGATGCGAGGAGGAAGATCTTCGCTCCATACCAGGTGGACGCCGGCATCCTTTCCATGGCCGCCGATGACGCCGTCGTGATGCACTGTCTGCCCGCCCACAGGGGCGAGGAGATAACGGAGGAAGTCCTGGAAGGGCCGCAGTCCGTCGTCTTCGAGCAGGCGGAGAACAGGCTCCATCTCCAGAAGGCGATCCTCGAAAAGCTCATGGGGTAAATGAAAGGGAGCAGGGACCGGTGTCCGGACTCTTTGAATCCTGAATCTTGGAGGAATCTCAAATTGAAAAGGAATGATGTCGAAAAGGTGGTCCTCGCCTACTCAGGAGGCCTGGACACCTCGGTGATCGTGAGGTGGCTCATAGAGGAATACGGGTGCGAGGTGGTCTGCTTCTCCGCCGATCTCGGTCAGGGGGAAGAGCTGGAGCCCCTCAACAGGAAGGCCGTCGAGACGGGGGCCAGCAAGATCTATATCGAGGACCTCAGGGAGGAGTTCGTGAGGGACTTCGTCTTCCCCATGCTGAGGGCCAACGCCGTCTACGAGGGGAGGTACCTTCTGGGGACGTCCATAGCGAGGCCGCTCATTGCCAAGGAGCAGATCAGGATCGCCGGTAAGGAGAAGGCCGATGCCGTCTCGCACGGCGCGACGGGCAAGGGCAACGATCAGGTGAGGTTCGAGCTGACCTACTACGCCCTGAGGCCTGACATCAAGGTGATAGCGCCCTGGCGGGAGTGGGAGCTCGGCTCGAGGGAGTCCCTCATAGCCTATGCAGAAAAATACGGCATCCCCGTGCCGGTGACAAAGGCCAAACCCTACTCTTCCGACAGGAACCTGCTCCACATCAGTTTCGAGGGAGGGATCCTGGAAGACCCCTGGGCGGAACCGCCCGAGGATATGTATGTTCTCTCCGTCTCCCCGGAGAAGGCCCCCGACAGGCCCACCTACATCGAGATAGACTACGAGGCCGGGAATCCCGTCGCCCTGAACGGCGAGAGGATGACGCCTGCGGCGCTGCTGGCGGAGCTGAACAGGATCGGCGGGAAAAACGGTATCGGAAGGGTCGATCTCGTGGAGAACAGGTACGTGGGGATGAAGTCGAGGGGGGTATACGAGACGCCCGGCGGGACCATCCTCCACGCCGCTCACAGGGCGGTGGAATCGATAACCCTGGACAGGGAGGTGCTGCACATCAGGGACTCCCTGATCCCCAGGTATTCGGAGCTGGTGTACAACGGTTACTGGTACTCCCCGGAGAGGGAGCTGCTCCAGAAACTGGTCGACGAGAGCCAGCTCGGTGTCACCGGCACGGCGAGACTGAAGCTGTACAAAGGGAACTGCGACGTCGTGGGGAGGAAGGCGGAGAAGTCGCTCTTCAGTCCCGAGTTCGCCACCTTCGAGGAAGACACCGTATACGACCAGCAGGACGCCGAGGGCTTCATCAAGATAAACTCCCTGAGGCTGAGGATCAGGGCACTGACGGGACTGTAGGAGGGACCATGGCTGACAAACCGTGGGGCGGCCGTTTCTCGGAAAAGACGCACAAGCTGGTGGAGAAGTTCACCGCCTCGGTACATTTCGACAAGAGACTCTAC